>NZ_JAPFEA010000103.1 GCF_026169115.1 Intestinimonas sp. | reverse complement strand
ATATAGGAGAACGGGAGCCTTTTGAAAAGGCGCTGGAACTTCTGACTCCCCATGAGGAGTATTTTGCGGGCGATCACTGCTGGAATTATCGAATCGCTTTGGCCTATTACTGCCTGGATGAGGAAGGCCCCGCCCTGTGTTACTTTGAAAATGCCCTAAAAGCCCGCCCCGGAGACAAAGATACCCAGGAGTACATAGACGATTGCCGCCGCCGTCTGGCCCTGCCCCGGTTTGAGAAGAACTTCCGGGAGAGGACGGAGGACGCCTGGGCAGCCTTTGCCCAGGTCGAAGGGGAACTGCGCCAGATCATGGACAGCGACCAAACGCACCAGCGGGGCGAGGAGCTGATTGAAACATGCGGGAACGCACTCAAAACGGCCCTGCGTGATACTTCCTTTGAGCTGGGCTTCAATGGCGAAAAATATGAACTGATCCTCAGCCCGGAGGGCCTTCGCTCTCGTCTGTTCCCGTTGGTGTACTTCCAGCAGCAGGCCCCGGAATCGGTACTGGAGCATTGGAATATCTTGGTAGGTCGTCAGCCCTGCGAGGGGTTTGAGCTGCGGGCCGGAGACATCGAAATTCGGGCCGAGGATGTGCAGGTGTGGGTAGAGAAAACAGAGGACAACCAAATGAGCATGGTCCTGTACTGTGAAAAGCTGACGCCACTGTTGAAAGAGGACACGGACCGGGTCTGGTGGGCGCTCTCCATGCTGGTGGATCAAACCATCGGAGAAGTTTCCGCTATCGCGCTGATTGCCGGTTTTGATATTTACGCGGAGCCGAAAGATGAACCGGCCAAGCTCCTTTCTGAATTGCCGGAGCTGGTGCAAAGCATGGGACTCTCCCTCTGGCGGGATGGCAGAGATTATCTGGAAAACAGCTACATTGCCTATGAACTGGAACCGGTGGAAGATCCGGAAGCCGACTGGCGGCTGGATGTCTATACGGGAAGCTGCCGCCTGCCGGTGCTCATCAACGACTATCTGTCCGCCCGCAGTGATATGGTGGATGAGTACCACAAAGACGGCATCGTGGCCGGTTTCCTGTGCTATCCGGTAGACGGATTTGCGGGAGAGAACCGGGCCGAACAGATCCTGCAATTCCGGGACGCCCTGCAAGAGGCCATTCTGACGCACGCCGGAGAGGACGCCGTCACCTTCCTGGGCGGAGCCACCGGCCTGTACTATGGGTATCTGGATTTCCTCGCCTGGAACCTGCCCGCCGTGCTGAACGCGGCCAGAGATTTCTTCGCCGGGTCCGACGTGGCCCATGGGGTGTTCCATGTATTCCGCCGGGATGTGGGGTCGGTCCGCCTGTGGGAGCGGGAAACCGAGCCGGAGGTGGACCCGGAGACCGGGTCTCTGCTCTCGGCAGAGGATATCGAAACGCTGGAATCCTTTGACGAGGGCACCTCCGGCTATTTTGGCAGGATGTTCCACTGGCTGGAGGACTTTATTGAGCGGGGCACACAAGAGGGGAGATTCACCCAACGTCAGGTCCAGCAGGACCTCCAGATCGCTTTATGGTATTCCTTTGCCTGTAACAATCTGGATGAGTACCGGTACTATTACAAGGCGGCAGACTGGATGAAGGGTTCGGAGAAAAATGCCGCAGGCTGCGCTACCTGGTACTACCGCTATTCGGTGGCTCTGATGTACTGCGGCAGGCTGGAAGAAGCACTTAACTACGCGGAGAAGGGCGCCCAGGAGGAGCCGGACTACCCCTGGATCTGGCTGCAAGTCGGTAAGCTGCGGGCGCATTTTGGTGATAAAACCGGTGCGCTGGATGCCGTCAAACAAGGATTGAAACTGGAACCGGGCGATTATGAGTTCCTGACCCTCAAAAGAGAAATCGAGCAAGGTGCGCCGCTGGAGCAGATGGAATACCATTGGATCAACCCTGCTGCCGACCAGACGCTCCAGCAGGGACTGGACGAGGACGCCGATGACAAACAACGCGCCATCTCCTGCATCACCGTCAATGAGGATGGACTGGAACGCTTCTGGAGCATCTTTGGCTCCAAGCCGGAGCAGTACATGCCTAACGCACCCTATACGCAGTTCCCGTATATAGTAAAGGACCGTTCTGTGGATCTGGTGTTCCAAATGAATGAAGCGGGAATGTCCAAACTGAATCCCGACTGGTTGGAGCAGTTGAAGGGCTGGCTTCAGAGTGGACAGTGGCTGGAACGGGCGCACCCGGACGGCAGAGCGGCCCGCCTGGACACGGTGCTGATAGGGCTGGACTACCGCATGGGTCTGCTCTATAAGCTGATAGAGGAGGACGCATACTTCCAGATCTTCCTGAACCCGGACGGGACAGAACAGGAGGGCACTTTCTGGTCCTCGGAGGAGAACTGTGAACCAGAGCTTTACACAGAGGAAGAGATGTCTGCGATAGAGCAGCACATTGAAAACACCTTTGGTGAGTTTGAGAATGTGTTCCATGAGCTGGTTTCCCCCGACATCCATGTGGACATCTGCGTAGTTCCGCCCTCTGAGGAGCGGAACTACTACACGCTGGTGACGATGGGCATGGGGGCCCACCGGATGAATGTGCCGGAGGAACTGGCAGAGTACAAGCTGGAGCGGGCGGAGCTGGTCATCGCCCTGCCGCCGGACTGGAAGCTGGACAGGGAATCCATGGAGGATGAGCGGTGGTACTGGCCCACCCGGCTGCTGAAGGTCCTGGCCCGCCTGCCCATCGCCAGCGACACTTGGCTGGGCTTTGGCCATACCATAGACAATGAGAAGGACTTTGCAGAAGGCACAAAGCTCTGCGCCAGCCTTCTGATCGGTCCCCAGGACATGGACATGGGAGAAGTTGGCGAGGTCTGCGTTTTGCCGAGCGGCGAGGAGGTCAACTTCTACCAGGTCATCCCCCTGTACCGGGAGGAGCTGGAATACAAGCTGGAACATGATGCAGACGCCCTGCTTGAGCAAATGGCGGAGGTCAGTTTTGTGGTCTGTCCGGATCGCCGGAATACCGTGACCTATCAGGAAAACGAGGTCTGATACTGATATATTCCGCAGAGCAGAGATGACCGACAAGGATTTGGATCGTTTCTGCATCTGCCTGTAAAAGCCATATGATAGCAGCCCTGCTGAATGATAAATTTAGCAGGGCTGCGTCATCACTCGTGTCCCAAACGCCGGCACCTTGACGTTGAAGGGGATAAGCTCACCGTCTACATTGCGGAACTTTTGGAGTCGTGAGGAGGGGCGTTCCAGAGAAACGCCCTGTGATTCTGTGTTGTAAAACCGGCAGCCCTCTGGTATAATGGCAACTGTTGTCAAGGAAAGCCGCGCCGGGTCCCTGGCCTGGCCGAAGGAATAGGAGTTTTTTCGTGTTCAAAGTCATCAAAACCGAAGGCCGCGCCCGGCGCGGCGAATTTTCCTGTGCCCACGGCGGGGTGGTCCAGACCCCGGTTTTCATGAACGTAGGGACGCAGGGCGCCATCAAGGGAGCGGTCTCCGCCCATGACCTCAAAGAAATCGGCTGTCAGATCGAACTCTCCAACACCTACCATCTCCACCTGCGCCCCGGCGACGACGTGGTGCGGCAGATGGGCGGGCTCCACAAGTTCATGGACTGGGACGGTCCCATCCTCACCGATTCCGGTGGATTTCAGGTCTTTTCCCTCTCGGGTCTGCGGAAGATCACCGAGGAAGGGGTCACCTTCGCCTCCCACATCGATGGCCGGCGCATCTTCATGGGGCCGGAGGAGTCCATGCGCATCCAGTCCAACCTGGGCTCTGACATCGCCATGGCCTTTGACGAGTGCGTGGAGAACCCTGCTACTTACGAGTATGTCAAGCCCTCCTGTGAGCGGACCCTCCGCTGGCTGGAGCGGTGCAAGGCTGAGCATGACCGGCTCAATGCGCTGCCAGGTACCGTCAATCCCCATCAGATGCTCTTCGGCATCAACCAGGGCGGCACCTATCCTGACCTGCGGGTCTGGCACATGAAGGAGATTGCCAAGCTGGACTGCGACGGCTATGCCATCGGCGGCCTGGCAGTGGGGGAGCCCACCCAGACCATGTATGACATCATCGAGGCAGTGGAGCCCCACATGCCGGCGGACAAGCCCCGGTACCTGATGGGGGTGGGGACGCCCTCCAACATCATTGAGGGGGTGGCCCGTGGCGTGGACTTCTTCGACTGCGTCATGCCTGCTCGAAATGCCCGTCACGCAAAGCTCTTTACCTGGGATGGGGCCCTCAATATCAAAAATGAGAAATACAAGCTGGATGACCGCCCCATTGATCCCTCCTGTAATTGTCCCACCTGCCGGTCCTTCTCCAGGGCATATATCCGTCACCTCTTTGCGGCAGGGGAGATGCTGGGGATGCGCCTGGCGGTGCTCCACAACCTGTGGTTCTACAACGAGCTCACCCGCCGCATCCGAGAGGCCCTGGATCAGGGCTGCTTCAGTGAGTTCCGGGCCGAGTACAGCCGCCGTTTGGAGCAAAGGGTATAAATTTAACAAAAGACTTGTCAAAAATGCGTATTAACGTTATAATATACTCTACTGCCTTGATACAGCTGAAAAAGAAAGCAGGAATCAATCATTTGGAGGTAATGTCTTTTGGGTGAATGGATGTCTACGATCGGTATGCTGGTAGTCATGCTGGCCATCTTCTATTTCCTACTGATCCGGCCTGAGAACAAGAAGAAAAAAGAACTGGCCAAGATGCGCAGCGAATTGACCATTGGGGATGAGGTCACCACCATCGGTGGCATCATCGGTACCATTTGCGCGGTCAAGGAGGAGAGCATTGTCCTTGAGACCGGCGCCGACCGGGTCCGTGTGGAGTTCGCCAAGTGGGCCATTTCCACCAAGGGCGCGCAGACCACCGAGACCACCAAGTGAGTTAACTCCATAGCATGACAAGCACCCTCTTTGCATAGGCTTCATCAGAAGCAATGCGAGGAGGGTGTTTTCATGCGCAAAACAGGGGAGGAGCAGGGCGTCAGATGGCTCCAGGTCATGGCTTCCATCCTGCTGGGAGGACTGTTGTCTCTGGCGGTGTGTCTGGTCGTTCTTCTGCTGTGTGCCGTTGGCATCTCCAATGGCTGGCTCGGGGAGGCGTCCATGGATCAACTGGCCATTGCGGCCTGTGTGCTCGGTGGCTTCTCCGGCGGTGTCCTGACCGTAAAACGCTGTGGGAGCCGGGCGCTTCTGGCCGGCTTGGCGGCGGGGGGAGCCTTTTTTCTGCTGCTCCTCGCCGGAGGGCTGCTCTTTTTCCCGGAATCGGCCTGTGTGGACCAGGGCGGTCTGGGGTTGTTGTCCGGCTGCCTATGCGGCGGCGCTGCCGCCGGGCTCCTGTGCGCCAGGCCGAAACGGAAGCGGCGCAGAAGGTAAGAGCTTTTTTGTGCGGCGGGGAATGCGGTGATTACAATTTGTATATCGCGTGCTGTGATGAACAGCGTATACACTACGTAAACACAATATATCATAGACGCTAAAAGCGCCGGAACATTATATTGTGTCATCTTTGGCTAACAGGTGAAGCGGCTCGAATTGCCATCCAATTGATTTACATAATATAATTTACATAATCTGTTGTCATAATACCCAAAAATGAAAAAATATCCTGTCAAGGAATTGAAAAGTTCTCTGTTGTGGCTTATAGTACTGTTTGTCGAAAGCGCCGTAGCCGGCCCTTCGGCAGATGTTCTATCTTACAACAACTGGGAGGCTGGAGAGATGGCCAATATGGACACGATGGTTTTGGGGTTTATTGGAGCCGGAAATATGAACGGCGCCATCCTGCGCGGTGTGTTGCGTCAGAAGCGAACAGAGCCGGAGCGGGTATGGCTCTCCAACCGCCACCCGGAGAAGCTGGATCCATTCGCTGCGGAGGGCGTCCATACCACTACGGATAATGCTCAGGTGGCCGCTCATTCCGACCTCATCATCCTGGGTGTGAAGCCCCAGATGTTCCCTGATGTTCTCCCGGAGCTTGCGGGGATCACGGCGGGAAAATGTGTGGTCTCCATTGCGGCCGGGATCTCGTCGGAGTCTCTGCGCAGCGCCCTGCCCGGCGCTCTGGTGGTCCGGGCCATGCCCAACACGCCCCTGATGGTGGGCGTAGGAGCCACGGCGGTAGCCCGGGCGGAGGGCGTACCCGAGGACCTTTTCCAGACGGT
The DNA here is from genome assembly GCF_026169115.1 of Intestinimonas sp. Classification (GTDB taxonomy): domain Bacteria; phylum Bacillota; class Clostridia; order Oscillospirales; family Oscillospiraceae; genus Intestinimonas. The sequence goes on along the minus strand of NZ_JAPFEA010000103.1, from coordinate 29,767 downwards.
AGTGGCGCTCTTTTCCGCTGCCGGCGAGGTGGCGGTCATTGAGGAGCGTCAGATGGACGATATCATCAATGTCAACGGGTCCTCGCCCGCCTGGTTTTTCCGCATGGCTGACGTCATGGTCCGGCGGGCGGTCTCTGTGGGCATTGATGCACAGACGGCTCTGACCCTCACGGCCAAGACGATGGAGGGCGCCGCCCGGCTGCTGTTGGAGTCTGGGAAGAGTCCGGAGGAACTCTGCCGTCAGGTCTGCTCGCCGGGCGGCACCACGCTGGCTTCTCTTTCCGCCTTCGATGACCGGGACTTTGACGGTTTGATGCTGGATGCCATGGAGCGGTGTACGAAACGGTCGAAAGAGCTCGGCAGATGACCTTCCTATTTGATACGCTTGTCTCATATGCTCTTACGAGAGGTGAAGACGTTGAGAAAGCGGATCGTCAGGTTTTGGGATATGCCGCCCGGGCATGCTGCGCCGGCCCTGGTGCTCCTCTCCGCAGCTTTTGCGGCAGGAGCCCTGGCGGGGCTGCTGATGGCCGCCCGGGTAGACGGCGGGGGGCAGGAGAGCTTGGGCAGCTATTTACGCGCCTATCTGGAGGCAGCCAAAACGGGCGGCGCCGTGCCGCCTGAACTGGCACCCGCCCTATGGGAGTCGGCGCGCTGGCCCCTGCTCACCCTCCTGCTCAGCTTTACCGTGCTGGGCGTGGTGGGTATCCCCGCTGTTTTTGTGGTCCGCGGCTTTCTTTTGTCTTTTGCGGTGTCCTCTTTTGTGCGCATCTTTGGCGCAGCGGGGGCCATATTGGCCTTTTTTGCGTTTGGTTTTAGCGGGACCATCTCTCTGCCTGTCCTTTTTGTACTGGGCGTACAGGGACTGCTGTCCGCCTTAAATCTGGCGGGACGGACCGCCGGCGGAGGGAGGGGGCCGGTTGTCCTGCGGGATCGCGCATTCTGGATGCGTGTAGGACTGTGCGCCGGAGGGCTGATCCTGACCGCGCTGCTGGAATGCTGGGCGGTGCCGGTGCTGCTTGCCTCGGTGGCAGAACTTTTTTAGAGGCCGCGATATCGAAGTGGAAGGTGGAGAGCGGATGGATGAGATAAAAGGCTATGAGTCCTATCTCAAAACAGAAAAGCGAGCATCCGACAACACTCTGAGCTCCTATCTGCGGGATGTGCGGCAATTTGCCGACTACTGTATGCGGGAGGGCCTGACACTGACCCAGGCGGGCCGGTCAGATGTGGAACGCTATCTTCGCGGTCTCACCAGCCGGGGAAAATCTGTGGCAACGGTGACGCGGGCCGCCGCCTCTCTCAAGTCTTTTTATGGCTACCTCATCCGGATCGGGGAGGCAGCGGTCAATCCGGCGCGCGGGGTAGCGCCAGCCAAAGTGGAACGGAAGTTGCCGCAGATCCTCACCAGCAAGGAGGTAGAGATCTTCCTGGAGCAGCCTGAGCGCACGGATCTCAAGGGCTGTCGGGACCATGCCATGCTGGAGCTCCTGTATGCGACCGGGATTCGGGTCAGTGAGTTGATTGAGCTGAACACCGACGATTTGAACCTCTCCGGCGGTTTTCTCCGCTGTGCCGGGAAAGGGAAGGGGAAGGAGCGGATCATTCCCCTGTATGCCGCCGCCGTCCAGGCCCTTGCAGAGTACCTTCGGGAGGTGCGGCCCCAGCTGCTGGAGTCCCCAACGGAACAGGCCCTTTTTGTGAATATGGCGGGGAAGCGGATGTCCCGTCAAGGCTTTTGGAAGATCATCAAGTACTATCAGGAAAAGGCGGGGATCGAAAAGGAGATCACACCCCACACCCTGCGCCACTCCTTTGCCGCCCATCTGCTGGAAAACGGAGCGGATCTGCGCTCCATTCAGGAGATGCTGGGACACGCGGATCTCTCTTCGACACAGATCTATGCACAACTGGTGACTCAAAAGTTGAAGGACGTCTATATCAAAGCCCATCCACGCGCATAATATGGAATATGAGGATGCTCAGGAGTCCTTTCCTTCTAACAGCAGAGCGCCCGGATGAAATGTCCGGGCGCTCTGCTGCGTCTGAACCGCTTTTCCGGGTTGCGCTGTTCTGTCTGCCGTGGTACAATAAATCATGTATAAACCTTTGGAGGATATCATGATTATATTAGGCATCGATCCCGGCTTTGCCATTGTCGGCTTCGGCGTTTTGGAGTCGGAGCGGGGGCGGCAGCGGCTGCTTCGCTGTGGGGCCATCACGACGCCTGCCGGGCAGCCCCTGCCGGCCCGGCTGCTCCAGATCGAGGACGATATGGCGCAGCTCCTGTCTGTTTTCCGGCCGCAGGCCATGGCTGTGGAGGAGCTTTTCTTCAATAACAATGTCACCACCGGCATCGGCGTGGCCCAGGCCCGGGGGGTCATCCTGACGGCAGCAGAACGGGCGGGCGTCCCCATTTTCGAGTATTCGCCCTCCCAGGTCAAGCAGGCTGTGGTGGGTTATGGCAAGGCGGAGAAGCGGCAGGTCATGGAGATGACCAAGCGGCTTCTGGGCCTTCAAACGGTACCCAAGCCGGACGACGCCGCCGACGCGGTGGCCATCGCCCTTTGTCACGCCCGCTCGGCTGTCTCGCGTCTGGCCGTCCTGGACCCGGCCACCCCGGGCAGCGGGCGGTATGCCGTGCGCAACAGAGGTTAGAACGACACATAAGGCGGTAACAGCATGTTTTACTATGTCAACGGAACCGTGGCACACATGGCGCCCTATCTGGCTGTCATCGACTGCGGCGGGGTAGGCTATGCCTGCCGTACCACCAACAACACCCTGGCCCAGCTGAAAAAAGGGGAGACGGCCAGACTCTACACCTACCTCAACGTCCGGGAGGACGCCATGGAGCTCTATGGCTTCTTCACCGAAAATGAGCGCAACTGCTTTCAGCTCCTCATCGGGGTGTCCGGGGTGGGGCCGAAGGCGGCGCTCTCTATCCTATCCTCCAGCACACCCGAGACCCTGGCCATGAGTATCATCACCGGGGATGAAAAGGCCCTCACCGTGGCCCCGGGCATCGGAAAGAAGATCGCCCAGCGGGTCATCCTGGAGTTGAAGGATAAGCTGGCCAAGGGGCAAATCGCCCCCGGCGGGGAGAGCTACGGCGGCACCGGAGTTACCGTTATCCCGGAGAACAAATCCTCTGAGGCGGCCGCCGCCCTGGCCGTGTTGGGCTACTCCCAGGCCGAGATCGGTATGGCCCTCAAGGGCATTGATCTGGAGGCCCTTCGTCTGGAAGACATCATCAAACAGGCCCTCAAGAAAATGGTGAAGGGATAGGGAAGGGGGAGTCATTCGTGGCCAAGCTGGAACGGCACCTCACCGGAGACTTTGACGCTTTCCTGGAGCATCTCCATCGAGGGCTCCTCAACGGAAGCGCCTCAGCCAGCTACGAAGACGGAAGCGATCATCGCAGCGCCGGCGGCCTGCGCTGTGCCGTCCGGGTCTATGAGCGGTACAGCATGATCGGCGGCAACCGGGTGAGCCTCAACCTCACTTTAGTGGGGGAGGGGAGGGACCTCTTTCTCTCTGCCATCACCTCCGGCGGCAGTCAGGCCGTGATCTTTAAGATCAATACCTTGGGCGAGGGCGCTTTTCTGGACTGTGTGGCGGAGCTGCTGGACAGCTGGAGACCTGAGCCTGACCCCATTGGAAACGAAGGAACAACGGAGGAGAGACGTCCATGTCCCTGCTGCGGCAATTATACACTGAGCACACCGCTGGGCAGCTATGAGCTCTGCCCGGTCTGCTGTTGGACGGATGACCCCTGGGCGTCGGAGCGCCCGGAGGAAATCGGAGATTACAATGCAGTCCCGTTAAAGACTGCACGCCGCAACTACCAGATGTTCAACGCCTGTACAGAAGAACTGCGCAGTCAGGCCCGTCCGCCTGAGCCGGAAGAGCTGCCTGAGGTCTATTCACATATACATGGGACTGACTCCTGAAAGGGAAGTGAGACATTGAGCATTGATTTTTCTGACAGCGGTGGTTTTGAGACCGAAGCCCCGCTGGTGACCACCTCCCTCACCCGGGAGGACGAGAATGAGGGCTCGCTGCGCCCCAAGACTTTGCGGGAATACATCGGCCAGGAGAAGGCCAAGGGCAATCTGGAGGTCTTTATCCAGGCGGCCAAGATGCGCAGCGAGCCGCTGGACCATGTGCTCCTCCACGGCCCGCCCGGCCTGGGCAAGACCACCCTCTCCGGCATCATTGCCAATGAGATGGGGGTCAACATCCGCATCACCTCCGGCCCGGCCATCGAGAAGCCCGGTGACCTGGCCGCCCTCCTCACCAATCTGGCGGAAAACGACATCCTCTTTGTAGACGAGATCCACCGGCTCAACCGCTCGGTGGAGGAGATTCTGTATCCCGCTATGGAGGACTTTGCCATCGATATCATCATCGGCAAGGGGCCGTCCGCCAACTCCATCCGTCTGGACCTGCCCAGGTTTACCCTCATCGGCGCCACCACCCGGGCCGGGCAGCTCTCCGCCCCCCTGCGTGACCGGTTCGGCGTCACCCTGCGGCTGGAGCTTTACACCCCGGAGGAGCTTGCCCGCATCGTCACCCGTTCGGCAGGTATTCTGGAGGTGCCCATTGAGGAGGAAGGCGCTATGGAGATCGCCAAGCGCAGCCGGGGTACCCCCCGCATCGCCAACCGGATGCTGCGGCGGGTCCGGGACTTTGCCCAGGTGAAAGCAGGGGGCGTCATTACCCGCAAGGTGGCCGACGAGGCCCTTACCGCTCTGGAAGTGGATCACCTGGGATTGGACGCCATCGACCGGCGGATGCTCCACTCTATTATTGAGCACTATGGCGGCGGTCCGGTTGGGCTGGAGACCCTGGCTGCCACCATCAATGAAGAGGCCGTCACCCTGGAGGACGTCTATGAGCCCTACCTCATGCAGATGGGCTTCCTCACCCGGACACCCCGGGGACGCTGCGTCACCCGGCGGGCCTATGAGCACCTGGGCCTGTCCGTCCCCGGCGGGATGGGCATGGACCAGCTGAGCTTTTGAGGTGTGTACCCATGCTGTTCTGGCTGTTTTGCCTTTGCATGGATCTGCTGATCCCCGTTGTTATGCTTCTCCTGGGGCGGCACTTTCTGACCAGACCGCCCAAAACCATCAACGACCTGTATGGCTACCGTACCGCCCGATCCATGAAGAACCAGTCTACCTGGGACTTTGCCCACCGCACCTGCGGCAGGCTGTGGTTCCGGCTGGGGCTGGTTCTGTTGCCGCTGAGTGCGCTGGTCATGCTGCCCGTGCTGGGCGCGGATACCGGAACGGTGGGTTTGTGGTGCGGCGCTGTGGCGCTGGTCCAAACGGTAGTACTTCTGGGCAGTATCTTTCCCGTGGAGCAGGCGCTGAAAAAAGAGTTTGACCAATTCGGAAAGAAAAGGTGATCATATATGGGTAAGTTATTTGGTACCGATGGCATCCGCGGCGTGGTCAATGCCGGGCTGGACGCCACGCTGGCATATAAGGTGGGACTGGCTACGGCTCAGGTCCTTCGGGGGGAGGAGGGACGTAAGCCCCTGGTGGCCATCGGCAAGGACACCCGTATCTCTTCCGACCTGCTGGAGGGGGCCCTTGTGGCGGGACTGTGCTCGGCTGGCGCCGATGTGCTCCACCTGGGCGTCATCCCCACGCCCGCCGTGGCCTGGGTGACGGTGGACCGGAAGGCCGCCGCCGGTGTGGTCATCTCGGCTTCCCACAATCCCTTTGAGCACAATGGCATCAAGATCTTCAACGGAAAGGGCTTCAAGCTCTCCGACGAGCTGGAGGGGGAAATTGAGGGATTGATCCTCTCTGGAGAAGTGGAGCGTCTGCCACTCAAGACCCACGACGGCATCGGCAGGGTCATTTATGCCGATGAGAGCGCCCGGGACGATTATATCGACCATCTGGTCTCTACGGTCCCCGATGGCCTGGACGGGCTCCGCATCCTGGTGGACTGCGCTAATGGGGCCTCCTCCGCCACCGCGCCGGAGCTCTTTGACCGCTTTGACGGCCTCCACTGCGATATCATCAACGCCGACCCTGACGGGGTGAACATCAATACCAACTGCGGCTCTACCCACATGGACGGTCTGGCTGCCATGGTAAAGGCGGGAAGCTATGACCTGGGTCTGGCCTTTGACGGAGATGCAGACCGCTTCCTGGCCGTCAGCGAGATGGGCATTCCCATTGACGGCGATCAGATCATGGCCGCCTGTGGCCGCGCCCTCAAGGAGCAGGGAAAACTGCCCGGCAACACCGTCGTAGCCACCGTCATGTCCAACATTGGACTCCACCGTTTCTTTGCAGAGAACGGCATGCAGGCAGTTTGCACCGATGTGGGAGACCGAAACGTGCTGGAGCGGATGCTGCGGGACGGCTATGTTCTGGGCGGCGAGCAGTCGGGCCATACCATTTTCCTGGAGCATTCCACCACCGGGGATGGCCAGCTCACTGCGCTTCAGTTCCTGCGTATCCTCAAGGCTTCCGGGTGCAAGGCATCTGAGCTGGTGGCCGACTGTCGCCAGTACCCCCAGGTATTGGTCAATGTAGCCGTGGCTGACAATGCCCAGAAACAGTCCATCATGGCCTCGGACACACTGAAGGAGGCCATTGCCGGAGGGGAACAGGCTCTGGCCGGCAACGGGCGCATCCTGGTGCGTCCCTCCGGTACCGAGGCTCTGGTCCGGGTCATGGTGGAGGCAGAGACCGCAGAGATTGCCGACGCCTGCGCACACCGACTGGCAAATCTCATAAAAACCCTTTGATTTTAGGGAAAACGCTAAAATAATCTGCATAAACGCTTGACACAAGGGATGCTTTCGACCTATAATAGTCAAGGAGTCTTGGAATGAGATCAGCAGACACTGACCAAACTATGCTTTCGGATGAGACGCTGTGTCGTCAGGCCGCTTTGGGTGACCGCATGGCGGAAGAGATCCTTGCGGTACGCTATCACCGGCTGGTGCGCGTTTGTGCCCGGCCCTATTTCCTGGCGGGCGGAGATAGTGAAGACCTCATTCAGGAGGGCATGATGGGTCTGCTGAGTGCCATCCGGGAATTTCTCCCCGATCGGGGGAGCAGTTTCCGCACCTATGCCGAGACCTGCATCCGAAATCGGATCCTCTCCGCCATCCGGGCGGCAGCCAGAGATAAGCATAACCCACTCAACCATTATGTCTCTTATGAAACCCCTCTTTTTGATGGGAACACCGACCGTTATCCATTTGCCGCATCCCGGCCACCTTTGCAGAATCCCGAAGATATGTATATCAGCAGGGAAGAGCGCCGGGAGCGTCTTGGGACGCTCAAGGGACAGCTATCCGGCTTGGAGGCAAAGATCCTGACCCTCTTTCTCCGGGGGTATTCTTACGCGGAGATCGCGGTTCAGGTAGACCGGTCCCCGAAAGCGGTGGACAACGCCGTGCAGCGCATCCGACGCAAGGTCGCACGGCACATTTCTTCCGGCGATTTCAGCAAAGGCTGAACGCAATATTACAGTCCCAGCACCATCGGTTTATTCCGGACCTGGGCAATCAGTCAAAGAGAGGGAAAAGATCATGTACGAAGACAAGACACTTGTATGCAAGGAATGCGGCCAGGAGTTCGTGTTCACCGCCGGTGAGCAGGAGTTCTACGCTGAGCGCGGTTTCCAGAACGAGCCCCAGCGCTGCAAGGCCTGCCGTGACGCCCGCAAGGCCGCTGCCCGTGGCCCCCGCGAGTACTTCACCGCTACCTGCGCTGCCTGCGGCGGCGAGGCGAAGGTTCCCTTCGAGCCCAAGTCCGATCGTCCTGTTTACTGCAGCGAGTGCTTCGCCCGTATGCGGGAGGAGCAGGGCCGCTAATTTCATACGGCTTGAAAAAGAGACGCCTGTGGGCGTCTCTTTTTTCTTTCTTGAGAAATCAGTCTTTTCCTATTGAAAAATGAGGCATAATGGGGTATACTAAAGCATACCCAAATCCTAGCTTTTTGGAGGTTTATTTTTATGGCTACCATTACCAAGGATACCATCATCGGCGACATCCTGGACATCGCTCCCGAGACTGCCCCTGTGTTCCTGTCCATCGGGATGCATTGCCTGGGCTGCCCCTCTTCCCGGGGTGAGACCGTGGAGCAGGCCTGCATGGTCCACGGCGTGGATGTTGATGCTCTCCTGGAGAAGATCAACTCCATCGTCCCCGCCGCCAACTGACACAGCGCGAGACGGAGCGGCTGAGGCCGCTCCGTTTTTGTGTTCAGAGATCTGTGGAGAGGAGAGAAGAGGGTGCGACCCATTGAACTTACGCCCCGGCTGCTGGCCCTGGCCCGGCAGGTGCCGCAGGGGGCCCGTTTTGCCGACGTGGGGACCGACCATGCCCGGCTTCCGGTGTGGCTGCTGGAGCAGGGAATCATTCAAAGCGCCATCGCCAGCGACCTGCGGGAGGGCCCACTGGAACAGGCCAGGGAGACCGCCCGCCGCCATGCTTTGACGGACCAGCTTTCTTTCCGTCTGGGGGATGGCCTTGCCCCGATCCGCGGGGAGGAGATCGACGTATGTGCCATCGCCGGCATGGGCGGGGAGACCATCGCCGCCATTCTGAGTGCCTGCCGTTGGGCGGCCTCGGGCGGGCATACATTCCTCCTCCAGCCCATGACCTCAGTGGAGGACCTGCGGGGATGGCTGTGGCGCAGCGGCTTTCGGATCATTCATGAGGAGCTGGTGGGGGAGGGCAGGACCATCTATGTGGTCATCACCGCCATTCCGGGCTCCATGGTGCCCATGACGCCTGCGGAAGAGTGGGCGGGCCGCCAGTACCGCGGCATGGAAGCCCCGCTGCGCGGGACCTACCTGGACCGCCTCTGTGGTCGGGTGGCCGGCATGGTGGAGGGTCTGCGCCGTTCCACCCGACCGGAGGACCTGGAAAAGCTGCCCCGTCTGGAGGAAGTGCTGACAGGACTCAATAAGATGAAGGAGGAGTGGGACAGATGGCAGCAGTAAAGGACATCTATGCGTTTCTGGATGGTTTGGCGGCCTTTGATACCCAGATGGACTTTGACAACGCCGGTTTTCTGGTGGGACGGGGAGACAGGGCGGTAAACCGCCTGCTGGTCTCTCTGGACATCACCGAGGAGGTGGTGGAGGAGGCCGGAGAACTGGGTGTGGAGCTCATCGTCTCTCACCACCCGGTGATCTTCCATCCCGTCAAATCCATCACCGAGCGAGATCCGGTGGGCCGGACCCTGTTGGCGCTGACCGAAAAGGGCATCGCGGCCATCTGTGCCCATACCAATCTGGACGTCGCTGTGGGAGGCGTCAACGATGCGCTGGCAGCCCGACTGGGTCTCACCGACACAGTGGTTCTGGAGCCCTCCGGCCTTGACCGGGAGGGCCGCCCCATTGGGATCGGACGGGTCGGCGCTGCCGCTGCCGGTGCGCCCTCCTCTGCGGCGGACTACGCCGCCTTTGTAAAAGAGACGTTGGGCGCCAATGGCGTTCGGTATGTGGACGCCGGTCGCCCGGTGCGTCGGGTCGCAGTGGGTGGCGGGGCCTGTGGGGATATGGGGCCGCAGGCGCTGGCCCTGGGATGTGATACCTTTGTTACCTCTGACGTCAAATACAACCAGTTCCTGGATGCCAGAGATATGGGGCTCAACCTCATTGATGCCGGACACTATCCCACTGAGCATGTGATCTGCCCCATCCTGGCCGATGCCCTCCGCAAGGCTTTTCCCCAGGTGGAGGTCCTCCTCACCCGGCGGCACAGAGAGGTATTTTCTTATCGCTAGGACTTGAATCAAATCAGGTTTTGTGGTAAAATATAACCGCATTTTTGAGAATTTAGAAGGGGACGAATCCAATGTCAGGACATTCCAAGTGGCATAATATCCAGAAGACTAAGGGCGCTGCCGATGCAAAGCGTTCTCAGATCTTCACCAAGATCGCCCGCGAGATGATCGTGGCGGTGAAGCAGGGCGGCAGCGGCGACCCCAACAACAACTCCCGCCTGGCCACCGTCATCGCCAAGGCCAAGGCCGCCAACATGCCCAACGACAACATCAAGCGCACCATCGACAAGGCGCTGGGCTCCGGCAACACCGACAGCTATGAGAATGTGGTGTACGAGGGCTATGGCCCCTCCGGCGTAGCCGTGATCGTGGACGCCCTCACCGATAACCGCAACCGTACTGCGCCCGAGGTCCGCCATCTGCTGGACAAGTACGGCAAGGGCCTGGGCGCTACCGGCTGCGTGTCCTGGTCCTTTGACCGCAAGGGTGTGATCGTCATTGAAAAGGAAGATCTGGACGAGGATACCGTCATGATGGACGCGCTGGACGCCGGCGCCGACGATATGCAGTCCGAGGAAGAGACCTTTGAGGTCTACACCGACCCCGATGCGTTCGGCACCGTTCTGGCCGCCATGGAGGAGAAGGGCTATACCTTCCTTCAGGCTGCTGTGGAGATGGTCCCCCAGAACTATGTCAAGCTGGAAAATGAGGACGAGATCAAGAACATGGAGAAGCTCATCGATCTGCTGGAGGAGAACGACGACGTTCAGAACGTCTGGCACAACTGGGAGCAGAACTGAGTTTCGGACATCCTGCGCAAACTGTTTGAAAAGGAGCCTGCCGTATGGCGGGCTCCTTTTTCATGGCACATATTCAAAATGCCGGTACAGCCATTTTCCCGCCTTGCTGCCCAGTATCAGGGCGGCGGGGAGGGGGAGAATCACAAAGGGCAAAAGCACGGTCAAGGGGTTGAGCATAAGAGCGAAAATGTCAAACGACCAAGCCAGGCGATCCATGGCCCAGATGTAGAGCTTCCACGCGAGGAAAGCACACACCGCCATCGCTGTCCACTCAAGGACGGAGGCCCAGTCCACACGGGAGAAGGACTTCCGCTGGTCACAGCGGGGGACAGGCTGTCCCCTTACCTCCCGCTCCAACAGAGCGGCATACGACTCCAGATCATCTGCCAAAGCGGTATCTGCGGCGCTCAGCCGCTCGTAGGAGCTGATCGCTTTCCGGAGCCGTTTCCGCAGGGCGAAGGCGGCGTCAGGGGCGTTCTTTTGGAAATCCTGCCCCATGGATCGGATCTCGTCAATGGTAAATCCGGCTTTGCGCAGGGTGGCGATGGAGCGGAGGCGCAGGACATTTTCCTCGGAAAAATCCAGCCAGGTCCGCCCGCCCCGATCTTGAGACGGCGGGGTTACCAGACCCTCCCGGACATAAAACCGCACCGCCCGCTCTGTAAGGCCGGTGGCGCCGCAGACCTCCTTCATTTTCATGGCGATCCCCCCTTGTCGAAAAGAGTATAACATCTTACGTAAGGGAAGTGTCAAGGGTTTGGGGCAAAAAAGAAGGCCCGGAGCGCAATGCTCCGGACCTTTCTGGTACAAGTAAGCCTGTAAGCCGGGTTCTGTCCTTTAAGACAGCCATCTATCTAGACGCGCCGTTGCCAGCGCGTTCCAGCCACCTCCATGGGACGGCCGGGCCGGCCTGTGTGTCCCTCCACGGTGTTGCTCCGGATAGAGTTTACAGCGATGGGCAGTCTCCAGCCATCGGGTGAGCTCTTACCTCACCTTTCCACCCTTACCTCGTCGGCGCAAGCTTCATATCCCCACGAAAGCAGACACTTTCGCGGGGACCCCATTTGGGGCCGAGGCGGTATCTCTCTGTTGCACTTTTCCTAGGGTCGCCCCCGGCGGATGTTATCCGTTATCCTTGCCCTGCGGAGCCCGGACTTTCCTCATGGACGGCCTTTCGGCACTGCCCACGCGGCTGTCCAGCTTACTTGCAGTTGCATATTATATCTCATTTGCACTCCAATGTCAATTCGATTGAAATATTCACATTTATCGTCTATAATAAATCCATCGGCCTGGTGCCCAGCACCGTGGCCTGTCATGCCTTTCCTGGCGCTGCGGAGTTCCGTCTGAGCTGCCGCTGCTCCAGGCAGGAAAACCAAAGGGGGAATGGCTATGCCGACCACCATACAAGACTATCTGGCGGGACTGAAAGGCAAGTCCGTCGCCGTTATCGGCATTGGCGTATCCAATACGCCGCTCATCAAAATGCTGCTGCGGGCGGGGATCCAAGTCACCGCCTGTGACCGGAACCGACGCGAGGAATTCGGAGGACTGGCGGAGGAGCTGGAAAGCCTGGGCGCTGAGCTGCGGCTGGGTCCGGATTACCTCAAGGGTCTGGACCACGACGTGATCTTCCGTACGCCGGGCATGCGGCCCGATGTTCCCGAACTGCTGACGGCTCAGGCGAAGGGAAGTACGGTCACCTCTGAAATGGAGGTGTTCTTTCAGGTCTGTCCCTGCCATATCATCGCCGTCACCGGCAGCGACGGAAAAACCACCACCACCACCATCATTGCGGGCCTCCTCCGTGAGGCGGGCTATCACACCTTCCTGGGCGGCAACATCGGGAAACCGCTGCTCGCCGACGTGGACGGCATGGAGCCAGACGACTACGCGGTGCTGGAGCTCTCCTCCTTCCAGCTCATGACCATGGACCGGAGTCCTGGGATTGCGGTGGTCACGAACCTGGCGCCCAATCACCTGGATGTCCACAAGTCTATGGATGAGTATATCGCTGCAAAGGAAAATATCTTTACACATCAGTCTCCCAATGGGAAAGCCATCTTCAATTTTGACAACGAGATCACCCGGAGCCTTGTCGAATCGGCGCCGGGACAGGCGGTGCTGTTCAGCCGCCGGCAGGCGCTCAGTCAGGGCGTCTGCCTCAGAGACGGCGCCATCTGCGTGGCAGGTTCGGACGGGGTGCGTCCGGTGCTCCCGCTGGACGGCATCCTGCTGCCCGGTGACCACAACGTGGAGAACTATATGGCGGCCATCGCCGCCGTGGATGGGCTGGTGCCTGATGAAGTTATCCGCCAGTTTGCCGCAAAATTTGCCGGGGTGGAGCACCGGATCGAGCTGGTACGCACCCTAAACGGTGTGCGCTACTATAACGATTCCATTGCCTCCAGTCCATCCCGAACCATTGCCGGTTTGCGCTCTTTCCGGGAGAAGGTCATTCTCATTGCCGGCGGCTATGACAAGCACATCCCCTTTGACGTGCTGGGGCCTGAAGTTACAGCGCATGTGAAGTACTTGGTCCTGACAGGCGACACAGCGGACCAGATCGCCGACGCCGTGCGGAGCTGTCCAGACTATCAGGGGACGCCTCCCATCTCCAAATATGAGGATTTCAGCGCCGCTGTGCTGGCGGCCCACAGCATGGCACAGCCGGGGGACGTAGTCCTTCTGTCGCCGGCCTGCGCTTCGTTTGACCATTTCAAGAACTTTGCCCAGCGGGGCGAGGCATTTAAGAAAATCATCTATGAGCTTTGAATCCCTGATAGGAAGAACGCGGTCTTTCCGCGGAAAGGAGTGGAATATTTGGATACAAGAGACGTTTTGGGGCGCCTGAGCGGGATGGCCGGGCCCTCTGGCTTTGAACAGACCGTAGCCGCGCAGGCTGCCGACCTGATGCGGCCTTTTCTGGACGAGGCCAATGTAGATCGCTTCGGTAATGCGGTGGGGGTGCGTCTGTGCGGACGGCCAGGAGCGCCCCGCCTGCTGCTGGATGCGCACCTTGACGAGATTGGCCTGATCGTCACCGGCATTGAGGAGGGCTTCCTCCGCTTTCGCACCATCGGCGGCGTGGACCCGCGGATGCTGCCTGACCGGGAGCTGACCGTGCTCACCGAGCCCCCGGTCCTGGGCGTGGTGGCCTGCCTGCCGCCCCACGTACTCAAAGCAGGGGATATGAAGAAGTCTATCCCAATCAACGAGCTCTGGGTAGATGTGGGAATGACCCAGGAGGAGGCAGAACGCCGAATCCCCATCGGAACCCCCATGGTCTTCCGGGGCGGGTGCTTTGACCTTATGAACGGTAAGGTCTGCGGCAAGTCCATGGATGACCGTTCCTGTTTTACCATCCTGCTGCGGACCGCAGAGCTGCTCAAGGATAAAACGCTGGATGTCGACCTCTATATCATGGGCAGCACACGGGAAGAAGTGGGCGGCGCAGGCGCAAAGGTGGGGACCTTCGGGCTCCGCCCGGACTGCTGCGTCGCGGTGGATGTGACCCACGCCAAGACCCCGGACAATCCCAAGGGCCGGCGCAGCGGCGTCGGCGGCGGGCCGCAGATCGGGGTGGGCCCGAACATGACCCGATGGATGACGGAACGCATGATGGCCAAGGCCAAGGCGCTGGGCATCCCCTACGATCTGGAGGTCATGGAGGGACACACCGGCACCAACGGCTGGCACATGCAGGTGGTCCGGGAGGGTGTCGCCACCTCGGTGGTCTCGCTGCCCCTGAAGTATATGCATAGCCCCATTGAGGTGCTGGATCTGGCGGACATCGAATCGACAGCGGCCCTGCTGGCCGCCTTTGCGGAAAATCTTGGGAAGGAGGCGAAGGAGCTTTGCTGAACATGGTCAAAGAGCTCTGTCTCCTCAACGGTGTCTCCAGCGGGGAAGACGCTGTGCGGGACTATCTGATGGAGCGTTGCAGACCCTATGCCGCCTCCATGAAGGTGGATGCCCTGGGCAATCTGATCGTCTTCAAACGGGGAGAAAAGTCCACTGGAAACAAGCTGATGCTCACCGCTCATATGGATGAGGTCGGCTTTATCGTCAATGACATCACGGAGGACGGATACCTTAAATTTGCCCCCGTGGGCGGCATTGATCCCCGGGTGGTCATCGGCAAGCGGGTGAGCGTCGGTCCCGGGCGGATCCCCGGGGCCATCGGACTCAAAGCCTACCACCTCGTCAGCGATGAGGAGGAAAAAAGAGTTCCGGATTTTGAGGACCTGTATATTGACATCGGCGCCAAGGACCGGGCAGATGCAGAAGCCGTGACCGCCCTGGGCGCTCTGGCGGCCTTTGAGAGCGATGCGATGGAGTTCGGCTCCAGCATGCTCAAGGCCAAGGCCCTGGACGACCGGGTGGGCTGCGCCGTTATGCTCAAGCTTATTGAAGAGGAGCTGCCCATGGACTGCACCTTTGTGTTCTCGGTCCAGGAGGAGGTCGGCACCCGTGGGGCGTTCGGCGCCGCCTTTTCAGTGACGCCGGAGATCGCCCTGGTGCTGGAGGGGACCACGGCGGCGGATCTGCCCGGCACCGATGCGCATCGGCGGGTGACCGCCCTGGGCAATGGCCCAGTTCTGTCTTTTATGGACAGCGGCACCATCTACGACAGGGGACTTTTTGAACTGCTGCGTGATCTGGCGGAACAGCACCACATCCCCTGGCAGAGTAAAAACTATACCTCCGGCGGCAATGACTCCTCCGCCATCCAGCGCACCAAGGAGGGTGTGCGGACAGCGGCGCTCTCTGCACCCGTCCGGTATCTGCACACCCCGTCCAGCGTGGCCTGTATACAGGACATCCATCAGATGCACACATTGGTCAAACACTTTATCGAAGCCATTGCGGCCTCGTGATACAGGAGGATAGAATCATATGGATCTTTTGAAAACGCTCCAGGCCCTTAATGTCTGTCACGGCCCGGCCGGCGATGAAGCCGAAGTGGCCGATGTGCTGGAAAAGCTGGCCATGCCCTTCGTGGACGAGTGCCGCCTGGATACCATGGGCAACCTGATCGCCCACAAGAAGGGGAGCGGATCCCGGGTGATGTTTGCCGCCCACATGGACTCCATCGGCTGCATCGTCACACATATTGAGAAGGAGGGATTCCTCCGTTTCTGCAAGGTGGGCGGACTTCATGCCCCCGATCTGCTTGCCACCCCTGTGCGTTTCAAAAACGGTGTGCGGGGCGTCATCTGCCTCAACGAGTCGGTGGAGCCCAAGGATGTGACCCTGGATGATCTCTATATCGATATCGGGGCCCATGATGCCGACGAGGCCGGCGCCATGGTGAAGATCGGCGACACCGCCGTCTATGATACCCCCACCTATGCCGCAGGCGACCGCATCGTCTCTCCCTATATGGACAACCGCATCTCCTGCATGGTCCTGCTCATGGCCATGGAGGAACTCCAGAACAGCGACAACGACCTGTACTTTGTCTTCACGACCCAGGAAGAAGTTGGGCTGCGCGGCGCAAAAACGGCTGCCTACGCCATTGATCCGGACTATGGTATCGCGGTGGATGTGACCGTCTCAGCTGACGCGCTGGGGAGCAAACACACCGGCAGCAGCAAGCTGGGCGGCGGCGCCGCCATCAAGGTGATGGATACCTCCGTCATCTGCCATCCCCAGATGGTGGCCAAGCTGGAGACCCTGGCCAAGGAGAGAGGGATCGATGCCCAGATGGATATCATCAAGACGGGCGGTACCGACGCCGGCAGCATCCACATCAGCAGGATGGGTGTCCTCACCGGTGGGATCTCCATCCCATGCCGCTATATCCACAGCCCCCAGGAGATGGTGGACCGGGGCGACGTGGAGGCCTGCGCCCGCCTGGTGGCGGCCTTCGCTGAGGCCGATCTGTAAAACGTGGAAAGACCTGATTCAAACCTTATAAAACCATTGGAAAGCAGAGAGTGAAAAGGAATATGCCATTACAGATAAGCGACCGGGTCCGGGCGCTGGGGCGGCAGGCCCAGGCGGACTTGGGAGAGCAGTTTGCCCGCATTGACGCCATTGCGGAGGAGAACACGCAGAAGGTCCTGGCGGCCTTCCAGAAGCACCGCGTGGCGGAAGCCTATTTTGCCGGCACCACCGGCTACGGCTATGACGACCTGGGACGGGACAAGCTGGAGGAGATCTACGCCGACATCTTCGGCACAGAGGACGCCCTGGTCCGTATCGGCTTTGTCAACGGTACGCACACCATCTCCTGCGCCCTGTACGGCGCACTCAAGCCGGGGGACACCCTGGTCTACGCCGTGGGAGCGCCCTATGACACCATCCAGGGTGTGATCGGCATCACGGACAAGGGCTACGGCTCTCTAAAAGACTACGGCATCAAGTATAAGCAAGTAGAATTGGTTGACGACAAGCCCGACCTGGAGGGGATGGCCAGAGTGGTCCGGGAGGACCCCACCGTAAAGGTGGTCATGATCCAGCGCTCCAAAGGCTACGCCACCCGGGCCTCCCTGTCCGTGGCGGAGATCGGAGAGATGTGCCGGGTCATCAAATCGGCCAATCCGAACGTGGACATCCTGGTCGACAACTGCTATGGGGAGTTTGTGGAGACCCTGGAGCCCACCCAGGTGGGGGCCGATCTCGTCGTGGGCTCCCTCATCAAGAATCCCGGCGGCGGTCTGGCCCCCACCGGTGGCTACATGGCCGGGCGGAAGGACCTCATCGAAAAGGCATCCTACCGCATGACCATCCCCGGTATCGGTCGGGAGTGCGGTTCTACCCTGGGTAACAACCGCCTCCTCTATCAAGGACTTTTCCTTGCCCCCCACACCACCGCCCAGGCGGTGAAGACCTCTGTCTTTGCCGCCCGGATGATGGAGCTGTTGGGCTACGGCGCAGAGCCGTCCTCCAGCGCAGAGCGCCACGACATCATTCAAATGATCCATCTCGGTACGCCCGATGCGGTGAAGCGTTTCTGCAAGGGCATCCAGATGGGGGCGCCCGTGGATTCCTATGTCACGCCGGAGCCCTGGGATATGCCGGGCTATGACTCTCAGGTCATCATGGCGGCAGGCGCCTTCATCCAGGGCTCCTCCATCGAGCTCTCCGCCGATGCTCCCATGCGGGAGCCCTATACCGTCTATCTCCAGGGTGGACTCACCTATGAGAGCGGTAAGGCCGGCGTGCTTCTGGCGGTAGAGGAGCTCCTGAAGGACTGATACGAGCCTTGGCCCGCATAGAGTTACCGCAGGAGGTGACTGCTATGCGGGTTTGGCTTGGCCGGTCCTTTCGGCGGTGGTTCCGATGGAAGGGGAAGGGCCTTTGGCTGGCTGGATGTGCAGGAGTCCTGATGGCCTTTGGTTTTATTTTCAGCATGGAGCTTCGACTTCGGCCTGTGGTGGAGACCATGGCCCGGGCCAAGGTGACCAATGTGGTGACGCAGCTGTTGGATGAGGCGGTCACAGCGGAACTCCAGGCCAGGGCACTCACGTACAGCGATCTTGTCACCGTAGAAAAGGATGGGAACGGCAGGATCACGGCCCTCACCAGCAATATGGCGGCCCTCAATGACCTGCGCAGCGGTATCCTGAGCGATGCGTCGGCGGCGGTGGATCAGATCGATACCCAAAGCCTGGCTATCCCGGTGGGCAACCTGACGGGGATCAATTTCCTCTCCGGGCGGGGCTTCGGCCTGCCGGTGGAAGTCATGACTGCGGGGTTTGCCCATGCGGCCTTTCACAGCCAGTTCTCTGATGCCGGCATCAACCAGACCCGGCATCAGATCCTTCTGGAGCTGACGGTGGAGGTGGACATCCTGCTCCCTGGCGGGGACCTGTCCACCCAGATCAGCGCCCAGGTGCCCGTGGCTGAGACGGTCATCGTAGGCACAGTTCCCGACACCTATATGGAGGTACCGGGAAGACAGTCAGAAAAACGTAAGGAAATCGTCAGGGCTTTCCCGTCAAATCCCCCGCTTTTTCCCTGTACTATGGGGGAAAGGAGGGAATTTGTATGTATTCAATCCTCAAATACTTGAAAGAGATGCTGATTGTGGGACTGCCCGCCGTCCTGGTGTTTGCCTGCTTCTGGCCATACCGCCGAAAGGCCCTGTCGGCCATGGGCCTGCGCACCAACCACTGGCGGGAGGTGGGGCTCCATCTGTTCATCCTGTGCCTCTTTGGTGTGCTGGGCGTCACCCTCTGCCCGGTGTACTGGATAGAGGACAGCCCCGGACTCTGGGGTGACATCACACTGTTGGTAGAGCGACCCTCGCTGTGGTACGGCGTGAATCTGGTCCCGTTTCGGATGTTCCGGGATTACTGGCTGGACCTGACCCAGCGGGACGGCTTCTTTACCATCCTCAATTTCCTGGGGAACCTGGCCGTCTTCGTCCCTCTGGGGCTTTTTCCCGCCCTGCTCTTTCGCGGAGCCAGCTGGCGGCGCTCCACTCTGGTCGGGCTGGCCACCTCTGTGCTGGTGGAGGTGGGGCAGTACTTCCTCGCGCGCAGCACCGATATTGACGATGTAATCCTGAACACCCTGGGGGCTATGTGCGGCTTCTGGCTCTGGTTGGTGCTGGCCCGACTGGTCCCCCGATTTACCCAACGATTCCAAGTGGAGGTCCAAGAGCATGGACGAGATGCAAGAGATCCAAGTCCTGCGCCAGGCGCTGGAGCAGGCCAACTATGAATACTATGTGCTGGACGCCCCCAGCATGTCTGACTATGAGTTCGACCACAAACTCCGCCGGCTGGAGGAGTTGGAGGCCGCCCACCCCGAGTTGGTGACCCCTGACTCGCCCACTCAGCGGGTCGGGGGCAAGGTGGCCGACGGCTTTGACGAGGTGGTACACCGGGTCCCTTTGGAGAGTTTACAGGACGTCTTTTCTCTGGAGGAGCTGGGGGAGTTCGACCAGCGTGTGCGTGAGGCGCTGCCCAACGGCGTAGAATACGACGTGGAGCCCAAGGTGGACGGTCTGTCTGTGGCGCTGGAATACGAAAACGGCGTCTTCGTCCGGGGGGCCACCCGGGGGGACGGCCTGGTGGGGGAGGATGTAACGGAAAACCTGAAAACCATCCGCTCCATCCCGCTGCGTCTCCCGGAAGCCCTGCCTGCCCTTATTGTGCGGGGCGAAGTCTTCATGCCCCGCCAGGTCTTTGAGGACCTGAACGCCGAAGCTGAGCTCCAGGGCAAGCCCCTCTTTGCCAATCCCCGGAACGCCGCTGCCGGCTCCCTGCGCCAGCACGACCCCAAGATCGCTGCCAGCCGCCGTCTGGACATCCGGGTTTTTAACATCCAGTGGGCGGAGGGGCGCGCCTTTGCCACCCACAGTGAGGCGCTGGAGTATCTGACCAGTCAGCGATTCAAGGTCATCCCTCACGAGACCTGCGCTGACATCGCCAGTGTGGGAGAAGTCATCGGCCGCATGGGGGAGGAGCGGGAATCCTATCCCTTTGACATTGACGGAGCAGTTGTAAAGTTAAATGACCTGTCAGATCGGGAACGGCTTGGGTCCACCGCAAAATTCCCCCGGTGGGCTGCTGCCTTCAAGTATCCGCCAGAGCAAAAGGAGAGCGTGGTGGAAGACATCGTGATCCAAGTGGGCAGGACCGGTGTCCTTACTCCCAAAGCGATTGTAAAGCCTGTCCGCCTTGCAGGGACCACCGTCACCAACGCCACGCTGCACAATCAGGACTTCATCACAGAAAAGGATATCCGTATTGGAGACACCGTTTTGGTTCAGAAGGCGGGAGAAATCATCCCGGAGATTGTTTCGGTGATCCGCGAGAAGCGCCCCGAGGGAAGTGAGCCCTACCTTTTGCCCAAAACCTGCCCTGTCTGCGGCGCGCCCGTGGAGCGGGACGAAGACGGAGCGCACATTCGTTGCACCGGCGCTGAGTGCCCCGCCCAGCGTCTGCGCCATCTGGTCCACTTTGCCAGCCGGGATGCCATGGACATCGAACATCTTGGTCCCGCCGTGGTGGAGGGCCTGGTAGGCGCGGGACTGGTGAAAGGACCAGGCGACCTCTACCGGCTGAAAGCGGAGGATGTGGAGCAGCTGGAGCGCATGGGCAAGAAAAGTGCGGAGAATTTGATGGCAGCCATTGAAAAATCAAAATCGGCAGGGCTCGGACGGCTCCTCTTCGCCTTTGGCATTCGCCAGGTGGGACAGAAGGCAGGAAAGGTGCTGGCTGCCCGATTCGGCACCCTGGACGCCCTCATGGCGGCCGACGCCGAGACCCTGACCGCCGTGCCCGACATCGGCGCCATCACTGCCCAAAGTCTGCTGGAGTGGTTCCAAAGCCCGCAGAGCCGCCACCTCATCGAGACCCTTCGGGAGGCCGGGGTGTCCTTTGAGAGCACTGAGGCACCGGTGGGGGAGACCTTGGCGGGGAAGACCTTCGTGCTCACCGGCACGCTGCCCACTCTGGAGCGGAAGGAGGCCGCCGCCCTCATTGAAGCCCAGGGGGGAAAGGTGACGAGTTCAGTGTCCAAGAAGACCAGTTATGTCGTAGCCGGGGAGGCTGCCGGCTCCAAACTTCAGAAGGCGGTGGAACTTGGGATCACCATTTTGACAGAAGCCGAGCTTTTACGCCTATTGGAGGGAACTTCGCAATAAGCGCGATACAGCCCGCATGGGGCGTGTCTCCGATATGAGACGCGCCCCATGCCTTTTACCGGATGGAGAGGAGGTACACATGCTCGTCTTTCTATGTCTGGATCAAAAGAATGGGATGGCCTTTCACCAGCGGCGGCAAAGCCTGGACCGGGCGATAAGGGCCGACCTGTTGACTGCGGCGGCGGGAAGGCCCGTCTGGATGACGCCCTATTCCGCCCGGCAGTTCACCGAGCCGGAGGCCGTACTTCGAACCTCAGATGCGCCCTTGCAGGAGACGGAACGGGAGGGGCTTTGCTTCGTGGAGTTTCCGCCCTTGTCTGCGGCCTTGGACCGGATCGATACCCTAGTGGTCTATCGGTGGAACCGGGTTTATCCCACAGACCAGCGGTTAGACCTGGATCTGAATACGTCGTTCCGTCTGGTTTCCAGCACAGATATTCCCGGCCACTCCCATGAAAAAATTACGAAAGAGGTTTATCTGCGATGAAACGGACCCGACCCCTTCTATTTACTTTGGCACTTCTATGTGTCTTGTTGCTCAATGGATGTAAAGGCTTTATGCCTTCCACTTCTAACGTGTCCTACAACCTGGACGACCTGCCCGCGTACAGCGGCGAGCCCTATGTCACGATCAACAACAACGAACCCTTCTTTACCCAAGAGGACAGGACTACGGATTCCTATGAGACCTACGGGGCGCTGGATGCCCTGGGCCGCTGTGGGACGGCGCAGGCCAACATTGGGGTGGATCTGATGCCTACCGAGGACCGGGGGAGCATTGGCCAGGTAAAGCCCTCCGGCTGGCAGACGGTCAAATACGACATTGTGGATGGGAAATACCTTTACAACCGCTGCCATCTCATCGGTTTCCAGCTGACAGGAGAGAACGCCAACGAGAAAAATCTGATTACAGGCACCCGGTATCTGAATGTGGACGGCATGCTGCCCTTTGAGGATCTGGTGGCCGACTATGTCAAGGAGACCGAGAACCATGTGCTCTACCGGGTAACACCTCTGTTCCAGGGGGACGAGCTGGTGGCTCGGGGCGTCCTTATGGAGGGCCTGAGCGTGGAGGACGACGGCGAGGGTATCTGCTTCTGTGTCTATGCCTATAACGTTCAGCCTGGGGTCGTGATCGACTATGCCACCGGAGAGAGCGCCCTGGAGGGGGAGGTATCAAATGAGGGCGACGCTCCAACGAGCTATGTCATCAACACAAATTCTGGAAAATTCCACCTGCCGACCTGCTCCAGCGTGGCCAACATGGCGCCTGGCAATCGTCAGGATTATGCCGGAGACCGTCAGTCCCTTCTGGACCAGGGATACACCCCCTGCGGTGTCTGCAAGCCCTGAGACAAAGCATAAGACAGTTTCAATCTGGAAGGGATAAAAGGCGCAGGCGGCGCGGAGCATGCTCCGCGCCGCCTGCGCTGTGTTTTATCGGTCAAAGGCGGGGTTGGTAAAGTAGACGTTTTTCTGATCCATCTTCTCTTTGGCAAGGCGAATGGCCTCGCCAAAGCGTTGAAAGTGGACGACCTCCCGCTCCCGGAGGAAGCGGATGACGTCGTTGACGTCAGGGTCATCACTGAGCCGAAGGATGTTGTCATAAGTGACCCGGGCCTTCTGTTCGGCAGCCAAATCTTCCGTGAGGTCGGCGATGACATCTCCTTTCACCGCGATGCTGGCGGCGTTCCAGGGAGCGCCGGAAGCGGCTGTGGGGTAGACGCCGGTGGTATGGTCCACAAAATAGGGGGCGAAGGCGGGGGAGTTCTGGACCTCCTCATCGGTGAGCTTTCTGGTGAGCTGATGGACAATGGCGCCGATCATCTCCAGGTGGCCCAGCTCCTCAGTCCCGATGTCGGTGAGGAGCGCCTTGAGCTCCGGGTAGGGCATGGAGTAACGCTGACTCAGATAGCGCAGGGAGGCTCCCAGTTCGCCGTCCGGGCCGCCGTACTGGCTGATGATGAAGGCGGCCAGCTTGGGGTTGGGAGTCTTGATGCGCACGGGGTACTGGAGCTTTTTCTCATAGACAAACATGTCAGCCTCTCCCTTCTTCCACATTCCAGGGCCACGGGTCCTTGGGCCAGGTGTAGGTCTTACAGGCCGCAGTTTCGCTGCGCATCATGGGGCCGTTGTCGGCGGCGTAGGCGGCACGGGCCTCCTGCTCCATGGCGGTGTATTTCTGGAAGAGGGCGAAGGCTTCTCCATCAGAGGGATGGGTGTCCAGATAGAGGGCCAGCTCCTGGACCACAAACTCCAGCGCCTGGAGCTGGGTAAGGGGGCTCTCGGCCACGGCGGCGGCGGTTTTCTTGGCCCGGAAGGGCAGATCCAGGCCGGGATAGAGGGTGCCGCTGCTCAAAGCCTCCATCTGGTCATAGCGTTTGGCGCCGGTTTGCTGAAAGGGGACATAAGGCACTGCCAGGGGCGCGCAGGACGGCAGAACGCCGCAGGCATCCCCGCAGGGAATGGGCTCAGTTCCATGTTCAGGATACACGGGATGTTCCTCCTCAATGGATTTTGACGGGTCGTCTCCGAAGGGGATGACCTGCCACCTCATCCTATGCTCCGCCGCTGCTTTTGCCCCTGTTTACTTTTTCGGATATTATGGTATAATGAGGTCCGCTGAAACGGGCAGATCCAACATCCATTTAGGAGAGAGAGTATTGAAGCGTGAAAATGACCTGGGCAGAGACCCCATTCGTTCCCTGGTGCTGCGAGTGGCGCTGCCCTCTATGCTGGCGCAGTTTGTCAGCGTTTTTTACAGCATCGTGGACCGTATGTATATCGGCAACATTCCAGAGATCGGCGATACGGCCCTGGCCGGCGTTGGGATCTGCGGTCCGATTGTGACCCTGGTAGGGGCCTTTGCCTTCCTGGTGGGCGTCGGCGGTGCGCCCTTAATGAGCATCAAGCTGGGGGAAGGGGACCGGGATGCAGCCGAGCGTATCCTGGCCAACTGTTTTCTGATGCTTCTGGTCCTGTCCGCGGTGCTCACTGCGGTCTCCCTGCTCATCCGAGAAAAGCTGCTGATGTGGTTTGGGGCCAGTACCGTCACCTTTCCCTATGCCAATGCCTACATCACCATCTATCTCATGGGAACCGTCTTTGCGCTCATGTCCTCCGGGCTCAATCAGTTCATTGTCTGTCAGGGCTTTGCCAACGCCGGGATGCGCTCCGTCCTTCTGGGAGCGGTGCTCAACATCGTTCTGGACCCCATCCTGATCTTCCTGCTGGACATGGGCGTGCAGGGAGCCGCCTTGGCCACTGTGATCTCCCAGATGGCCTCCTGCGCCTATGTGCTCCTTTTTCTCTTTGGCCGCCGTCCGCCGGTGCGGATCACCTTCGGTCATTACCGGCTCAAAACGGTCCGTTCCGTTCTCACAGTGGGCATGACTTCCTTCCTCATCATTGCCATGGACAATGTGATGATTATTGCCATGAACGCCATCCTCCAGAAATATGGCGGGGCAGGGGAGGGGGACATGCTAGTCACCTGTGCCACCATTATGCAGAGTTTCATGCTCATGATAACCATGCCCCTTGGCGGGATCACCGGCGGCACCCAGAGTATTCTGGGGTTCAATTACGGCGCGTGCCGCCCTGACCGGGTCCTGGAGGCGCAAAAGTATATTGCAATGCTCTGTGTTGCCTTTACCACGATCTTCTTCCTGATCGCCCAGCTCATCCCGCAATCTTTTGTCCTCATCTTTACCCGAGACCCTGACTATGTGGCCACTGCCTCCCGTGCCATCCGTATTTTTACGCTGGGGATCATCCCCATGGGACTTCAGTACACCATCGTCGATGGCTTCACCGGTATGGGAGTGGTGCGGGCCTCTCTGCCCCTGTCCTTCTGGCGGAAGGGGCTCTATTTCGTCAGTCTCTTTGCTTTGCCCGCCCTTTTTGGCGCACAGGCGGTCTTCCTGACTGGTCCGATTGCTGATTTCGGCGGCGCCGCCGTATCTGTGCTGGTCTATCGGCTTACCATTCAGAAGATCCTGGGCAAACGGACCCCCTCCACAACGCAGTCCGCCTGAGCATATCACCCCCGGTCAAGGCATAAACTGCCGGAAAGGGGGTGTGTGTATGAGGACCCGGAAGGGCCGGACCAGGCAGGGGAGAAGGGGACTGGTCCTGGCGGCTGTACTGTTGTTCACCATTTCGGCCATCTGGCACAGCTGGAGTGACCCGCTGACGGTCCCCGTCCTGGCCGGCCCGGCCCGCCTCAAAGGGACGACTGTGGTCATAGACGCCGGGCACGGCGGGGAGGACGGGGGGGCGGTCTCCCCCGCTGGCACGGTGGAGAGCGGCGTCAACCTGTCCATCGCCCTGCGTCTGAACGCCATTTTGGGGCTTTACGGGGTGAATTCCGTGTTGCTGCGCACAGAGGATGTATCCCTTCATGATCCAGGGGCCAAGACACTCCACGAGAAAAAGGCTTCCGACCTGCGTAATCGGGCAGAGCTGGTGGAATCCATTCCAGATGCTCTGCTAGTGAGCATCCATCAAAATACCTATGCCGGAAGCAGCCGATATCACGGTGCTCAGGTCTTTTATACCGACCCGGAACGCAGTCTGCCGCTGGCCCAACACACCCAGGAGATTCTGCGGCAGGCGCTGGACCCGGAGAACACCAGGCAGGCGTCAAAGCTGCAAAGGGCGGTATATCTCATGGACCATATCACCTGTCCCGCCATTCTGGTGGAGTGCGGCTTCCTGTCAAACCCGGAGGAGGACGCGCTGCTGCGCACCAGCGGCTATCAGACCAAGCTGGCCGCCGCCCTGGCCTGTGCACTCCTGTCGCCGATTCCAGAAGAGAAGACCTAGAAAGGGAAGTGGAGCAGTTTTGAAGGTAAAAACCGTTTTTTACTGCACAGAATGCGGAAATGAGACCCCAAAGTGGGTGGGGAAGTGCCCCGCTTGCGGCAGTTGGAATACTGTTGTGGAGCAGCCGGCGGAGCCGAAGAAACGCTCCGCAGCGGCACAGGTCCGAAGCACCGTCCGCGGGGTTCCGCTCAATCGCGCCAGACCCATCCGGGAGGTGGAGACCAGCGACGAGCTCCGGTTCCAGACCGGGCTGAGCGAGCTGGACCGAGTATTGGGCGGCGGAGCTGTCCAGGGCTCCCTGGTATTGGTGGGCGGCGCGCCCGGCATCGGCAAGTCCACCCTCATGCTCCAGATTTGTGAGAGCCTTTGCCAGAATTCCAAGGTACTCTATGTCTCCGGTGAGGAGTCGGAGCGGCAGATCAAGCTGCGGGCGGACCGGCTGGGCGTCCAGAGCGACGAACTGTATCTGCTGTCGGAGACCGATCTGGAGGATATTCTGGAATCGGTGGCCGAGCTTCGGCCCGATGTGCTTATTGTGGACTCCATCCAGACCATGTATCACGGGGAGAACACCAGTGCTCCGGGCAGCGTGGCCCAGGTGAAGGAGTGCACCATGGCCCTCATGCAGCTGGCAAAAGGGCAGGGGGTCACCGTATTCGTCATTGGCCACGTGAACAAGGAGGGGTCCATCGCCGGTCCAAAGGTGCTGGAGCATATGGTGGACTGCGTGCTCTACTTTGAAGGGGAGCCCCATATGTCCTATCGCATCCTGCGGGCTGCAAAGAACCGTTTTGGTGCTACCAATGAGATCGGCGTCTTTGAGATGGCAGACAGCGGGCTTGTGCAGGTGCCCAATCCGTCCGAGACCCTGTTGGCCGGGCGACCGTTGGACACGCCCGGTACCTGCGTCACCTGTGTCATGGAAGGAATCCGTCCTGTTTTGGCTGAGGTCCAGGCCCTGCTGGCGCCCAGCGGCTACGGAAACGCCAGGCGGACCAGCAACGGTTTCGACTATAACCGGGCCATGCTGCTCCTGGCCGTCCTGGAGAAGCGGGGCGGGCTCATGGTCAGCGGCTGCGATGCCTATATCAACGTCATCGGGGGGCTGAGCCTGGATGAACCAGCCGCCGATCTGGCCGCCGTCATCGCCATGGCGTCCAGCTTCCGGGACAAGAAGGTGCCGGGCGGCCTGGCGGCCATCGGCGAAGTGGGCCTGACCGGTGAGCTGCGGTCTGTGAGTGCGTTGGGACAGCGGCTCAGCGAGGTGCGCCGGCTGGGCTTTACCCAGTGTCTGATCCCGGCCAGAAATAGCGCCCGTTTCCAGGAGCCGGATGGTCTCCAGCTCATCCGGGTAAAGAACATCCGGGAGGCGCTGGCGGCTGTACTGACATAAGACGTAAGAAACAAAGTGAAAAACATCTGATACAGAAAAAGCCATCGGGCCAGGAGGCTGTAAAATCTCTGGGGCCGTCTTGCGAAAGGGGGGTCTTTCCACAACTCAACAAAATAAAAATTTTGTTGAGTTTGGAGGAGGCTATGGACCGAAACGACTATAAACTGGATGCACCGAAGCTGCTGCGGGACTTCCTGGTCTACCATGAGACCATCCAGGGACATTCTAAAAAAACAGCGGATGAATATTATTTGGACCTGCGCAACTTCTTCCGCTATATCAAGCTGGAACGTGGTTTGGCGCCCCGTACTGCTGAGCTGGACCAGATCTCCATCGACGATCTGGATCTGGAGCTGGCGCGCTCTGTCACACTCAGCGATGTTTACAGCTACATGAATTACCTCAGCCGGGATCGAGTCAAGCATGCAAACAGTCCCTCCTCCGGTTTTGGACTGGAAGCCTCTGCTCGTGCCCGCAAAATCGCTGCCATCCGCTCCTTTTATAAATATCTCTCCAGCAAAGCCAAGCTGATTGGAGAAAATCCCATGCAGGATCTGGACGCTCCGCGGCTGAAAAAAACGCTTCCCCGCTATCTGACCCTGGACGAGAGCATCCAGCTTCTGGAAGCTGTGGATGAGCCCAACCGGGCGCGGGACTACTGTATCCTGACGCTGTTTCTCAACTGCGGACTGCGGATCTCAGAGTTGGTAGGGCTGAACCTTACCGATGTGCGTGAAGAGCAGCTGCGCGTGCTGGGCAAGGGCAATAAGGAGCGGATGATCTTTCTCAATGGCGCCTGCCGGGCGGCTCTGGACGATTGGCTGGATGAGCGCAGTCAGAGCGCCGCAGTGGATCGAAATGCCCTGTTCCTGACCCGGCGACATACCAGGATGACCACTGATGCCGTCCATTATATGGTAAAGCAGCGGCTGAAAAAGGCCGGTCTGGACGCGTCCCTCTACTCCAGTCACAAGCTCCGCCATACAGCGGCCACCCTGATGCTCCAAAATGGCGTGGATGTGCGTACCCTTCAGGAGGTGTTGGGACACGAAAACCTGAATACCACCCAAATCTACACCCATGTGGACAATGCGGAGCTGCGCATGGCGGCCAGCGCCACCCCCCTTTCCAAAGTCCGGCGGAAAAGGCAGACCAAGAATGGGGCTCAGGGTGTAGAAAGCCCGGGAGAGGGCGAGAATTCAGGCGGATAGGCGCCCAGGATATGGATAAAGCGGATTTCCTCAAAAAAGTAGGTGCTGAGCGGCCTCCAGTCGGCGTCATAGCTATGGGCCGCCACCAGGGTATTTTCCAAGGTGGCTGGCTCCCCTACGGCCACCACGATGGGCGTATGGCCGAAGGCGGCGCCCCGGAAGCGAAGCTGGACAAAATCAGCCGGTTCGATGCCGGAAATGGCGGTCTCTATGCCGAAGGGCCCCCTGCTCTCCTCGCTCCGGGTCATAAAATTGTAGAAATAAGGCACCCCCGTCCAGGAGGGTGATTTTTGGTTGGCGTCGATATAGTACCAGCCATAGGTAGGTGTCAGATTCATGATGCCGGTACCGGCATAGAGACACTGAGAGGCAAAGTTGGTACAATCTCCCCCCAGGTTTTCGTAATCATAATAGGCCGGGTTACGGCTGTATGCCCATCGGTGGGCATATCGGAGTGCAGCCTCCCGGTCATATGGGAGTACGGGCAGCGGCATGGCATCTCACCCTTTCATATTACTGCCCTATCCTATGCGCCTCCTGAGCGACAGGCCACAAAAAGGAGAATGAGCGGCTATGGTACGCTATGAAGCGGTGATTTTTGATCTGGACGGCACCCTGCTGGATACGCTGCCCGATCTTGCGGACAGCACCAACCGTGCCCTTGCACAGTTTGGACTGCCCAAACGGTCGCTGGACGAGATCCGGCAGTTCGTAGGCAACGGCGTGGAGATGCTCATCCGCCGGGCGGTACCTTCCGGGACCGGAGAGGAAGCGATTTTGGCCTGTCTGAACTGGTTCAAGGAAGACTATATGGAGCATATGCAGGACCAGACCGCCCCCTATCCCGGCATCCCGGAGCTGCTCAAACGACTGCGGGAAAACGGCTGTCAGGCGGCTGTGGTATCCAATAAATTCGACGGCGCAGTTAAGGCGCTCTGCCGGGAGCACTTCGGAGACCTCCTCCCTGTCGCCGTTGGAGAGCGTCCCGGGGCAAAGAAAAAACCTGCCAGAGACTGAACTGAACCAGTAAAAACGGACAGTGACAAAATACCCCCTGATGTAGGAAAATAGACTACATCAGGGGGTATCGTTATGCGGAAACGAAATTACACACAGGTTCAGGGGCTGCTGCCGGAAATCAAAGTCATGCTGT
>NZ_JAPFEA010000076.1 GCF_026169115.1 Intestinimonas sp. | reverse complement strand
TCGGCAGTATATGACATGGAAAAACCTCCCATCGCCAACACCGACACCGGCGGGGAATGCCGCCGTAAATGCGCAGCGCAGCGAAGTATTTCCGCAGGGCGGATTCATTCCGCCCGAGGATGTGAAATATATGGGGCCCCCGCGGAATCACAGATTCCGTGGGGAGTTGGCGATGTTGCCCAGCAAAAGTTCCGTACCCACGGCGATGAGCTCGGCAGTATATGACATGGTAAGGACCTCTTTTTTCATGGGATAATAGAAAGCTGCGACTCACGCAGACGCGCTGCCGCATCGATAGGGCGGGCGGCTGATAGCCGCCCCTACCCCCGCGTCATCCTGAGCGCAGCGAAGGATCCGTCTCCCCATCCTTTTCCGTGACAACAGAAGACGGAAGTACGGATTCTTCGGCTTCGGCCTCAGAATGACGGAGGAGGGGGCACTCCGACGCCGTCGCGCCCCACAAAACAGCGCCGTACCGTGGGCACGTCTGGGGAGCCGCGCACCGCGACAAGGGGTGCGGCTCCGTTCACCCCCTCAGTCCGGCTTTGCCGGACAGCTCCCCCGTCAAGGGGGAGCTGCGCAGGTGGGCGCGGCTGTCAGGGCATGTGTCAGGGCATGCTCAGCCCAGCTGCACCCGCTCAATGCCCTCCAGAGCCTCCTTCACCAGGCCCTCCACATCCAGGGGAGCCTCGATGGCCTCCACGTCCTCCAGGCGGGGACGGGTCCGGGGGTGGCGGGGGGTGAAGACGGTGCAGCAGTCCTCGTAGGGCAGGATGGAGGTCTCAAAGGTGCCGATCTTCCGGGAGAGACGCACCACCTCCTCCTTGTCCATGCCCACCAGGGGACGGAAGACGGGCAGGTCGGTGACGGCGCCGGTGACGGCCATGGCGTCCATGGTCTGGGAGGCCACCTGGCCCAGGGACTCGCCGGTGACGATGGCATGGCAGCCGGTGCGGTGGGCCACCCCCTCGGCAATGCGCATCATGAATCGCCGCATGAGAAGGGTGAAGTAGTCCTCGGGGCAGGAGCGGCGCAGCTCCTCCTGGATGTGGGTGAAGGGGACCACGTGGACGGTGAGCCGTCCGGTCCAGGGGGTGAGGAGCTCTGCCAGGTCCAGCACCTTCTGCTTGGCCTCGGGGGAGGTGTAGGGGTAGGAGTAGAAGTGGATCATCTCCAGGGCCACTCCCCGCTTGGCCATCATCCAGGAGGCCACCGGGGAGTCGATGCCGCCGCTGAGCATGCTCAGGGCACGGCCACTGGTGCCCACGGGGAGACCGCCGGCGCCGGGCTCCGGGTCGGCGTGGACGAAGGCGGCGTAGTCCCGGACCTCCAGGTGGACGGTGAGCTCGGGGTGGTGGACGTCCACGGTGAGGTCGGGGTAGAGGTCGTCCAGCTCCCCGCCCACCCACTGGCTCAGGGCGATGGAGGTCATGGGGAAGGTCTTGTCCGCCCGCTTGGACTCCACCTTGAAAGTCCTGGCCCGGGAGAGCTGGTCTCCCAGGTAGCTCCTGGCGGTCTCCAGCATGGCCTCCTTGGTCTTTTCGCAGGACTTGGCCCGGCTGAGCCCCACCACGCCGAAGATATGCTTCATGGCCTCGTAGGCGGCGTCCATGTCGCAGTCCTCGCTCTGGGGCTCCACATAGGTGGTGGACTGCCGTGTGTAGACCTTGAACTTGCCCAGGGGTTTCAGCCGCCGGGCGATGTTGGCGCGCATCTTGTCTTCAAAGGTGTATCGGTTGGTCCCCTTCAGGACCATCTCTCCCTGCTTGAGGAGGATCATCTCGGTCATGTGAACTTCCTTTCCTGTTTGGAAAACAGATATTTTTCTCGGATATTATAGATGATGTGGGAGCAAAAGTCCAGCATTGGTTCCATGGTGCCCTTTTTGCACTTAGGCGGATGGATTCTGGCCTTGCCAATTTTGCCATGATGTTGCTTTGGACAGAAAAACATGATAAAGTAAGCGAGAAAATAAATTTGACTTTGCTGCTGTGGAGGATTGAAATGAAAAAAGTTGGAACATATTTTGTGGTTGGTTTAGTGATCGCATTTATTGGAATTCTTGTATCTGATATTTGCGGAGACTTCTTCAATGGCATGGACTATGGCAGTGCATGCGTATTAGGCATGGGTGCATACCTTTGTGTTGTAGTAATCGTATGTACGGGTATTATCGTATCAAAGCTGGGTGAAAAATCCAGATCAGATGAGGCTGGCACAAAGACAGAGTGAACATGTGCAACAGGATGAACTTGTGAATATACCTCCCTTTGTCATTTCGACAAAGGGAGGTTATTTATGCCCAGAATTGCTCCAAAGGGAAAAAGAAGCTCTATGTCCCCATTTACCGGGCGTTCCTTGTCATTTCGAACCGGTGGCAACACCGGTGAGAAATCCGCATCTGGGTAAAGCTGGGGAGACGGATTTCTCACCAGCCCGCGGGCTGGCTCGAAATGACAACTGCGAAAGGGGAGACGTGTGAGGATCATCGTCTCAAATAACTGCTCTCCCGGTACTGGAGGGCCTCGGCCAGGTGGGGGATCTGGATCTGCTCCGCCCCCTCCAGGTCGGCGATGGTCCGGGCCACCCGGAGGATGCGGTCATAGCTCCGAGCGGTAAGGCCCATGCGGTCGAAGGCCCCCTGCATGACGGCCCGGCACCTGTCGTCCAGAGCGCAGCAGTCCTGGAGCTCCCGGGGGCCCATGTGGGCGTTGCAGTCGGGGCCAGAGGGGCCGAACCGGGCGGTCTGCACGGCCCGGGCGGCGTCCACCCGCTTTTTGATCTCTGCCGAGGACTCCCCGGCGGGCCGGGCGGAGAGCTCCCCAAAGTCCAGGGGCGGCACCTCCACATAGAGGTCGATGCGGTCCAGCAGGGGACCGGACAGCCGCCCCAGATACTTCTTTACCTCATGCTCGGAGCATCGGCACCGGCCGGAGGGGTGGCCGTACCAGCCGCATTTGCAGGGATTCATGGCCGCCACCAGCATGAACCGGCTGGGGAAGACCTCGGTGCCCGACACCCGGGAGATCTGGACCCTCCCGTCCTCCATGGGCTGCCGCAGCACCTCCAGAGTCTCCTTTTGAAACTCAGGCAGCTCGTCCAGAAAGAGGACGCCGTGGTGGGCCAGGGAGATCTCCCCGGGCCGGGGCGGGGAGCCGCCGCCGGAGAGCCCCATCACTGAGATGGTGTGGTGGGGGGAGCGGAAGGGGCGACGGGTGAGCAGGGGCTCCTCCTTGGTGGTGAGCCCCAGGACAGAGTGGATCTGGGTACACTCCAGGGCCTCCCGTTGGGAGAGGTCGGGGAGGATGGAGGGGAGCCTTCGCGCCAGCATGGATTTGCCCGAGCCCGGCGGGCCGATCATGGCGATGTTGTGCCCGCCGGCGGCGGCGATCTCCAGAGCCCGCTTGACCGGCTCCTGACCCTTGACCTCGGCGAAGTCGGGCCCGCCGGCTCCGCCGGGGGCGGGGGTCCAGGGCTCCGCCGGCGGGATGGGGACTTCCCCCCGCAGGTGGGCGGAGAGCTGTGCCACATTTTCCACGGGGTAGACGGTGAGTCCGGCGGCCAGCGTGGCCTCGGGGGCCGAGTCGGCGGGGACGTAGAGGGCGGTGAGTCCGGCATCCCGGGCGGCCAGGGCCATAGGCAGCATGCCCGTCACTGGACGCAGCTCTCCGGACAGGGAGAGCTCCCCCACAAAGGCGGCGTCCTCCGCCGGAGGGGGCAGCTGCCGCCCGGCGCAGAGGATGCCCACCAGCATGGGCAGGTCGTAGAGGGTGCCCCCCTTCCGCCGGTCAGCGGGGGCCAGATTGACCGTGATCCGGGAGACGGGAAAGGTAAAGCCGCAGTTCCGGATGGCGGAACGGACCCGCTCCCGGGCCTCCTTCACCGCCGCGTCCGGGAGACCCACGATATCAAAGTTGGGCAGGCCGCTGGAGAGGTCGCATTCCGCCGTCACCAGATAGCCCGTGATGCCGTGAAGGCCCAGGGAGTTGAGCGTGCAGAGCACCGTTGAGCACCGCCTTTCCTGTGGAGCGAGGAGTCGGACGGCAGGGGAGCCAGGCCGGCGGAGGACCGGAGCGCACACCCTTTGCCGCGAGAACTTTTTTCTAACTATACCTGATTTTATGAGGGTTTTCAAGGCGCGGCGCCGGCTATTTTTTAAGAATCGACAAATTGGAGGGACCAATTTTGGATTCATCGCCGAAAATCTTCGAACGGAGCAAGATTCGATTTACAAACGGAGGAATGAGTGGTACTATTAAGGAGCTAGGAAAATGGAACCGTATCCATTTGAACGAAGGAGGAACGATCAACATGGCTAGAAAAAAGAAGTCCATGGACGGCAATACCGCCGCAGCACACGTTTCCTATGCGTTTACGGAGGTCGCGGGCATTTACCCCATCACGCCCTCCAGCCCCATGGCCGATAATGTGGATCAGTGGGCCGCCGCAGGCCGCAAGAACATTTTCGGCGATCCTGTCCGCGTCATTGAGATGCAGTCCGAGGCCGGCGCCGCCGGCACCGTGCACGGCTCTCTGAACGCCGGCGCCCTCACCACCACCTACACCGCCTCTCAGGGCCTGCTGCTGATGATCCCCAATATGTATAAGATCGCCGGCGAGCTGCTGCCCTGTGTGTTCCATGTCTCCGCCCGTACCGTGGCCGCCCAGAGCCTGAACATCTTCGGCGACCACTCCGACGTCATGGCCTGCCGCCAGACCGGCTTTGCCATGCTGGCTGAGAC
>NZ_JAPFEA010000072.1 GCF_026169115.1 Intestinimonas sp. | reverse complement strand
GCCGGAGCAGTTCCGTCCACTGTACCCGGTCTGTGAAGCCCATACTTCGGGCAACAAACGCCTCACACATCCGGATCGCCCAGTCGGACGGCTCTGCCTGATGTTCATGTTTCTTTCTGAACTCCTCCAACTGCCAAAGCAGATCCAACTGATCCTGTTTAATATTGATGTTTCTTTCCTCCTCTTTCGTGTCATCCTTTGACTGTTTATCCAGCGATAGATTGTTTCCAAAGACTTCCGTTAAGCTCTCATAGATGCTCTCCGTATCCCATTCGCCGGCAGCGGACAGCCGGCCGGCGATCTCCCGCAGGGTTGTTTCATGGGAGAGTATCTCATCGCAAGAGATAAACCAGGGCCAGATTTCCGAGGTTTCCTGCTCAAAGCGAATGTAGTCCACGATGTCCTGGTATGCGTCACCGCAGTCCGGCTCATATCGGTGGGTGAGATCAAAGCCCATGGCTTCGATCTCCTGATTGGTCAGTCCCAGTTCATCGTGAAGCACCTTGTAGAGTTCCTCGCTTCCGTCATGCTCCGCAAGGAAAGCTATGAGCCGGTTCTGGATTCTGTTGGCGCCTGCCGTTGGAAAATGTTTTGACAAGGCATCCAGGCTCTCCCGCAGACTGCCGGCCCGGTGGTCATATTCCACCCGTATCCGCCCATTGTCCAGGTCAATGACCACCTGCTGTTCCACAATCCCGCCATGACCAAGGTCATGGCTCAGGGCCTCTGCTTCGTCCGCAAACACTTGCCTGAGCGGAGTACCGCGCTCTGCGGCGGCATTGGAAAGTGCCTCTGCGAACCCGCTGTTTTCCACTTCCACGATGGCAGAGGCCCGCTCCAACAGGGAGTGCAGCTCCGTAAACCCACCTTCTTTTTCGCCTACAAAAGCGGTTTGACGCCCCTGTTCCTCTACTTGATACAGCACCGCCATGGTATTCCTCCCGTCGTTCTATTACTGCATACTTCCTCTTTTACACGGAGAGGTCCTGTCCCACCTCCATCTCTGCGTCCCACATCACCTCAGCCTCATGCAGGTAATGCTCGGCCAGCTCTTTATCCTCACAAAAATAGGGGACGATGCCGCGGAATCCATAGTACTCCCCGCCAACCGCCGGGTTGTATCGGCCGAGTACATAGTGTAGGGGGACTTTTTCCATTGTGAAAAAAGTCCCCCGCACCGAGCAGGTCTTGTCCTGCTCATCCACACTCTCTATCACTCCGCCTCGCAAAGCGAAATCACCAGGGCCTCCATACGGCTCGGTAGCGACGAACAGCACTCTTTCTCCAGCCGACAGTTCTTTGGCCAGCAGGCAGTCCCGCATACGGGAAATGATCTCATCGCGGGAAGTGAATTGTCCATCTATCTGGATTTCATCGCCCTTCAGTTCGAGGGCAGACAGCGCCTGCTGGTACACAGCATGAAGCCGCTCAGACGGCACATCGGGGTCAAGGCAGTAACCAAAAGTCCCCGGAGCCGAGTGGGTGATACGCTCCTCATCTGGAAGCTGATGCAGTTCCTCATAGGCGGAGATCAAATTCGCCAGTTTCCCTGACTCCGGGAAATGGCCGGACTGTGCCCCCTCTGCATCAATTTGCTCGTCCACATATTCATCGTGCAGGGCGAAGCCGAGGTATCCAATCTCATCGTCACTCATTCCCAGATTATTATGAAGCATCTCATACAGGTCAGATTTCTCATCGTACATATCACAGAAGACAGATACGGATTTGCGAAATAATTCGGACTGTCGTGCCAATGGAATTTGTCCTTCTATCTCCTCATCGCTCAGGTTTCTGCAGTAGTTCAGGTAATAGCAGATGTCAAAGCACTCATCTGTCAGGGCGACCTCCGCCGCCTCCGGCCGCTGCTCCAGCTTCTCAAGGAGCAGGGCGTCGAAGCCATTTCCATCCTCTATCACCAGTCCCATTTGCTCATAAAGCTCACTGAAATAATAGCACCAACTGCCCTCGTTGGTGTTCTCCGTGCCCTCCTTGATGATCTTTTCCACCGCCTGTTCCAGAATGGAATCGACCACCGCTCTCGCGCCGGGCAGATAGACGAAGTGTTCGCCCGCGTCATAAGCGAAAACGCCATCTGCGCGGCCCTCTCCCAAAATGAGAACACCCCGATAGACCCGTTTGCCGTCCTCCTCATAATAGAGCGGCTGTGCATCCCAGGATAGTTCTTTCTGAGGCCAGTTCAGAAAGGTTTGAAAGTCGTTGGCCGATAGAGTGAGCAGGCGGGTCGCTTCACACTCGGAGATGCGGAACTGGCCGGCCTTGGCCGGCAATTGAAGTTTCAGACGCAAAAATATCAACCTCCAGTCGTCGGTAGATAATAGCGGGGATT
The DNA here is from genome assembly GCF_026169115.1 of Intestinimonas sp. Taxonomy (GTDB): domain Bacteria; phylum Bacillota; class Clostridia; order Oscillospirales; family Oscillospiraceae; genus Intestinimonas. The sequence continues at coordinate 18,117 of NZ_JAPFEA010000072.1, read as the reverse complement.
TGTGCGCTCCCCATTGATACGCACCTCAAAGTGCAGGTGCGGGCCGGTGGACCGCCCGGTGGAGCCGGAGAGGGAAATGATATCCCCAGCCTCCACCGTCTGTCCCACCTGAGCCAGCAGACGGGAATTGTGGCCATATAGGGTGGACAGGCCGTTGCCGTGGTCGATCATCACATAGTAGCCATAGCTGCTGTGGTACTGCGATACGGTCACTGTACCGGGTAATGCCGCACGGATAGGGGTGCCAGTGGGCACCGCCAAATCCATCCCGGTGTGGCCTCGCGTTTCGCCGGTGAAGGGGTCGCTTCGGTACCCGAATTCCGAGGTGACCACGGCCTCCCAGCCTGCTCCGATGGGAGAGCAGAAGCCATCCACCCCAATGAACGGGACATCAGCCCCAGGGAACCAGCCGCCGCTTTCCCCGCTGGGGCTGCCATAAAGGATGAGATGATAGATACCGTCAGCGTTGGCCTGATGGTCCGCGGTGACCTCGACTCCAATGGCATGGCTGATCCGTTCATAAATTTCAGCCAGGTCTTCAATAGGAACGGCCACCATGTAGGTTTCTGTGGTCTCCACCTCATTGCCTTCTTCGTCGGTGGTGGTAACCGTTCGGGTTCGCTCCTCATAATCCACGAAACAGTCCGCAAACTCATGGATGCCATCTGTATCTGGCTGTTCTGCGGCGAAATACAGAGCATAAAAAATGGCCTTGACGCGGGTATCGTCAAGGCTTTTTCCATCTTCGCATTGACTATTGATCTCCGCGATCACTTCGTCCAGTTGGTCAAAGCTGTTCCGCATATCCTCGATGTATCTCCGGTACTCCGGCGTGGCGCTGGCGGAAATGGAGCCGCCGTGGAAGCACAGCTCCACGGCGGACACATTGTGCTGTGAGGTTCCTGAGAGGATGGCGCAAAGCAGAACCACCAGAACGATCAGCGGGGAAAGGATAGCCACAATGCCCCAGCCCACCTTTTTGCGGGCTTCCTCATTGGAAAGAATTACTATCGCCGCTTTGACGGCCGCTGCAACGGTGGCACTCATAGGTTCATACCTTTCATGGGCGAATCCTCTGGCTGCGTACTGTTCTGCAGTTCAGACCAGTACGCGGCCAGCTCCTCCATGGTTTCCGTGTACCCATCGCCTTTGGGCCGATGCTCCGCCCACAGCTGGTACTGCTCCAGATCAATCCCCCGGTCCAGCAGGAGCTTGGCGGCTCCGACCGCCTGATTGCTGACACAGGCATAGAGCGCGTCGTAGTTGTCCGGCTCCACCGGCATCCCGTGTTCCAGCAGCCTCTCTGCCATCCACTCCTGATGCTGGCCCGTGAGGGTGCGCAGGATGCCGGCCACCTCATCGCCCGGTCGGACGCCCTTGTCCACCAGATCCACCGCGGTCTGGAAGTCCAGCTTTTCCGCAACCCAGCGGAGAAGCTTCGGGGGCACAGAAGCAATCTGCTCCGGCGTGCATTGGGCGATCAGGTCTTTGGCGATGTTCCGGCAGTTATTTGTATAGGCATAGAGGATCACCTCACCGTGGAGGGAGGGGAGCGGCTCCGAGAGGCGGCCTTCTGATTCCTTCACCAATGTTTGTACCCGCCAACTGTCTCCCGTTTCCACCGCCCGCTTACAGGCAGTGAGATATGCCTCCGGGGAAAACCTCTCCACCGCCGCAAGAAGTATCAGGGTCATATTTCCTCCCACGACACCGGGGCGTCCCGCCACCTCGATCAGCAGGTCATCCGTCTGGTCTGATACCCTGGGATAAAGGTTTTTGAAGGCGTCAAATTCTCCGTCCCGAATGGCCAACACGGTTTTATCGTAGTCGCTGATGTGCAGGGGGTACCGTCCCACCTCATCCATATAGGCGGTGATGCTCCCGGTCATCCGCCGCAGGAGCTGTTCCGTCTGGGACATGGCCTGTTCCTGGCGTTCCTGCTGTTCCACCAGCGCCTCGATGATGGTGCGCTGCTCCGTAGGATTCAGGTGGACGATCATGCCCTCCGGCTCCGCCCGCTCACCCTGACGGAGATGTCGGGCATAGGTTTCGCCGTCCCCGTGGAACGCCTTGGTGATGGCGGAGGAGATGAGGAACATCCGGTCCAGATCTGCGCCGGTTTCGCCCAGCGTCTTGCCGGTGATGAAACTTTTGGTGACGGGGCGGCTGTCTTCATACCACTTCAGGTACACATCTAAATAGACGCCCTCGTTGCCGCCGTAGTCGGTGGTACAGAAGATGTCGGCGTCTTTGGGGATCTCCCGGCCATTTTCCCATTCCCGGTCCATGAGAAAATACTCGTCCGGCAGGTACCCCATACCCTCCAGGCGGTGCTTTAACTCCTCGAAGACCTCCTGAGCGGTACGCTGTCCGGCATACTGCGTCTGTCTGGGATCTCCCGGTAATGGCTCCCACTGTTCCAATTCAATTTCTTTCATTCGAATTCCCTTTCTCTTTTATAGATCTGCTGCTGGCAGTTCACCTTTCATACAGCAGGAACAGGGCAGATCCTCATCTGAGAAAGCGCCCGGAATCGCCAGCTGATTTTCATCCGCGCAGATAAAATCCCGCCAGGCCCAGTTCCGGCCCAACCCCCGCACTGATGTGAGGTTTGGCATGGCTGCGTCTTCAATCGCCAAAGCCCGCCGCAGCAAATCCGGGTAGCGGTGGTACAATGTCCGAATTTCCCACCGCTTCATGCTGGGGCAGAAGAAGCAGGAAGACTTGCCCGGCAGGGGAAGGCCGGCATCCCGGATCGCCTGGATGCAGTCCTTTCGGCTCCAGCCCCACTCCATCAGGGGATATTCCTTCTGGTATTTTTTATCCTGAAGGTCATGAGGAAGGGCGTTGAGCAGACGGCGCTCCTCTCCGGCATCGTATCCAATGAACTTGACGACCTTTTCTCCTTTCTCCCAGGCATCAATGCAGGGCTGGTAGTGCCTGCAGAACTTTTCCTGCGGGGCAACCTTGTGCTTGAGGGAGCATTTTTTGTACCCATAAGCAATGGAGGGCAGCGTTCCTGAGCGGAGGCACTCCTGCTCCAGCGTCAGCCTCTGGCCGTTCTTCTCGGTGTACCACACCCGCGTGATCGCCGGCATCCCATGGTTCTCCAGCCAGCGGCTCATGGTGTCCAGGTAGGCGTAGGTATGCGGCTGCTCGGCTCCGGGATCGGCAAAAAGGATCAGGTCGACTGGGACATGGTGCCGCCACAATCCTATCAGCATTGCCGTGCTGTCCGTTCCGCCTCCATACCCGACCACATTCATCGCCCGCCCGCTGTGCCGAACAGCGCCTCCTTATAGGCAGGAGCGTGAACCTCCAGCAGGTACCGCTCGTTGCCGCATTTGAACAGGCACACACCCCGCTGGGGGAATCGGATGAGGTTGTACTCCGCCTCCTCCAGCTGGAGCAGATCCATATAAAACCGCTTGTCAATGGAGCCGCAGTTGAAGATGAACTGGTGGGGCGGGATAGCGAACAGGGGCTTGGTCAACTCCCGGATGCCCTCCCGGTCAAAGTCCTCCAGATTCTGCGAGGCCATGATGAGGTTGGATTCCTTCTTGCGGACCCGCTTGAGAGTGTTGCGGATATACTCGATGATGGTGGTACCCACCGACACATTATCCGACAGCCACACATACAGCTCGTCCAGCGCCGCTGTGGTGTTGCCGATGGTCAGCAGGCGGTCGGACATATAGGACAGGATGTTGAACAGCATGGCGCCGCGCACATTCTTGCTGGCCTGCAGCAGCCCCTTGACCCCGAAGACGATAAAGCGGGAGGAGGTCACATTGGTGTGCCCGTTGAAGAACTGAGCCTCGGCGCCCTGGCACATGGAGTGGAGGCCCAGCAGGATCTCCTGCAGCAGTTCCGCTGTGTAGAGCTGGTGGCAGTTCCCATCGTACTCTCTGTACTCCTGCTCAATGAGTTTATAGAGGTCGGAAAGGATGGGATAGTCCTGGGGCTTGAGGCCGGCGAAGTTGGTGCTGTCGCTGATGCCCCATTTGGCGTACAGCTTGCCCACCATGATCTCAATGGCGTCGATGTGGCGGTCTGAGAAATCCTTGTAGGCCCGGAAAAAGTCCTTGAGAAAGGAGATGTGCTGGGAGAGCCGGGTGGATTTGCGGAATGCCTCCGGCGCGTCCCTGTCCTCCGGGCCACTGCCGTCATCCCAGCACTTGGGCTCCAGCGGATTGATGCGGTACACGCCGCCCATCAGATCCATGAAGCAGCCGCCCACCGTCTCACACATATCCTTTTGTTCGTGTTCCACATCCAGGGAAATCACGGATTTGCCCGCCTCGAGGAAGTTGAGCAGGAGCAGTTTGAGCAGATAGCTCTTACCCTGGCCGGAGTTGCCGAGGATCAGGATGTTGGCGGAGGTCTTATCGTCATCTCGCTTATCAAAATCTACGAGGATATTGGCCCCGTACTTGTCCTTGCCGATGTAGAATCCGTGAGGATCGGTCTTGCCAGAATAATTGAAGGGATACAGGTTGGCCACCGAGCTGGCCGGAAGGACCCGTTCAAATTGGGCGCCGAAGGCGTTGCGGCCGGCCGGCATAACAGAAACAAAGCCCTCCTGCTGACGGAGCATAAGCCGGTCCACATTGAGCTTGGAGCGGACCAGTTCGGTGAGCACATCGGTCTGGAGCAGCTTGAGGGCGTCGTAGTCCGGGGCGGTCAGCTCCAGGAACACCGCACAGTGGAGGAGCGGCTCCCGGTTGCGGTGCATGGAGGAGACCAGGGTAACCACATCCTGCAGGTTGGCCTCGGCGGTGACAGTCTGCTGGAGATCCTCGGTGCTGGAGCGGGACATTCGGTGCTTGTTGGCGGCGTTGTGGATGATCCGGCGCTCCTCACTGGGGGTGACCTGCCGGGTGTAGATGCGGATGGTGACCCCGTCCATCTCGCCCAGATGCCGCAGGATGGCCTGCTCATCGGTAGAAGTGGGGTACTCCCGCAGCGCCCATACACAGCGGCAGGTGTTGCCGCACAGGTAGTGGTCCACCTTGAAGTCGATGACCGAGGGGGCGACCATGTCGAGGAAATCCTTGATATATGGTTCCTCCACCACAGGCCGGGGAGAGTTCTTTGTTCTGTTTTTCGGCAATGAAAAAACCTCCTGTCCAGGCCGGCAGGAGATCTTTTATCGCACTGTTTCTTCCTGATATGGCCCGGAAGTTCTCCTGACGGCCATATCAATTAAATTGTGGGGCACGGGTCAGTCATTCAGAATGATCCAGCGTTCCCCGTCGTAATCCTCATATTTTTCCGTGGTGGCATTCTGCTCAAAATACACGCCCAGCATGCGCTTGAGATCCTCGCCGCTGGCGAGGCTTGCCTTGAAGCCCTGATCCTCGAGGCTTTTCTGGATGCGGGAGAGGTGGGTGTGCAGCTCCATCCCTGTTTCCTCACGCAACCGGACCAGTACGAAGAACTCACGGGCGGTCGCCATCTGGATCTGCAGGCGGTCCAGTGATTTAGCGTCCGCCTCCAGCAGCCGGCTGATGACCGGCAGGTCCTCCTCGGCAGCCCGCTGGCGATAGTGCCTCTTGTTGTCCTCAAAGCTCTCCTTGGAGTTGAGGGCCAACATCTCGATCTCAGCCTGCCCCTTGAGGACGGTCATGAGGGCATAGATGCGATTGCTCACAGCCTCCGGGGGCTGGACCGAGAGGTTGGTGGGCTTGATGGCAAAGAAAATCAGCCTCCCATGACTGGTCTTTAGGCCGCTGTCGGTGATCTCGTCGATCCCGATGAGCTGCCGGGTAGTCTGTTTGGCCGTTGCTTCTTTTTTTCTGCTCATTTTCTATCACTCCTATCCGTTGATGGATTACACAGCCCCCAGGCATAGGTCTGCTGGCCCAGGAGGAAATATCGGATTGCATAGCGCAGGAAGTCCAAGATACTGGTATCCTCCAGCCGAATCGAGAGGAAGGCATAGGCCGCAGTGATTACCACTGGGGGCAGGAAGCCAAGTTGGGCCATGGCAAACACAGAGATCAGGGCGCCCACGCCAATGATAGCGATGTCCCGCAGTTCCCACAGCCACAGGACGGCTTTGGATTTCAGATTATCGGGATAAATGTACATGTTTCACCTCACATCGTCATGCTCATTCCAAACCCCTGTTCATCCTGATCGGGGCCGAATTCCTGATCTTGTACTTCGTCTGGGCTTTGTTCCATCAACCAAGATTGGAGTTCCTGTGCCACCAACCCCACAACGAAGGCTCGTTTGGATACGCCATTATGCGCCTCCACATACTGCTCAACGCGGTGGAAAAGAGATTCGGGCATAGCAATGGCCAGCGTCCGTTCTTTCTTGTTGTCCTGAAGGGCCGCACTCTGGAGCGGTTCCTCGCCATGTTCCCACTGATCCAGTGCCTGATTCAAAAGGCTCTGAACCAGTGCCTTTTGGGTGAGGGGCGCATGAGCATTCAGGTAGGACTTCAGCCGCTGAAACATGTCATCTGAGATCTGAACGGCCAGGGTGCGCTGTTCCTGCTTTGCTGTGGCAGGCTGGTCCAGATAGGTAGTGAGTATCTTAGTGAGGTACTCACCGTTTGTCATTTCAGGACTTTTGCCCTCCATCAGCCGCTTGTGAAGCGACTCGGGAATCAAGCCGCAGAGGTTTTTCATCGGTTCCATGATCGCATCTCCTATTCATAATCATTCAAGCTATCTGTGCTGTGGTCGCCCATGCGATTCCTTGCAAAACATAGTCGACGCAAGGAATCGCTACACTGTTGCCCAGTGCTTTATAGCGGGCGGAGTCGGAAGCACCCTCGATATCAGTCCAACCATCCGGAAATCCCTGCAGGCGCTCGCATTCCAGCGGGGTCAGACGGCGGATCAGAAGAACCGAGGCACCTCTTGGAGCGGAGGCGCTGTTATCTGGCTCGTCCATATCCACGACCAAATCTGTTGCGTCTTTGTGCTGACGGGCGCTCTGAGTGCTGACCACCTCGTTGCTTTTGAACACATCCACACGCTGACGGCTGAACACGGCATGGTGATCGGTGGCGGTGAGAGTATAGGCGATGCCCTGTTGATACCCAATCCCGTTCCCGCCGTTCATAGGCTGCCGGTCAATGGCATTTCCGGTGATACAGAATATCGTGTCCGGTTCTGCGACCAGCGGGACATTGTTCCCACCCGTACCGTAACGGGCTGACATTGTGGGCGCCACAGAATGTGGGCCGGTGTAGCGGGCATCGATCCCGTGGTTCTCGAATACAAGCGGCTGGTGGCCATGCTCCTGTGCCCGAAGTGTTCCGGCAACATTTTCGCTGCAGGCAATGGCGCTTCCGCCCTGGTCATTAAGGCACAGGATGGATGGCATACAGTTCCCGCTGGCGGTTCCTTTCAAGGTAGGCGAGACTTCCTCTCCATAGCCAATACTGCCCGCAGAAGCACCAGCTCCAGCAGAAAAAGCAGCTGTAAAAATGGCGGGATACCCTTGTCCGGGCATACCGCCGCCTCCGCTTAGTGCTGTGTGCCGCTCCTCGGAAAGGAAGCAATCACCGTTGCCTTTGGCCGTGATTCCGGCCACAAAGGTCTGCTGTTTCATCCCTGGCTGGGCGGTCAGCGCCGCGGCTACATCATGAAGATCCTGCACCTCGTCCCGCTGATTGGCGGCAAAGGCGGTGAGCACACCGTTTCGTCCAGTGGACATACCACAATTAACACCGAGAGTGGCTGCCTTTTCTCCTGTCAGGTCTCCGTTGTATCCGTCGAATCCGATGGGGCCAGTCCCGCCTGGAGGATCAGAGCATCCCGGAGCTGAGGCGGCAGTTCCTTGCCTCTGGCCTCCGCTCGACGCAGAATACCCAGGCAGGCGGTTTTGCTCAAATAGTATTTGCGGGGCGGATCGTCCTGCAAAATCTGCGACAAGGAAGATTCTCTTGCGACGCTGGGCGACACCCCAGAATTGAGCATCCATGACTCTCCAAGCCAGGCTGAATTGATTTCCCAGAATGATTGCCCCAGCAGATTCCCAGCGCCCGGAGTCAGGTCGAGGCACTGAACAGGAGCCGTCTTTAATTCGGACAATCTCCTCGAGGACGATGCGGAAATCTTCGCCGCCCGCTGAACTGAATAATCCTGGTACATTCTCCCAGCACATATATCGAGGTCGAACAGTGTGAGCTGTTCTGCCGCGCCGCTCATCTGCATCCCTCATTTCTTTTACAACGCGGATCTGCTCCATAAACAGGCCGGAACGCTCTCCGGCAAGACCGGCTCTGGCCCCCGCCACGCTGAGATCCTGACAAGGGCTGCCTCCTGTGATAATGTCTACCGGGGGAAGTTCGGCACCATTCAGTTTCGTGATGTCCCCGACATGGAGCATGGAAGGGAACCTCTTTCTTGTCACTTCGATGGGGAAGGCTTCGATCTCGCTGGCCCACACCGGCTCGATGCCGTTGCGGACCGCCGCGAGGGGGAACCCTCCGATTCCATCGAACAGGCTGCCCAGCGTGGGCATTATGCCATACCCATGCTCTGCCCTGGAGCTTCGCTTTGCTCCATCTCAGCGGGCAGAGCCTCCTGCTTGATTTCCAGCTCCCCAATCTGTCGGATGGGGATGCTGAGTCTTTGGGCCTCCTCAATCTCACGGGCCATGCCGGAACTGACCCTGCCGCCGCAGAGCCACAGTTCATCGCAGACTTCCAGCACCCGATGTCCCAGCCGCAGTCCAATTTCCCGTTCTGTTGGCTCAGCGTCATCCAACATCTGTGGGTAGAGCAGGTTGACGGCGATGGGCGTATGCCCCTGATGGATGGCATACCGGCACGCCTTTTTCGCAAACGCGGTGTTTGCCTCAATATCTCCTGCATAGGGAGAGGCGATGTAAATCAGTTTTTCTCTGCTCATTTCGCCGCCCCCACTGCCTGTACCACGGTGCGGGTGGTGTTGACCGCTGACTGTGCTGCATAGACGGCGGACATGATGTTGGCGCGTGTCGAGGTGTCCAGCCCAAAGGCGCCGCAGATGCGGGGCACTTCACCGGCCGACAGCATCAGGCCAAGGCCCAGCAGCGCATGATCCTTCAGCACCAGCAGTCCCGCTGTAAGGATGGTGGCCTGCAGGAAGGTGGTCAGACACAGACCGATGATCTGCTTGCACCACTGCACAAAACCGTCCATATAGCCGCGGGGCACCGAGAACATATACAGGGAACCCACAGCTATCTGGATGAGTAAGATTCCTCCGCGCTTGAGGTTGGAGAAAAAGCACTTGATGACGGCGTACCCCATCATGATGATAATAAAAATGACCATGATGGGGCTGGTGATGCTGCCGATCCCGCCGAATACGCCGGAGGAGGCCGCGGCCCCGATATCCACGCCCTGCAGGGAGTTGATGATATCAGTGGAAAGGGCATCAAAGCTCTCGCCATACCCGGTAATTCCAGAGGTCAGGTTGGCCTGCAGCGTGACGGAGAGTTTATAAAGTTCCACCGGCACCAGGGTAAAGCACCCCACGGCCATAAAGCCCTTGACGGCGCTGATAGCCGCGTCCTTGATGCTGGCCCGTCCGGTCTGGTATTCGATTCCGACCTCGAACACGGCCACCACCAGCCCGACGACATACAGCGTCCAGGCCAGATAAGAAAAAAAGAGAACAATGGACTGTACCCAGCTCATCTCAAAGAGCTCGACGCCCATGTTCCCCATCTCGGCAAAAAAGTTGCCAAAGAAACCAACAAGCTGGCTGTAGACCCAGTCGATAAACTGATCCATCAGCCCGCCAAGGAAAAAGTCCAATATAAACATCTGGTGGTTTCACCCCTTTGCGTAAGGGGGACCGTGCCAGCATTGGACGCATACTCCTGCTCAAAGGCACAGGGGCCGTGACTGGGCACGGCCCCTGCTTGTATTCGCTTCCTATTTTCTTAGCACATTTGCGGGCTGTGTTCCTGCGCCTCCTCCTGACGCTGGAACACCTGCAGATATTCGTCCACCGTACCCGCCAGCAGCCTGTAATCCGCCTGAGTAGGCTGGTAAACATACCAGTCTACCTTCCCATAATCGTCCCAGAGGTGTGGTAAGATACCATCCGAGAAGTTGGGATTGCTCACTTTTTTCTTTCCCAGTAAATCGCCAAAGCGTAGGATATTCACATCCACCGCGCCCTCGGTCCGGTTCAGGATCGTCAGCTTGAGGGCATTGTACTGGCTGGCAATGTTCAGAGAAACAAACTCCAGCCTGGCCCGCAAATCCGGGTCAAGCTGGATATAGGCGGATCTGCCCGCATAAGACACAACGCCGCTGGTTTTGCACTGAGTGAGGATTTTCCTCAACTCCTGTCCAAATGGATTCAATTTTCTTCTTTCCCTCCCTACATGGTTAATTCCGGGACAGTCGGCGCCAGTGGATGAGCTAACTCCAGCGTACTGCCTTCCAAGGCCAGAACGCCATCCAGCCGGTGAATAAGGCCCTCCATGTGTTTCTGCCATCCGTCCCAATCCTTCGGATCAAACCAGCCGCCGGGCAGCTCGCCGGCTTTGATCTGCCGCTCCGCTCTGATCCTGGCGTATTTCAAAGTGTCCGCAAGGTAATCCCGGAGTTCCCGGAGAGAAGCCCTTGATGCTGTAAACGAGGTGATGGACCGGAACTTGTTGTCCTCGGCCGCCCACTTCTCATCATAGTCCAAACTGCCAGGGTCACCGTCAAGATACTTTACAATGATCTCAGCCAGTGCCATAGGGCTGGTATGCGCACACCCCAGCTTTACATCACAGGGGGCATTCCATCGGTCTTTCTTTAATCGTTCAAGCATTTCTCCCAGGTCCAGTTGTCCATCTGCCGGTAAATTGTACCGGACACATCTAACCGCATCCAGTCCATTGTCGGACTCCAGTGCGGTGATTCCCCAACAGCCCATAGAAACCGTCTCCCATTTCCGGCTTACGCCTCATCATTCTTGTCCTACATTTCCAGTTTCGGTCCAATCTGCTCCTGCTCATCCAGCCCAAATGCCTCGCGCATTTCCGCATCCACCAGAATCCCGAACGCTTCCTGACAATCTGCGCAGCTCACGATCCAGGTCTTTCCTTCAAAGTACCGGAGCATTTCCGCCAATATTCTGGTCTTCGGATCCGAGGCAGAGAGAAGCTGCTCCACCTCCTCCCGCGAAAGATATTTGCGCTCTCCGCTCCAGGAGCCAATCACGCCGACAGTGTACTCAGGGATTTCCTCCGGCAGTATTTTACAATTCAGAACCGGATCTGGATCAAAGGTGAAAAACACATCAATGGGAGTATCTTCTACCACGCTTACCCCGATGCCGTATGGACCTGCACCTGCTCTGCACATCCCGATAGACCGCTGGTACAGCTCGTTAACCAATGAAAGCATTTTATTTCCGGATGGATTTGGAATTGGATATTCCATTGCTTCCTTCCTCCTGTATTCTCAGAATAATTCTTTACATTCCCAGGATCGTCCAGACATAGGTGGGAGCCGTCAGGGTGAAGATAAGGCAGGCAAACAGGATGGCCGGCGCAGTCCATTCGAACTGGCCGTGCTTTCTATAGTCAAAATACGCCATGCCCAATTTGGCGAAGAAGAACACAGCCAGAACAAGGTCAATCACGGGAAAGACCACATTATTGACAACCGTTTTGATCTGGGCGGATGCGTCCGTCCAAGTGCCTTCAATGGCACCAGCCACATCCCCGGTTCCTGCCGCAAATGCGGGTACCGTAAACATGATGGCCAGCATCATTACCATTACGACCGCACAGAGCATCTTTTTCGTTTTCATCATCAAATACCACCTTTCTTTGCTGAAAAAAGAAAGGCCGCAGGGGTGTTCCCGCGAATGGATGATCTATCCCGAACAGGCCGCGAGGCACTTTCCCACGGCCCGTTTCTTTTCTGATTTTGTTACTGTGAATGCTTACATCGTGAGCACAGGTCCACTCAGTTCCTGTGTTTCCAGGAACTGAGCCCGGATTATTTCTTCAAACGCTTCCTTTGCTAACCTACAGAAGACAGAGTACATAGGCAGACCGTTCTCAGCCGTGTATTCATACGGTTCAGGTAACCGCCCGCATTTTGTAAAAAAGTTCTTTTCCGCCTCCATAAGCCGCTCAATAGACCACTCACGTACTTCGTTCCGATATTCCAAGACGGTTTGAACATGGCGCTCATCTCTTGCGGAGAGAAGCGTGGGGTAACGAAGTTCAGCATACTCTTGGGCGGTCATGTCCATATAGCGTTCAAATGTTCTGCGTGTCGGCAGCCCATATTGAGGCTTCATTTCCCTTGCCACTGGCAGCCTTCTGTTCTTTTCTACAAATCCCGCAAAGGCTTCTTCGATTTTCTCCTTGGTCCATACTGCCGGAGGCCCTTTTTTGCACATTGTCAACCGCCTCTTTACATCAAGAAAGAAATATCTAAAAACTGCGTTTGAGCAGCCTCGACCAGTGGGGCTACTTCAATGACCTCTGGATTCTGTTGGAACTTCAAATCTCCCCGGAAGCCCAGTTTCAGGTTACTGAATGTTTCGGCGGCCTTCAGCAGTTCGGGCGGCGATTCTGGAGGCATATCCTGCATCCACTGTACCCATTCACCTTTCTGAAAGCGGGGATTTAGCCGAAGGATCACATAGTCCTCCGGCACAAACTTGGGATAGCGGCCGATGCTGCCGCCCACCTTATAGTAGGGCTTTCCCTCCATCATGACCGTGGCCCGCATGAGCGTCAGGGTATCCTCCAAAGAGGCGCAAAACCAGCACTCCCTATCGCCCATACGCCTGATTCGGCCATCCCGCAGGATGCTGTCCAGATTCTTTCGGTGCGTGTAGTGGTAGACCTCGCCAGGCTGCTCATCCAGTCGGATGTATCCCATGGCTTCACCTCCCGCCTATAGATCAAGCGGAGCGATATGCCAATCGTCCCATAGATTGCCCCGGATATTCAGTGAATCGGTGAGGTTGACCGAGAGCATCCCTGCCGGGGTCCAGCAGTCAATGACCCAGGTGTTGACCGTATAGGAGCCATCCGGGTACCAGATAGGAGTGAAATGGGTACGCCGGTTATAGGTGCTATACTCGTTCTTCTGGAACTCCAGCCGGGAGGACGAGGAACTGATAGAGATGCGGTCCAGCAGCCTCCAGAACGACTCATAGTTAAATTCCGGGAAGTAGCTGACTGCGTTCTGCAGGGCAGTCGTGGCCGATCTCTGGGAACTGCTCACCCTGGCGGTGACGACCTGATTTACGCCATAGCCGGACTTCATGCTGTTGCCGCTGGCGGTGGGGTTCTTCTCATCTGGGGTAATTTCCATGTCGGCGGAAAGGCTGGCACTGTAGCGGTCCAGATCAAATTCCCACCAGCCGTGGTCGCACCAGTATCCGTCCTCATCATCGCCATGCCATACCCAATACTCCTGCCACCATGGGTCCCAAATGGTCCACTGGGCCGAGGTTTTCTCCGGCCGGTCTGGGACCGGGGAGGGTGTGAAGGAGTCGTTCCGGTCATCTGCTACTGGATTGGGCGGCGGATTCTCGTCCAGATCTACGATCTTACAGTGGATGGTGGCCTGTGCTGATCCTGGGCCGGATACATCCACATCGATGGTCATGTCCTGCGGCTCGTCCGGTGTAGTCCAGCGTACCCAGGCCAATTGGGAATCTCCGTCCGGGTAGTAGACATTGCTGACCGTATAGGTCGTCCCATCAATATGGAACCGTACAGTGACCGGATCATCCGGGTCACTTTGGCCACCGCTGACCTCTACCGCCGTGATGACCTCGGTATTGGTTCGGTATTCATAGTCATAGGTGCTGATCTCCGGCTCCTCCGGCTGCTCCTCAAAGCGGACGATACCAAGCCCAAGGGAGGACTTGATGTCCGAGTTGGACACATTCTTATTGGTGGGGCCGGACCATGCAGGGTAGCCTAAATCGGGCGTTTCCAAGAACATGGACAGCGGGAGGTTTTTAGCGGTCAGCGATCCCATCCAATAGCGGAGCTGTCCTCCAACCACCTCATCATAGAGAGCAGCTTCGGTCGCTGTTGTAGCGATCATGACACCTTCGAACTTATAATAGGCGATGGGTTCCAGCAGAATTTTGTATTCGCCGCTGATGAGCGTGTCATAATCCATACCAGTTTCTTCCGCAATGAACTTGACAACATATTCTGAACAAAAATACTTTTTGATGGCCTCGATGTTATTACGCCCGTTTGTACTTATGATGTGAGGCATTGGTTGTACAGGGTTTTTATAGCTATACCCGCCTTGTACGGGAGAGAGCCCAGTACCATTATTGTACTGAATTTTACTGACCTTTCCGAAATGATATATTCCTGCAGATGGTGTTTTGTTGGTCAAATCAAATGGTGTAGTAACAACGGCATGGTCACTTGCCCGCACTACGGTTACACGCACCCCTTCGTTTCCGGGGTTCCAACTGCCATGACTCGTCGCATCCCCCATACTCCCGCCGCCACCATCAATGTTACCAGACCCGCCAGTTCCATTCGCGGCATAAACTTGTATGCAAGTAAAGGAAAATATCATCACAACGGCCAGAAACAGGTTAAAGAGTCGTTTCACTTGATCTCCTTTCCCACAAAATAAAAAGCACAGCCAAAGCTGTGCTTTTTGAAGATGCAATATTACTTTATCCCATTATGCCAACCTGAGTATTGATATCTCCATCACTATCGATACTTCCACCTTGATTTGCGCCTGCGTTGGGAACATTATCGAAACCAGGCAGGCCGCCACTGGTATTGGTGGAGGGCTGTTCAGGGGGAGGCGTCACATTGTTGTGATCCTGCGGCTCAGGAGTACCCTCGACCGGAGTCCCATCCGGCGTCTTGGTGGGGTCCTTCAGTTCATCCTCTGTATATTCCGGTTTGACCGGGTCCGGCTGAATGGTCTGCTCTGTGCCGGTAAAATCAGCGCCGTTTCCATCATCGGTGTTGGTACTGGCATCCGGGGTTTCCGGGTTAACGGTCACATTATCTCCCGGCTTCTGGTCATCCCCGGATTCTGCGGGAGGCGGGGTACTGCTGTCCGGGTCCACCACTACATCGCCCTGCTGGGAGCTGCTGGGCGGGAGCAGGTCATCAGTGACCTTGTCTTTGCTGAAGCTGCTTGCGATCACAGCAACCAGGATTGCGCAGACCACAAGACATCCGGCCACGGTCAGCCACTTCTTGGTATTCTCCGTCATCGTTTGGATTCCTCCTTTTTCTGTTGATTATGCTTCTTGTCAAACTGTCTGTGTGACTTCAAGCGGCCAAGGATAGTTCGGCTTTAAGATCTGCTGCCTACATTTTCCTATACCGCCCGTCCTTTGTCAACACGAACCCTACCACAAACAGGCAGAGAAGTCTATTGGGACAATAGAAAACTTTTTGAAAACTGCGTTAAAACCGAGGGGCATAGCCCGCGCTGACCTTGACTGTCATCCGCATGGGCGGCAGAAGCTCTCCTCCAAAAGACACTGGAACCTCCAATTCGATTTCACAGTCCGCCACAAAACGGTCGCCGGCGCTGTCGCCGGAAGCGAACGGTGCGTTGTGGATCTCCACATCAAGGCCCCACACACGGAACTCCATCCCACCATCCTCTGTGTACTGAGTATGGTAGCCGCCCCGATAGGTCAGCCCAAGGATATCGTCCAAGCGTCCATAGATATCGCCATAGTCCAGTGATTCCTCAAAATCTCCCGCCAACGGCTGGTAGGCGCCGGAGTAGCCCTCCCGGACGCCATGGTACACATCGTCATAGTTGTCGTTGACGGTGGAGATCACAGCCTCCTGCACCGCATCCCGAACCCCCTGGGCCACGATGAGCAGACGGAAATATTCGCTGATGCAGCACATCAGCATTACCAGCACCAGCACAATGGCAATAATCAGGGGGAAAGCCACGCCGCGCCGGTCTTTCAAAATCTGCCTGAGTCTGTTCATTTCCAGTACACCTCCGACTTTCCTGTGGCATCTGCCCGCAGGGTGATGGGGAAACTGCCAAAGCCGGCAAAGAGACCGAGGTCGATCTCATGAGTGAGCGTGACCGTGACCTCCTCGTTGAGCTGGATGCGGCCGGTATCGCTCCATTCAATCTCCGGGTCCAGGCCGGTCTGCTCCCGCAGGGCCTGTTCCCGGCGGTCAGTTTCCGGCCCGATCCTGCCGGCGATTTCCGCCTCACGCACCAGTTCAGTGGCAAAGGTATCGAGCTGCTGTTTGGCAATAAAGGCTGGGAGGACCTGCACTGCCAGCGCGATCACCAGCATGGCGCAGAGCACCAGGACGCACACATCGATGTATCCCTCTCCGCGTCGGGATCTCAAAATCCGTTTCAGCACATGGTTACCTCCTCGCCTAAAGTCAGATCCCTTTCCTGACACTGAGCATTATATTCGCTCAAAATACTGGAGATAGAGCTTTCCGATGAAAGATCAGTTTTATCACTTGTCAGGAATTGGTATAGTGCTTCCACAGGATTTTTTGGCTTAAGGATTAAATCCAAGTCATCATCGTCGAGTTCATAACTGTCATGGATAAGAGCAGAAAGCAGGCTTTCCTTTGCCGCAGTTTCAGCTGAATGGCGATAAATTTCATCGGCAGATAGCTGCTTCACCCTTTGAGCATATTCCTTCATTTCATCTTCCGCACGATCAATCAATCGATAGATGCTGCCTGTATAGTCCATTGGGCACCTCCTCTCTTAAAACATCCCGCCCAGGGAATGGATGATCTCGTAGATGATGATGGACAGATAAGTCACCAGGAAGCACATGAGCAGGACAAAGGAGAATACACGGATCTTAGGCGGGATTTTCATGGCCTTTGCCTTGAGGCGCTGGAGTTCCAGCTGCTTCATATCGTGGCTGAGCATCTGAAAGTAGTGGACCCCGTTGTCGCCTCGCAGCACGCCGATGAGTCCGCGGACAATGTCCGAAAGCAGCGGAGAGTTGAACCGGGCCTCAAAGCGGGTCAGCGCCGCCTCATAGGAGCCGGAACGCATATCCGCGGTGAGGACATCCAGTTCAGCGGAGAAAACAGGACCGGAATTCTGCTTATAATGCTCAATCATGCTCAGCACATCCCGGCTGGCGGCCAGTTCTTGGGTGATGGTGGCCACGAACCGGGGCAGTTCCGCCTCAATCTCGTCCCTCTTGGCAGAGAGTTTTTCCTCCGCCCTGCGAATCTCTTTGAAATAAACCGCCACCGCCAGAAGAACAACTATCAACGCCAACATTGGGAAAATCAACAGGCACGGAATCACCGTCAGCAGCACTGCACCGGTCTTGACCATGGCAAAGGCGGTGTACTCCTCCGGTGTCATGTTCAGCCCAGCAGCGGCCAGCGTATTTTTCAGACGGCCCCGCTTATACTCATCCATATGGATGTGTGGGGCCAGCTTGATCGCCCAGCCCATGAGCAGGGCCTCCACACTGCGGGCCTGCTTCTTCTCCTGGCGGCCCACCGAGAGCATGGCACGCTGGGTGGCCAGACGGGGGAGCCTGAGCAGATCAGCCGTCAAAAGAAACATACCCAGCGCAAGGAATATGCCAAATAAAAACAGAAGGAAAGTCATGGTTGTTTTGTTCACCTCCACATAAAAACAGAGCCAGTACACGACAGATGTGTACCGGCCCTGTTTTTCTTCTTATGCTGTATTACACGGCACTCTTTCTATAGCATTATTGCATCACATCTAACTCCGCAACAAATGACGGATCAAAGTCATCCCGCCAGTTTCGATAGTCAGGATACAGTCCCAAACCCTTTCGGATGAGCTCCCGGTTTTCCGGGGTGTCAATATAGATACCGTCCGGGATGCCGTCCATCCCATAGATGAGCCGGACCCCATCCTGCTCCGCTGCCTTTGCTGCTTCAAAATCTCCATCATAGAGCGCCATGTCATCGATGCGTTCTACATGGAGGGCCTCCGGAATATAGGAACCATGGTTGATCGTTGCGGTAATAAAATAGCCCTTTTCCTGGTTACTGATGAGGATCACCTCCGATACTCAATGGGCTGGGTCAGCTTGATGACCGCTGCGGTGCTGATGAACATCACAGCGGCAATGGCTGCCAACAGCGCCTGCCCCAGCGGGGTGTGCATCAGAACATCGTACCAGT
>NZ_JAPFEA010000062.1 GCF_026169115.1 Intestinimonas sp. | reverse complement strand
TGCGGGTGAGATGGGGGCCGGGGTGCTGACAGCGGGGGGCGCGGTGTAGACCACCCGATCCGGCGGCGTCTCCAGCTGCACCGGGGCTTCCGGGAGGGAGAAATTGATGGGGATGAGCAGCCGCACCGCCACCGCCAGCCAGGCCCAGTACCGCCAGCGGACGGCGTAGCGCCTGGACAGCAGGGGCCCCAGCAGCAGAAGGAGCAGGATCACCGCCGACATGGTGAAGGTGATCTCGGCTAAGGTGATGAGAAAGTCGGACATGGGCCGGGGCCCTCCCTTTTAGTCAAAGTAGTCGGTGAGCTGGACGCGTTGGACGGTGTCGCCGCCGTCAAAGTAGAAGATGAGGTAGTACCCAAAGCCGCCGTCCTCCGGGCCGAACCAGAGGAAGTCGCCCTCCAGGTCCCAGTTGAGCTGGTCGCTGGCGGTGGGGTAGGCCCGGAGCACGTCCTCCCGGGTGGAGCTGCCGATGAGGATGCCCCGGTTGGTGCGGAAGCCGGTGTGGCTGGTCTCCATGGTCCAGATGGAGGTCTCTCCCTCCGGGGAGACATAGCACTCCAGGGTGAGGTCGGGCCAGGACCGTTTTTCCCAGCGGTCACCGGGCTGGTAGCTCACCGCGCCGTCGGAAATGTCGGTGACCTCCGGCTCGCCCAGGAGGGCGTCGAGGTGGTCGGCGGTCCCCCGCAGGCCGTACCAGCCGCCGCCCTGCCACAGCAGGGCGAAGTCTGTGTCGGGAACGCCCCAGGCCAGGGCTTCGGCCTCCCGACGGTAGGCGCCGGGCGCGGTCTGGAGGGCGCCCAGTACCGTTGCCCCATCCTCAGAAAGGGAGAGCACCAGATAGTACCGCTCGCCAACGGCCAGATCCAGGGGCATGGACACCCATTTCCCGTCCATGTTTACCAGATAGTCCGCCTCATAGACGCCACAGGCGGTTCCCTCGGGGGCGGAGACCTCCTGCCGGAAGGTAAGGGCGGAGAGCTGCACCTTCTGCTCCAGGTGCTGTGTGCTCAGAAAGGCCCGTGCAGCCGTCTCGGCCTCGCCCTGGAGGAAAGCCCACTGGAGGGGGCGGCGGAGGGAATCGGCAAAGAGCTCGCTGCCCGGCTCACAGTCGTTGATCATGGTGTCAAAGAGGTAGACCGGCTCCTCCATGCTTGCGTCAAAAACCAGATAGGTGGCGTCGGGGTAGGTGGCCAGCACCCAGCCGTCGGCATCCATGTCCATACCCCCGGCCAGAGTCACCTTGTCCGGGGTGGTGGTGTGGAGCCGCCAGCCCAGGCGGTAGACGTCCAGGGGCACCCCGTCCAGATCATCGTAATGGTGGACCAGCTCCAGGGACTCAATGCGCCAGTCGTCGTACTGGGCGGGCTCGCCCACCATCTGCTCCACGCCGTCGACCAGAGCGATGGCCCCGGTGCTGACCGACCAGTGGTTGTACTGGTCCTGGACATAGGACCTGGCGGCGTTGAGGACGGCGTCGGGGCCCTCCACCCCCTCCCAGATCTGACCCAGCAGGTCCTGGGTGCTCTGGGGGAGGTCGGGCGTGGCGGATGGCTGACCGGCCTCCGTGTTGCAGGCCACCAGGGATCCGAGCATGCTCACCAGCAGCAGGATACACGCCAGGGGGAGGACACCCCGCCGCCGGGGGGCGGCGAAGAGGTTTTTCAGCCGGCGGCGGAGGTCCCGGCGGCTCGTGTGGAGCTCGGTGGAGAAATAGGTCTTGGGGGCTTTCATGGAAGGTCCTCCTTTCATATGTCGTCGTTCTATTGATATAGCGATGAAGCGGGGGGAAAAGTGACAGTTCCGGCCCATTTTCTCAACCGGCGGCGGTGAGGGACTGGATGTGCTCCGCTGTCAGGCTCTGCCAGGGCAGTTCCAGCTCCGCCGCGCCGGCAAGGTATTCCTCCCGCCAATGGAGGTATTCGCTCTCGTCCACCGGGTCTACCATGCCATATTCTGTGCCCAGGTCCCGGTAGAGGTAGTAGACAAAGCCGGCGCCGCTGGCGTCGATGTCTTCCGGGTAGTCCTCCGGTTGGAGGTCCCGGCTCCAGGCGTCCACGGAACCCACATCTCTGTACCGGTCGCTCTCCGGGTTGTAGGTATAGAGGGTGTAGGGCCAGAAGTCCCCCGCCAGGCCCTGGTTGTGGGACCAGCCCGCCTGGACGGCACCGTTGTCGTAGAAGGTCAGCAGGGGGAACTCGGAAAACTGGAGGCGCAGGGATCCATTTTCGTCGATGTCGTAGATGAGGCCCTGCTGGTCGGCCATGACGGCGGTGGTGTAGGAGATGACCAGCTCCTCCCGCCCGTCGCCGTCCACATCGAAGACGGCGAACTGGTTTCCCGCCATGGCCTCCCGCTCCGCCTCGGTATTGGCGTAGCCCTCCGGGTCATTGCGGGCGTCCGGCAGACGGTTTTCGTCCAGCAGGGTCTGGAGGGCCTGGGCGTAGAGACCCCAGGTCTCCTGATGTTCCGCTGTCGGCGGAACGGTCTCGAGCTCTGCCGCTGGCGGTGAGACGGAGGAGGATGGGGCGGGAGGGGTGTTGCAGGCCACCAGGGAGCCGAGCATGCTCACCAGCAGCAGGATGCACACCAGGGGGAGGACGCCCCGACGCCGGGGGGCGGGGGCAAACAGATCGCCCAGCCGTGCCCTCAGAAGACGCTTCCTGCCCCGGAGCCCGGTGGAAAAGTATGTGTATGGGGCCTTCATGTTCGTCCCTCCTTCAGCTCGTCCAGATAACGCTGGAGTTCGTCCACCTCGGCGTCATCCAGGCCGCCGCCCCGGGCCAGGGAGGCCACGAAGCGTTTGAGGGATTTGCCGAAGACCTTGTTGAGGACGGCGCTGCTCTCAAAGGCCAGGTAGTCGGCCTGGGAGACCAGCGGGGCGTACCAGTTGGCCTTGCCCCGCTTCTCGCAGGAGACGAAGCCCTTTTCGGTCAGGCGGGAGAGGTAGGTGTTGATGGTGTTGGCCGCCCAGCCGCAGTCTGCAAGGGCGTGTTCCAGCTCGGCGCGGCCAGCGCCCCCCTCCTGGGCCCACAGGGCTTTCATGACCTCCAGCTCGGTATCGGGCAGTCGTTTCATGTGGAGGCTCCTTTCTACGTCAAATGTAGTGGTTCTATCTATATACTACATTTGAAGTGGATGAGAGTCAAGTTACAGTATGGTGACAGAAGTGACAAGCTGAAAGCGCCGCCCCTCCCGGAAAGGGAGGGGCGGCGCTTTGTGCGGACTCAGGGCTTGGCGGAGAGGGCGTCGGTCCCGGCGGTGCGGGCGATGCCCCGGCGGAGCCAGTTGCCCCGGGCGTAGTAGACGATGTAGAGGATAGAGGTGACGGTCCAGCTGATGGGATAGCTCACCAGCACGGTCTCCAGCACCGGATAGAGGGGGAGGATCAGCAGCACCCACAGCACCCGCAGCACGCAGACGCCGCTGCAGGTGAGGAGCATGGGCTTGAGGGAGTCGCCGGTCCCGCGGACGGCGCCGGAGAAGATCTCGATGCACACAAAGGTGGCGTAGAAGGGGGCGGTGAACCACATGACCTTCCGGCCCAGCTCGATGACGGCGGCGTCGTTGGTAAAGAGCCGGAGCAGGGCGGGGGCAGCGCCGCAGAACAGAAGGCTGATGACGGCGGTGACGGCAAAGGTGAGGGCCAGGCAGACCCGCACGCCCTTTTTGACCCGATCATATTTCCGGGCTCCGAAGTTTTGGCTCACAAAGGTGGTGATGGACACGCCGAAGGCGCCGGAGATGAGCCAGTAGAAGGAATCCACCTTGCCGAAGGCGGTCCAGGCGGCCACGGTGACGGTGCCGAAGGAGTTGATGCAGGACTGGAGGACCATGTTGGAGACGGTATACATGTTGGACTGCACGCCGGCAGGCAGTCCGATGCGGACGATGGCGGCCAGCTTGTCCTTGTGGAACTGGATCTCCCGGGGCACCACGGAGTAGACCGTGCCGGGCCGCAGCAGGGAGAAGGCCACCAGCACGGCGCTCACCACCTGGGAGATCACCGTGGCCAGGCCCACACCCAGCACGGCCAGGTCCAGCACCACCACAAAGAAGAGGTCCAGCACGATGTTGGTGAGACAGGCGGCCATGAGGAAGTAGAGGGGGCGGCGGGTGTCGCCGATGGCCCGGAGGATGCTGGCCCCCATGTTATAGAGGAAGGAGGCCACCGAGCCGCAGAAGTAGACCCGCAGGTAGGTGATGGCGTAGCCCATCACGTCCTCGGGGGTGCCCATGAGGCGCAGGGCGGGGGCGGAGGCGATCAGGCCGACCACGGTGACGACGACGCCGGCGGCTAGAGCCAGGGCGATGCCGGTGTGAACGGCCTCCCGCATCTCCTCCCCCTGACGGGCGCCGTAGTACTGGGCGATGACCACGGTGGCGCCGGAGGAGAGCCCCACGAAGAGGTTCACCAGGAAGTTGATGATGACCGCCGTGGGTCCGCCCACCGCGCCCAGGGCGGCGGTGCCCACGAAGTTGCCCACAATGATGGCGTCCACGGTGTTGTAGAGCTGCTGGAAAAAGGTGCCCAGCAGGATGGGGAAGAAAAAGGAGAGCAGGGGTTTGAGGATGGAACCCTCGGTGATCTGGTTCTGCACAGCGGCGCACCTTCTTTCTAACGACATGGCGGACCCCACCCGACGGACGTCGGATGGGGCAGGGAAACTATAACAGATTCTGGCCGTTGATGTCAAGCCGGAAGGTGAGGCGGAAAAATTCCGCCGCCTTCCGACACAGGAGCATCCGGTGGAGGAAGATCTCAAAGTAATCCATGACGGGACAGACCTGGGTGTTGATGGTGAGGGTCAGGGTGAAGGTGGCGCGTTCCAGGTCCAGGCGGGTGGCCGACTGCTCCACGGCGTAGTTGACCCGGTCGTGGATGTCGAAGCTGGAAAGGTCCTTGTTGCGCACCCGGCTCCGGCGCACGTCGGTCTTGTCGGCCAGGATGAGGGCGGCGGCCACGGCGTTGACGGGGAAGGCGGTGGAGTCGTCGTGGTGGCCGATGGCGGTGATGACGGCGGCCACGTCGGCGGGGGGCATGCCCATCTTGTCCAGGATGCGGAAGGCCATCACCGCACCGGTCTGGGCGTGGTCGTTGCGGTTGACCACGTTGCCGATGTCGTGCATGAAGGCGGCGATGCGGCAGAGCTCAATGGTATGGGCGTCGTAGCCCAGATCCCGCAGCAGGTCCCCGGCGATGGCGGCGCACCGGCCCACATGGGCGTAGCTGTGCTCGGTGAAGCCGAGGGCGCGCAGGGAGGCGTCCGCCTGGGTGATGTAGGTCCGGATCTCCTGGGACTGCTTGATCTCCTCGTAGGTGACCGCCACGGGGATCACCCTCCTTTCTGATGGGCCGGCGGACTTGCCTTTTCCACCGGCATGGTGTATCCTGTTGAAAAACCCTGGAACATGATCCGCCCGCGGGCGGGGAGAGGAGCATGACCATGATCCGAAAAGCCGCTGCCGCCGACCTGGAGGCCGTATCCGCCATCTATGAGGCGGTGCTGGACCGGGAGGAGGCCACCGGAAACCGCTATACCAACTGGGAACGGGGGGTCTACCCCTGCCGGGCCACAGCGGAGAAGGCCCTGAAGGAGGGCACCCTCTATGTGGAGACGGCGGGGGAGGCCGTGGTGGGCTGCGCCAACCTGAACCAGGTCCAGCCGCCGGAGTACGCCAAGATCCCGTGGACGGTGGCGGCCAGGCCCAAAGAGGTGCTGGTCATCCACACCCTGTGCATCCACCCCGACGCCGCCGGCGGCAGGTGGGGGCGGCGGTTCGTGGCCTTCGCGGAGGGGCTGGCGGCGGGCAAGGGCTGCAAGGCCATGCGGCTGGACACCTATGAGGGGAATGCGCCGGCCGCCGCCTTTTACCCCAAGCTGGGCTACCGGCTGGCGGGGGAGACGGAATTTTTCTTCGAGGGCTTCCGGCGGGAGATCCTCATCTGCTTTGAAAAGGACCTCACCCAGGGGAGATAACTGGGGACGCAAAGACGACCGGAAAAGGGCTTCCGCCCTTCCGGCCGTCTTTTTTCCGTTACTCCGCCACAGGGGTGGGACCCATGGCCTCGTGGAGCTCGGGCAGGATGGCCCCCTGGAAAAAGCGCACGGCATAGCGGTGGAGCTCCTCCAGAGTGTCGGGCACCTTGTCGGCGCCCAGCTGTTCGCTCCGGGAGAGGTCCCCGTCCAGGATGAATTTGGGCTCCGGGTCCTGCTTTCCGCCGTTGAGGAGACCGGGGCCGGCGTGGATTTTCAGCCGGATCCCCCCCTCCAGGGCGACCTCAGTGTCCAGAGAGGAACGGCCCACCTGGGTCTCGTCCACGTCGGGTTCCCCCAGGATGCCCAGATAGGGGGAACGGATCAGGTCGTCCCACAGCAGCTCGGTGAGCCCCAGCCGCTTTTTGGAGATGGCGTTGAGGTAGCGCAGACCCACCCGCTGGAAGAAGGCGGGCTGGTAGACCTGGATGAACTGGGCCAGGGACTTGTCCAGCCGCAGGGCGAAGTCCTCCCAGCTGGTGTAGCGCAGGGTGGACAGGGCGATGAAGTCCTTGGTGAGGTTGAGCTTCCAGAGCCCGTCTTCGGAGATGAAATTGTGGTTGGAGATGGGGGGCTGGGGTTCCGCCTTGGGGGCGGGGCCGCCGGCGCCGACGATCTTGGGTGGGACCGGTTCCTTCCGCAGGGCGTACCGGGGGAAGTCCTGGCGGATGGCCTCCTGAAAGGCGGCGGGCTCGGCGGTGTTGATGGAGAGGATGGTGGGGAACCGCAGCTGGCAGATGACCTCAATGAGGGGGCTGCGGGCATATTGATAGCGATGATAGTCTGCAAACAGCATAAGTGGATGCTCCTTCCCGATGGGCTGCCCAAGGGGGCGGGCCCGTTCTTTTCTATTTTATATGCTGCCCACCGGTCTGTCAATCATCCGTCACCTTTTGCCAGGGCCGGGAATAGGATGGCCCAGACGGAAGATGGAGGGGAGAAGCATGCGCAACGAGTGGAACATCTGGGTGGTGGGCGGAGACCTCCGGCAGGTCCGGCTGGCCCAGCTTCTGTGCGAGGAGGGGCATAGCGTACATACCTGGGCCCTGGAACGGGCGGAGGGGGTCCCGGAGCCGATGGCGGACCTGAGCGAAGCCCGGCTGGCCGACTGTGTGGTGCTGCCGCTGCCGGCGGCGGGGGAGGACGGACGGCTCAACGCGCCCTTTTCCGAAGAAAAGGCGGAGCTGGCCGGGGTGCTGGACGCCCTGCGGCCGGGGCAGGTGGTGTGCGCTGGCCGGGCATCGCCGGCGCTGCTGGAGCTGGCAAGGGAGCGGGAGCTGCGGCTCTTCGATTATTTTGACCGGGAGGAGCTGGCGGTGGCCAACGCCGTCCCCACCGCCGAGGGGGCGGTGCAACTGGCCCTGGAGGAGCTGCCCATCACCCTCCACGGGGCACGGGTCCTGGTGGTGGGCTTCGGCCGGGTGGGGAAGCTGACGGCCCACCGGTTCCAAGCCCTGGGGGCGCGGGTGAGCGTGGCCGCCCGGAAGTGGGCGGATCTGGCCTGGGCGGAGGCTTACGGCTATGTTCCGGAGCGGTTGGAGCAGCTGGATGGGAGTCTGTGCGCCTATGACCTGGTGGTGAACACTGCCCCAGCCCAGGTGCTGGACGCCGCCCGCCTGGAGCAGCTGGAGCCGGACTGCCTGGTCATCGATCTGGCCTCCCGGCCTGGCGGGGTGGACCTGGAGGCGGCGTCAGAACTGGGGCTGCGGGTGATCTGGGCCCTCTCCCTGCCGGGCAAGGTGGCCCCCGTCACGGCAGGCAGGATCCTGCGGGATACCATCTGCCACATTCTCTGTGAGTTAGGAGTTTGAGCATGGAACAAATTCGGGTGGGATTCGCCTTCTGCGGGTCCTTTTGTACTTACGATCAGGTGATGCCGGCCCTGGAACGGGCCAGGGCCAGGTACGGGGACGTGACACCCATCCTCTCGGAGAAGAGCGCCGAGACCGACAGCCGCTTCGGTCCGGCCCATGAGTTCATCCGGGAGATGGAGCGCATCTGTGACAGGAGGGTCATCGACACCATTCCAAAGGCCGAGCCCATCGGTCCCAAGAAGCTGCTGGATATCCTGGTCATCGCCCCCTGTACGGGGAGCACCCTGTCCCGGCTGGCCAACGGCATGAGCGACACGGCGGTGACCATGGCGGCCAAGGCCATGTGGCGCAATGGACGGCCAGTGGTGGTGGCGGTATCCACCAACGACGGCCTGGCCGGCTCGGCCAGAAACATCGCGGCCCTTCTGGACAAAAAGCACGTCTTCTTCGTCCCCTTCCGCCAGGACGACCCGGTGGGGAAGCCCACCTCCCTGGTGGCCGACTTTACGAAGATCAATGATACGGTGGACGCCGCCCTCCAGGGCCGACAGCTCCAGCCCCTTCTCCTGGGCCCGGCGTAAAAATCAGCGCCCCGCGCGCAGCCGTACGACGGCTGCACGAGGGGCGCGTTTTCACAGTGGTCAGGACAGGGCCTTGAGCTCGGCGGAGATCTGGGCGGCATAGTCGGTGGCCAGACGGGTGGCCAGGGTGAATTCCGGGGCGGTGGTGCGCCGGAACAGCCCTACCGCCCCCAGGGCGTACTGGAGACCGCCGCCCGGACCGAAAACGGGGGCGGAGACCGATCTGAGACCGATGCGGAACTCCCCGTCCTCCACGGCGTAGCCCTGGGCCCGGACCCGGCGCAGCTCCTCCATGAGCTGTCCAGGCTCGGTAATGGTGTGTGGGGTGTGGGACACCGGGGGATGGGCCCGGAGGAGCCGGTGCTGTTCGGCTTCGGAGGAACAGTAGGCCAGAAAGAGCTTTCCCTGAGAGGTGCAGTAGAGGGGCAGGCGGCAGCCGGTCTCCGAGACGATGCGCAGGCCGCCCCCCTCCCTGGACTGGTCCAGGGTCACCGCCTCGCCGCCGCTGAGGACGGCCAGAAAGGCGGTGGCGCCGGTGACCGACGACAGCTTGGACAGGTAGGGGGCGGCCACGCCGGTGACGTCCCAGGAGGCGCTGACGGCGCAGCCCAGCTCGAAGAGCCGCAGCCCCAGGCAGTAGCGGCCATCGGCCTGCTGGGAGACCATATGGTGCTCCCGCATGGTGGAGAGAAGGCCGTGAATGGTGCTCTTGGGCAGGCCGGAGCGGCGCTCCAGCTCGGCCAGGGCCAGGGGGGTACGGCTCTCCCCCAACAGCTCCAGAAGGGTCATGGCCTTGTCCACCGAACGGATCTTGTTTCCTCCCTCCATGGCGTGTTCCTCAGAGCTTGCCCGACCGGTGGGCGATCATCTCGGCGGCGATGGAGATGGCGATCTCCTCCGGGGTCTCTCCGCCGATGGGCAGGCCGATGGGGGAGTGGACCCGGTCCATGTCGGCCTGGGAGAAGCCCAGTCCGGCCAGCTTCTCCCGGGTGGCGGCCACCTTGTGCCGGCTGCCGATGCAGCCCACATAGGCTGCGGGGGTGGTGAGGACCTGGGCGAGGAGCTCGAAGTCGCTCTGGTGGCCGGGGGTCATGATGACCACATAGTCCCGGTTGGTGATGGTGATATGGTCGAAGATGTGCCGGTAGTCCCCCAGAATGATGCGGTGGGCCTGGGGGAAACGCTCCGGCAGGGCGGCCTGGGGGCGGTCATCAAAGAGGACCACCCGGAAGCCCACCTGAGTGAGGACGGGACACAGGGCCTTCCCCACATGTCCGCCGCCGAAGAGGTAGACCACGCCGGCCTGGACCAGGGGCTCCACATAGAAGGAGGGGGCCTCCTTCCGGAGGATCCCCCGGCTCAGGAGCAGGGGGCGCAGGTCCTCCATGGGAAGGGCGTCGGCAAAGCGGAGCCCGTGGGCCTGGTCCCAAAGGCCCAGGGACCAGGCTGACCCCTCCTGGACGGGGGTAATGAGCCATACATCTTCATCGGCGCAGGTCAGGGCCTCCAGAATGGCGTCCAGGACGGGGCGGGCAGCCTCGTCCAGGACCTGGAAGGCCACCGTCACATTGCCGCCGCAGATCATGCCGATGTCCTGGACCTCGTTGGGGGAGAGGCGGAAGGTGTGGGTCAGGGTGGTCCCTCCGGAGCCGAGAAGGTTCTGGGCATACACCAGACTTTTGTGCTCCACGGCCCCACCCCCGATGGTGCCCAGGGTGGAGCCGTCGGCGAAGACGGCCATTTTGGCCCCCGCCCCACGGGGGGAGGAGCCGGAGCTGGCCACAATGGTGCAGAGAACCGCCGACTCATGCCGGTCCAGAGCGGCCCGCAGGGCCTCGAAGATGGTTTTCATTTTGGTCACCTCACTGTCCGGCCAGCTGGCCGATGGAATTGGCGGTCAGGGCGTCATACTGCTCCCGGGTCAGCGCGCAGTGGTAGAAGAGGTCGTAGTACCGGGCCGTCTCCTCATAGAGGTCGTAGTCGGCGGCGTCGGGGTAGAGGAGCTTGGCCATCCACATCATGCCCAGGTAGCGTTGGACGGAGGGGGGGAAGCCCATCCAGTTGTAGGGACCCTGGGGGGTCTCATAATAGCGGCCAGTGGAGACGGCGGTGAGCTGGGCCCAGGCGGGATCGCCGGAGACGGCGTCAAAGGCGCTTTCGGGGGCGAAGATGATATAGTCGGGGTCCCACAGCAGGAGCTGTTCCATGCCCACCTCGTTGCCGGTGCCCTTGGAGGAGGGGGAATCCACCACCGCCAGATTGTTGGACAGCAGGTCGATGATTTCGGAGTGGTAGGAGTCCCGGGCGATGACGTTCTGGCCGTCGGGGCCGGTGATGTAGAGAAGGTCCACCTTTTCCACGTTCTCAGCGATGGCTGCGGCCCGGGCATAGGTCTCCTCGCAGTAGGCGGCCAGGGTCCCGGCCTCGGCCTCCATGCCCACCAGCTCGCCCAGCAGGCGGTAGGCGTCCCCCGTGGTCCGGGTGGTGGCGGTGATGTGGACAAAGGGAACGCCGGTCTGGGCCTGGAGGGCGTCCAGGTCCTCCACGATGCTGTCCTTGGGCTCGCCCACGTCGATGACCACCTGGGCGCCGGAGGCCAGGAGGGTCTCCAGATTCAGCTCCCCCTTGCCGCCGTAGAGCTGGCCCAGCAGGGGGAGGTTGTAGTAGTCCGTGTCCAGATAGCTCTCGGCGCTGGGGTCCCACTGGTTGGCGATGCCCACCAGCTTGTCCGGGCACAGGGCGAAGAGGACAAGCTGGGCCATGGGGCCGGAGACGGCCACCTTGTCGATCCGGGCGGGGAGCTCCACCGCCCGACCCACCGAGTCGGTGAAGATGCGGGTCTCGGAGGGAGCGGCGGTTCCGGCGCTCTGGGTCTCTGCCGGAGGAGTGGGGCTGGGCGTGGCGGCGGAGCCGCCGCAGGCGCACAGGGAGAGGGTCAGGGCAAGGGAGAGCAGCAGGGCGAGGGACTTTTTCATGACTCCAAACTCCTTTCGGTTTTCTGGGGGATGTCCCCGGCGTCAAAGCTGAGGACGGTCACATGCCGCTCCACCGGCAGGCGGTAGGGGTATTCCGGGTCATCCCAGGGCTCCAGCTGGGCGCGGACAAAGTCCTCGGTGATGTCGCGGGGGTCGGCGTCCCGGCTGTAAAGCCGGAAGAACCGGAGCCCGTCTTCCAGGCTATGCAGGGGCTGGTCCAGGCGCAGGGTCAGCGCCCGGCGGTCAAAGGGGACGCCCAGCGCGGTGAGCCGGTCCTCCAGCACGGCGCTGAGCTGGCGGTGGTCGGGGACCTGTCCCCGGGAGAAGCGGTGGCGGCTCTGGGTGGGCTTTACCACCACCACCCTGCCCCGACACTGCTGCCGGGCACAGCGAAGGATCTCCTCCGCCGAGCCGAAGAAGCAGAAGAGCATGGCGTCATAGGGGGTCTCCGGAGGCGAGGAAAACAGATCCCCCTCCTGAATCTCCAGGTTGGGGCAGGTGTTTTTCCGCCGCAGCACGGCCAGGGCCTCGGCAGAGCGGTCGGCGGCAACCACTTTAGCAAAATACCGGGCCAGGGCCAGGCTGGAAAAGCCCAGGCCGCAGCCGGCGTCGCAGATGACGCCGCCCCCCGGGGCGGCCTGGGCCGCCGCTTGAGCGATCTGCTCATAGAAGTCGGACCGCTCCGCCGCCGCCTCCATGTAAGCCACCATCTCTGGTGTCCAGTGGTATACATGCCGGCGGACGGGGGAGAGGAGGGTTCCGTGCTCGGTGGGGGTCATGCGGACGGGGACCTGGTAGAGGGTGTGGAGAAGGGCTTCGGTGAGGACCTCACCGGGCCGGCCATCGGCCAGGACCCGGCCCTGGTGGAGGGCGGCCACCCGGTCGGCGTAGAGAAGGGCCAGCTGGGGGTCATGGCAGGAGAGGAGAATGGTGTAGCCCTGCCGGGCCAGCTCCGCTGTCTTGTCCAATACCCTGATCCGGTTGCCGAAGTCCAGGTTGGAGGTGGGCTCGTCCATCAGGAGGACTCTGGCCTGCTGGGCAAGCGCCCGGGCGATGAGCACCAGCTGCTGCTCGCCGCCGGAGAGCCGCTGGAAGTCTCGCTGGGCCAGGTCCTGGATACCCACCTGTTCCAGGGCCTCCAGGGCGGCAGCCTCCTCCCTGGGACCGGGATTTGCAAAGGGCGAGAGCCGGTGGTGAGCGCCCATGAGCACCATGTCCAGCACCGGGTAGGAGAAGGCGGGGTGGTGGTTCTGGGGGATGTAGGCGATCTCCCGGGCCAGCGCCCGGGCAGAGAGCCGGCGGACGTCCCCGCCTTTGAGGGAGATCTCCCCTTGGTAGCCGGGCAGCAGGCCCAGCACGCAGCGGAAGAGGGTGGACTTGCCCGCCCCGTTGGCCCCCAGGAGGAAGACCAGCTCTCCCACGCCCAGGTGGAGGGAGACCCCCTGGAGGACGGGGCGGTGGGGATAGGAAAAGCGCAGGTCGCGGATGTCCAGCATCACCGGCTCCCCCCTTTCCGCAGCATGAGCGAGAGGAAGAAGGGAGCGCCGATGAAGGCGGTGAGGATGCCGATGGGGATCTCGGTGGCCAGCAGGTTCCGGGACACATTGTCCACCGTCAGCAGGAAGAGGGCGCCCAGGAGCATGGAGGCGGGCATGAGGGCCCGGTGACCGTTGCCCACCAGCCGCCGGCCCAGATGGGGGACCACCAGGCCCACCCAGCCGATCATGCCGGAGACCGAGATGGCGGCGGCGGTGACCAGGGTGGCGGACAGGGCCAGGATGAGCCGCAGCCGGTTGATGTGGACGCCCATGGTCCGGGCCTCCTCATCCCCCAGCGTGAGCAGGTCGATGCGCCAGCGCAGGAGGAACAGGGGGACGAGCCCCAGGACCATGGGGGGGAGAACCTGGAGCACATCTGTCATCCTGGCGGCGGAGAGGGAGCCCATGAGCCAGTAGGTGATCTCCGGGAGCTGGTTGCTGGGGTCGGCCACCAGCTTGATGTAGGAGGTGGCGGAGGTGAAGAGAGAGCTCACCATGATGCCGGAGAGGACCAGGTTGAGCAGCCGCTTCCCGGGGGCCCGGGCGGCCAGCAGATAGACCAGGCCCACGGTGAGCAGGGAAAAGAGGAAGGCGGAGCCGGTGACGGCCCGATTGCCGCCCCCCAGCAAAATGGCCAGGGCCGCGCCAAAGGCCGCGCCGGAGGAGGCACCCAGAATGTCGGGGGAGGCCATGGGATTCTGGAAGATGCCCTGGTAGGCGCTCCCTGCCGCCGCCAGGCAGCAGCCCACCAGGCAGGCCATGACGATCCGGGGCAGCCGGATGAGCAGGACCACCGTCTCCATCTGCTCCGTCCAGGTCCGGGCCAGGGGGAAGAGAGGGCCGGGCTCCAGGCCGGGGAGCCGGCCCAGCAGCCCGCCCAGGGCGACGCCCAGCCGATAGAGGAGGATCTTCACCACCTGTCCCAGGGGCACGCCGTACCGCCCCAGGCAGAAGGAGAGGAGAAAGACCGCCAGGAGGAGCCCGCCCAGAAGGGCCAGCTGTCCGGCGGTTTTTCTTCGGGCAGGGCTGAGGGTCTTGCTGCGTCGCTCCATTTCACGCACCACACAAACAAAAATTCTGGTTTGAACTGAGTGTAACAAATTTGCGGGGTGGTGGCAAGGTGAATATTTGATAATAAAGAATAGTGATTCGATAATACCGAATTTATGATACTGGAAATAGATAAAAATATTTTTTGCAGAAAAGTAAAAATAAACGCAGAAAACAGAACATTTTGGAATATTTCATCGGAAAAAATGAGTGTGACAGAGCAACAGGGTAAGCAGATAAAGAGCGGAATTACAGATTTCTAGAAAAAATATCATGAATATCAACAAAAAGTACCGAGAAAAATTGGCGAACAACTGGAAAAAATGGCTTGCAATTTCCGGGGAGGGGTAGTATCATTGGCTTGAAATAAATAAGTTTCAGTGATAAAAAATTTTTGTGAGGTGCAGAGTCATGATAAAACAGCAGGTGGGGGCCGGCAGCGTGTTCCGCTTTGAAGGGATTCCCTCCGCCGGACAGATGATCCCCCTGGGCTTCCAGCATGTGGTGGCCGCCGTGGTGGGCATCATCACCCCCGCCATTCTCATTGCAGATACCTGCGGCCTGTCCGCAGGAGAGCGGACGCTGATGATCCAGGTGTCCCTGATCCTGACGGCCATCGCCACCCTGCTGCAGCTCTTTCCCATCTTTGGGCGCATCGGCTCCCGTCTGCCGGTAGTCATGGGCATCAGCTTTGCCTATATCCCCACCCTGCAAGCCATCGGCGGGGCCTTTGACCTGCCCACCATTTTAGGCGCAGAGATCGTGGGCGGCTGCGTAGCCATCCTCTTCGGCGTCTTCGTGAAGTGGATACGACCCCTCTTTCCTCCTCTGGTCACGGGAACGGTTATCTTCACCATCGGCCTCTCCCTCTATCCCACCGCTGTGCGGTATATGGCCGGTGGGAACGCCACCAGCGAGTGGTTCGGTAATCCCAGGAGCTGGGCGGTAGCCCTCATCACTCTGGCAGTGGTGGTCTTCCTCAACTACTTCACTAAGGGGCTTTTGAAGCTGGCCTCCATCCTCATCGGCATGATGGTGGGCTATGTCATCGCTTACTTTGCCGGCATCGTGGACCTCTCCGGCGTCAGCGGCGCGGCCTGGTTTGCTCTGCCGCAGCTTCTGCCCTTTGAGATCAAATTCGTGCCCTCTGCCTGTGTCTCCCTGGCCATCGTGTATGTGGTCAACGCGGTGCAGACCATCGGTGACCTGAGTTCCACCACCATGGGCGGCATGGACCGCCTGCCCACCGACAAGGAGCTCTCCGGCGGCATCGTGGGTCAGGGCATCATGAGCATTGTGGGTGCCTTTTTCGGCGGCCTGCCCACCGCGTCTTACAGTCAGAATGTGGGCATCGTCACGGTGAACCGGGTCATCAACCGGGCCGTCTTTACCCTGGCCGCCGGGGTATTGCTGGTGGCAGGGCTGGTGCCGAAGTTTGCCTCTGTGCTCACCACCATTCCCCAGTGTGTCATCGGCGGCGCCACCATTTCGGTCTTTGCCACCATTACGATGACCGGTATCCGCATGATTACCGAAGGCGGCTTCACCCCGAGGAAAAGCGCTGTGGTGGGCCTCTCTGTGGCTCTGGGCGTGGGCATCACCCAGGTGCCCGGCTGTCTGGCCGGCAGCGACTTCCCCGGCTGGGTGTCCACGGTGTTCGGGTCCTCCTCTGTGGTGGTGGCCACCATCATGGCCATCCTCCTCAACCTGATCCTCCCCAAGGAAGCCGAAAACAGCAAATAAGCAGCAAAAGGGCCCGGCGGCTGCCGCCGCCGGACCCCTTTTGAAATGCGTCACTTCTCCGAGGCGGCCTTGGCCTCGTCGATGTAGCTGTAAAGGGTGTATTTGGAGATGCCGAAGTACTTGCACACCTTGTAGCCGGACTTGGTGATGAGAAAAGCGCCGGTATCGTTGAGGAACTGGATGGCCTTCACCTTGTCCTCCTTGTTCATGAGGGCCACCGGTTTGCCCACCAGCCGGACGCTCTGCTCGATGAGCTCGTCCAGCAGGTCGGTGACGTTGCGGGCGATGTGCTCCGGCTCCTCCTGGGGGAGCTCGGTGGAGGTGAAGCCCTTCAAGGCGTTCTCCATGGCCAGCATGAGGGTGATGTCGTAATTGATGGCGAAGATGCCCACGGCCTTGCCGTTGTCGTCCCGGATATAGATGGTGCTGGATTTGAGGATCTTGCCGTCCTCCGACTTGGTGAGGTAGCTCAGCCGGTCCTCCGGCACCGCTCCGCCGTCCCGAAGGGCCTCCAGCACCACGTGGGAGGGGCCGTCCCCCACCCGGCGGCCGGACACATGACCGTTTTCGATGGCCACGATGGAGGTCTCCGGGTCGTTGGAGGCCAGGTCGTGGACCACCACCTCACAGTTGGGGCCGAATTGACGGGCGATGCCCTTGGCCAGCTGGAGACAGAATTCCAGATTGGACGCTTGCATAGCAAACCACCTTTCCCTCGTTGATTTTACTACTATTATATCTCATGTTTGGTGGAATTTCAACAAAAAGTAAGGACGCCAAAATATTTTTAATTTGCATCTTGCGCAATGGGCAAAAATGTGATAAAGTGAAAACAGCAGAAGGCTGGGCCTTGTGCACATCTGACAATTCAAGCTGTAACGAAGTGCTGTGCGCACGGGCTGGTGTTCATTCTCAAGAGAATGGGCACCTTTTGTTTTCCCTGGGAAATGTTGACCGGGACAGAGTGCCCGGAAATCGGATAGGAGGAGAGGCACATGCTTCTGATCGGAAACGGAAGGCTCATCACCAGAGATCCCGCCCTGCCCTACCTGGCGGATGGAGCTGTGGCGGTGGAGGGAGAGGTCATCAAGGAAGTGGGGCCCCTGGCCGACCTGAAGGCCAGGTATCCCGCCGCCGAGTTTGTGGACGCCAGAGGCGGCGTCATCATGCCTGGACTCATCAACGCCCACACCCACATCTATTCCGGTCTGGCCCGTGGCCTGGCCATCGAGGGCAACGACCCGACCAATTTTCTGGAGGTGCTGGAGGGGATGTGGTGGAACATCGACCGCCACCTGACCCTGGACGGCACCCGGGCCAGCGCCTACGCCACTGTGCTGGACTGCATCCGGGACGGCGTCACCACCATCTTTGACCACCACGCCTCCTTCTGCGAGATCCCCGGCTCCCTCTTCGCCATCAAGGACGTGTGTCAGGAGCTGGGTATGCGCTCCTGCCTGTGCTACGAGGTCAGCGAGCGGGACGGGGAGGAGAAGACCCTCCAATCCATTCAGGAAAACGCCGACTTTGCCAAGTGGTGCAAGGAGCAGGACAACGACATGATCCGCGCCATGTTCGGCGGTCACGCCCTCTTCACCATCTCGGACAAGACCTTTGAAAAAATGGTGGAGGCCAACAATGGCATGACCGGCTTCCACATCCATGTGGCCGAGGGCATGAACGACGTCTATGACTCCCTGCGCAATTACGGCTGCCGCCCGGTGAACCGCCTGCTCTACAACGGTATCCTGGGGGAGAAGACCCTGCTGGGCCACTGCATCCACATCTCTCCCGCCGAGATGGACATCATCCGGGAGACGGGGACCATGGTGGTCAACAACCCTGAATCCAATATGGGCAACGCCGTGGGCTGTTCTCCCGTCCTCCAGATGTTCCGGAAGGGCATCACCGTGGGCATGGGCACCGACGCCTACACCCACGACATGCTGGAGAGCCTGAAGGTCTTCCTCATCATCCAGCGCCACAACGCCGCCCTCCCCAACGTGGGCTGGTGCGAGTGCATGGACATGCTCTTCCAGAATAACGCTGCCATCGCCGCCAAGTACTTCAAAAAGCCCCTGGGCGTTCTGAAGCCCGGCGCCGCCGCCGACGTTATCGTCATGGACTACAAGCCCTTTACACCCTTCTCGGAGGAGAACATCGACGGCCACATGCTCTTCGGCATGATGGGCAAGAACTGCCGCACCACCATCATCAACGGCAAGGTCCTCTACCAGGATCGGGCGTTTGTTGGCATTGATGAGGACAAGATCAATGCCTGGACCATGGAGCAGAGCAAGAAGCTGTGGGGCGAGCTGAACCACCGGAGTTATTGAAGCTGACCGGGCATTGAGCTTGTCCTCACCAAGCGTTTTGCCGCAGGTAAAACCTTGATGCCGGGGCGATTCACTTGCCCCGAGTAGATCAAATCACTGGGGCCCCCGCCCGGCGGAGCCGGGTGGGGAGCAAAATCAATGCCTGGACCCTGGAGCAGAGCAGGAAGTTGTGGGGCGAGCTGAACCACCGGACCTATTGAGCGCCGCCACCCTGAAAAAATTGTTGGAGGTCAATCCTATGAGTGATATCATGCGCCCCATTCCCTTTGAACAGCTGATGGACTGGGTCCTCACCGAGTACAAGGACCACGGCAGCATCTTCGGCGTGCGCAAGCTGGTCCGACACGAAAACGGCCAAGCCATGCCTATCTTTGCCGAGAAGATCGAGTCCCCCTACGGCCCCGCCGCCGGTCCCAATACCCAGCTGGCCCAGAACATCATCGCCTCCTATGCCGCCGGAGCCCGGTTCTTCGAACTCAAGACCGTGCAGATCATGGACGGCGAGGAGCTCTCCAAGTGCGTGGCCAAGCCCTGCATCACCGCCGGGGACGAGTGCTACAACTGCGAGTGGTCCACCGAGCTCACCGTGCCCCAGGCCCATGATGAGTATGTAAAAGCCTGGTTTGCCTGCAAGCTCCTCGCCAAAGAGCTGGGCCTGGGCGACCCGGACGGCTTTGTCTTCAACATGTCGGTGGGCTATGACCTGGCCGGCATCAAAAGCGAAAAGATCGACCAGTACATCGAGGGCATGAAGGACGCCTCCGGCTCCCCCGTGTGGCAGGCGTGTATGGACTGGACCCTCGCCAATCTGGACAAGTTCCAGAAGGTGGACGAAGCCTATGTGAAGGCCATCAGCCCCAAGGTCTCCACCTCCATCACCGAGTCCACCCTCCACGGCTGTCCACCCGACGAGATCGAGCGCATCGCCACCTACCTCATCACCGAGAAGGGGCTCAACACCTACGTCAAGTGCAACCCCACCCTCCTGGGCTACGAGTTCGCCCGGAAGCGGCTGGACGCCCTGGGCTTTGACTACATCGTCTTTGACGACCACCACTTCCTGGAGGACCTCCAGTGGGCCGACGCCGTGCCCATGTTCCGCCGCCTGATGGCCCTGTGCGCCGAGCGGGGGCTGGAGTTCGGCGTGAAGCTCACCAACACCTTCCCCGTGGACGTGGCGGCGGGAGAGCTGCCCAGCCAGGAGATGTATATGTCCGGCCGGTCCCTCTTCCCCCTCACCATCTCCCTGGCCCAGAAGGTGGCCGAGGAATTTGACGGCAAGCTGCGCATCTCCTACTCCGGCGGCGCGGACCTCCACAACATCAAGGAGCTTTTCTCCGCCGGCATCTGGCCCATCACCATGGCCACCACCATTCTCAAGCCCGGCGGCTACCAGCGCATGAGCCAGATGGGCGCGCTCCTCATGGACTGCGGCAGCGCCCCCTTCACCGGCATCGACGTCCGCGCCGTGGCCGCCCTGGCCGACGGCGTGGAGAAGACCGCCCTCTACCGCAAGCCCATCAAGCCCCTGCCCCAGCGGAAGCTGGACAAAAAGGTCCCCCTCATCGACTGCTTCTCCGCCCCCTGCCGCAGCGGCTGCCCCATCGAGCAGGACATCCCCGCCTATCTGATGGCCGCCAGCCAGGGCAAGTACCAGGAGGCCCTGGAGATCATCACCCGCCGCAACGCCCTGCCCTTCATCACCGGCACCATCTGTCCCCACCACTGTGCCGACAAGTGCATGCGCAACTACTATGAGGAGTCCGTCCGCATCCGGAACGTGAAGCTCCAGGCCGCCCAGGGCGGCTACGACGCCCTGCTGCCCACCCTGGAAGCCGAGGCCCCTGTGGCGGGCAAAAAGGTGGCCGTGGTGGGCGGCGGCCCCGCCGGACTCTCCGCCGCCTTCTTCCTCTCCCGGGCCGGGGTAGACGTCACCGTCTTTGAGCGCAGGGACGACCTGGGCGGCATCGTCCGCCATGTCATCCCAGAGTTCCGCATCTCCGGGGCGGCCATCGACAAGGACGTGGCTCTGTGCAAAGCCTACGGTGCCAAGTTCGAGCTGGGCGTGGAGGTGACGTCCGCCGAGGAACTCAAGGCCAAGGGCTTCACCCATGTGATCTTCGCCACCGGCGCATGGAAGAGCGGTTCCGCCGGACTGGACTACGGCGAGGAGATCAACGTCATCTCCTTCCTGGAGCAGGCCAAGAAGTGCCCCGAAAGTCTGAAGCTGGGCACCGACGTGGTGGTCATTGGCGGCGGCAACACCGCCATGGACGCCGCCCGTGCCGCCAGGCGCATCCCCGGCGTGGCGCACGTCCGGCTGGTCTACCGCCGCACCAAGCGGTACATGCCTGCCGACGAAGAGGAGCTGGCCCTGGCCCTGGCCGACGGCGTGGAGTTCCTGGAGCTCCTGGCCCCCGTTGGCGTGAAGGACGGCGTCCTCACCTGCTCTGTCATGGAGCTGGGCGCTCCTGACGCCTCCGGACGCCGCTCCCCCGTGGCCACCGGCAAGACCGCCGAGATCCCCGCCACCGCCGTCATCACCGCTGTGGGCGAGCACGTGGAGGAGGCCCCCTTCGTGAATAGCGGTGTGGCTCTGGACGGAAAGGGACGCCCCGTGGTGGATGCCTCCATGGCCACCGGCGTGGCCGGCGTCTACGCCGTGGGCGACGCCCGGAGGGGCCCCGCCACCGTGGTGGAGGCCATCGCCGACGCCGCCCAGGCCGCCCAAGCCATCGTGGACCTGGCGCTGGATAAGTATACAGACCGGAATATCAACGCCGATTATAACAAACCGCTGGGCAAAAAGGGCAATTTGTG
Organism: Intestinimonas sp.; assembly: GCF_026169115.1. Classification (GTDB taxonomy): domain Bacteria; phylum Bacillota; class Clostridia; order Oscillospirales; family Oscillospiraceae; genus Intestinimonas. Next base: position 8,421 of record NZ_JAPFEA010000062.1, on the reverse strand, counting down.
CGCCGACTGCGATTCCTGCGCCGACACCCGCTGCCTGGGCTGCCCCACGGTGTGCGAGGTGTGCACCGACGTCTGTCCCAACCGGGCCAACGTGGCCGTGGCGGTACCCGGCATGCGGCAGCGGCAGATCGTCCATGTGGACGGTATGTGCAACGAGTGCGGCAACTGCGGCACCTTCTGCCCCTACGACAGCCGGCCCTACAAGGACAAATTCACCCTCTTCTGGAGCAGGGAGGACTTTGACAACAGCGCCAACGAGGGCTTCCTGCCCCTGGCGGGAACGGTGAGTCTGGTCCGTCTGGACGGTCAGACGGCGGAGTACGACACCGCCGACGGCGGCTGCGGTCTGCCCGAGGGCATCCGCGCCCTCATCCAGACGGTGCGCAACGAGTATGGCTATCTGGTGAAGTAAGACGGCGAAGGCCGGCGTCACCGAGTAGTGGAGCGTCTCTCCCCCAGCCGGGCGGTGTCTCGGCATGAGGGGAGGGGGGGACCGGCTCCTTAAAAGTGGACCCCCTTACAACAATATCTTGTAAGGAGGAAGCACACATGCAGCACTTGAGAAGAATGACGGAACGGGTCGTCCTCATCACCGGCGGAGGCGGCGGTATCGCCCGGGGCATCGCCAGGGCCTTTGCCGACGAGGGGGCGCGGATCATGCTCACCGACCTCTTCCCAGAAGGGATGGAGAAGACCCGGCAAATGCTGATAGACGACTTCGGCGCAGAGGTCTTCACCTATGTGGCCGACGGCTCCAGAGAGGAAGAGGTCAAGGCGGCCATTGAGGCGGGCGTCGCCCATTTTGGCAAGCTCAACATCGTCATCAACAACGCCCAGGCCAGCGCCTCCGGAAAGACCCTGGTGGAGCATTCCAAGGAGGACTTCGACATCGCCATTCACTCCGGCCTGTATGCCACGTTCTACTATATGAAGCACGCCTTCCCCTATCTGAAGGAGACCCAGGGAAGCGTCATCAATTTTGCCTCCGGCGCGGGCATTTCCGGCAACCCCGGCCAGAGCTCCTATGCTGCCGCCAAGGAGGGTATCCGGGGCATGAGCCGTGTGGCTGCCGCCGAATGGGGCCCTTACAACATCAATGTCAACGTGGTCTGTCCCCTGGTCATGACCGAAAAACTGGCCGCCTGGGGCCGGGAAAACCCGGAGATGTTCGAAAAAAATCTCCACGCTATCCCCCTGGGTCGGTATGGGGACGCCGAAAAGGACATCGGCAAGGTCTGTATCTTCCTGGGCAGCTATGACGCCAAGTACGTCAGCGGCGACACCATTTTTGTCCAGGGTGGGTCCGGCATGAAGCCCTGACGCCTGCCCCCAGCACAGTATTTCCCGGAGATCCTATTTGATTTGGAGGCGGCGGTATTGGCGGCAAAAGAGACGCTTCGGCGGTATCTCATGTTCTTGGCAGGCGCAATGATCTGCGCCACCGGCATCACCTTTGTCACCCGGGCGGGGCTGGGGACCTCCCCCGTCTCTTCGATCCCCTTTGTGCTCAGCCTGTTGACTGACCAGAAGCTGATGGGTGTCTTCACCTTCTGCTTCAACATGCTCTTTCTGGTGGGGGAGGCGGCACTCCGGCGGCGGTTTACTCGGACACAGGCCCTCCAGATCCCTGTCACCCTTTTTTTCAGTCTGTGTATCGACTGGGCCATGGCCATCATCCCCAGCCAGTACGGCGGTCCCTGTCATTGGTCCATTCTCTATCTGGTCATCGGTTGCTGTGTGATGGCTCTGGGCATCTCGCTGGAGGTCATGGCCGACGTCATCATGCTCCCTGCCGAGGCGTTTGTCCGGGCCCTCTCCCAGAAGCTCCGCAAAGAATTCGGCAATGTAAAGGTCTGTTTTGACAGTACCCTCACCCTCATTGCCGCCTGCATTGCCCTCGCCGCCCTTCACAAACTCAACGGCGTGGGCATCGGCACCCTGGCGTCCGCCCTGGCGGTGGGCCAGCTGGTGAAGCTCTATTCCCGCCTGCTCCGGCATGCTGCCGCCCGGCGGGCGGGCGGCAGGGCCGCCCAATGAACCATCCTGCGACAGGAGGAAAGTATCATGGCTGAGATCTATACGTTTACAGTCAACGGCGTTCTTCGGGAGACGGAGGAGGAAAAGTCCCTCCTGCGCTATCTCCGGGATGACCTGGGCCTCATCTCAGTGAAGGACGGGTGCAGCGAGGGCGCCTGCGGCACCTGCACCATCCTTGTGGACGGCAAGGCGATGCGCTCCTGTGTGCTCACGACCAAAAAGGCGGTGGGGAAGAGCATCCTCACCGTGGAGGGGCTCACCGAGGCCGAGCAGGAGGCTTTTGTCTATGCCTTCGGCAAGGTTGGGGCCGTCCAGTGCGGCTTCTGCATCCCCGGCATGGTCCTTGCGGGCAAGGCCCTGCTGGACCAGACGCCCAATCCCACCGAGGAGCAGATCAAGCAGGCCATCCGGGGCAATGTGTGCCGCTGTACCGGCTACAAAAAGATCATTGAGGGCATTTCCCTGGCCGGGGCCATTCTCCGGGGCGCGGCCGCCATCGACCCCGGGCTGGAGAAGGGCGACACCTACGGCGTGGGCGACCGGGCCTTCCGTACCGACGTCCGGGACAAGGTTCTGGGCCGGGGGGCGTACTGCGACGACCTCTATCTGGAGGGCATGGTCCACGCCTCCGCCGTCCGCTCCCAGTACCCCCGCGCCCGTGTGCTGGACATCGACGCCAGCGCCGCCCTGGCCCTGCCCGGGGTGCTGGCCGTCCTCACCGCCGAGGATGTCCCCAACAACAAGGTGGGCCACATCCAGCAGGACTGGGACGTGATGATCGCCAAGGGGGATGTCACCCGCTGCGTGGGCGACGCCATCTGTCTGGTGGTGGCCGAGACCGAAGACATCCTCAAAGAGGCCAAGAAGCTGGTGAAGATCGACTACGAGCCCCTGGAGCCGGTGCGGAACATCCGTGAGGCCATGGCGGACGACGCCCCCAGGCTCCACCCGGGCGGCAACCTGTGCCAGTCCCGGCATGTGACCAGAGGCGACGCCAAGGCCGCCCTGGCAAAGTCCAAGTATGTAGTCACTCAGAGCTACACCACCCCCTTCACCGAGCACGCCTTTTTGGAGCCCGAGTGCGCCGTGGCCTTCCCCTACAAGGACGGGGTGAAGGTGTATACCTCCGACCAGGGCGTCTACGACACCCGGAAAGAGATCTCCATCATGCTGGGGTGGGACCCGGACCGCATCGTGGTGGAGAACAAGCTGGTGGGCGGCGGCTTCGGCGGCAAGGAGGATGTGTCCGCCCAACACATCGCCGTGCTGGCGGCATTGAAGGTGAACCGGCCAGTGAAGGTGAAGTTCTCCCGGCAGGAGTCCATCCATTTCCACCCAAAGCGCCACTATATGGAGGGCACCTTCACCCTGGGCTGTGACGAAAACGGCATCTTCACCGGCCTGGACTGCGAGATCTACTTCGACACCGGGGCCTATGCCTCCCTGTGCGGCCCGGTGCTGGAGCGGGCCTGCACCCACTCGGTGGGACCCTACTGCTACCAGAACACCGACATCCGGGGTTATGGCTACTACACCAACAATCCCCCCGCCGGCGCCTTCCGGGGCTTCGGCGTGTGCCAGAGCGAATTTGCCCTGGAGTCCAACATCAACCTGCTGGCCGAGAAGGTGGGCATCTCCCCCTGGGAGATCCGTTACCGCAACGCCATCGAGCCGGGGAAGGTGCTGCCCAACGGCCAGATCGCCGACCCCTCCACCGCTTTGAAGGAGACCCTTCTGGCGGTAAAGGAGGTCTATGAGGCCCACCCCGGCCGGGCGGGTATCGCCTGCGCCATGAAGAACACCGGCGTGGGCGTGGGTCTCCCCGACAAGGGCCGGTGCAAGCTGGCGGTGAAGGACGGTATGGTGGAGCTCTACTCCGCCGCCTCCGACATCGGCCAGGGCTGCGCCACGGTTTTTCTCCAGATCCTCTCCCAGACCACCGGCCTGCCCCGGCTGCTGCTGCGGAATATGGGGGCCAACTCCGAGGTGGCCCCCGATTCCGGCACCACCTCCGGCTCCCGCCAGACCCTCCTCACCGGCGAGGCGGTGCGCATGGCCGCCGTGGACCTGAAGGCCGACATGGACCGGGTGAACGGCAATCTGGCCCAGCTGGAGGGCAAGACCTATTTTGCCGAGTTCTTCGACCCCACCGACAAGCTGGGCGCCGACAAGCCCAATCCCAAGAGCCATGTGGCCTACGGCTTTGCCACCCATGTGGTCATCCTGGACGACGCCGGCAAAGTAAAGGAGGTCTGGGCCGCCCACGATTCCGGCAAGGTGGTCAACCCCACCTCCATCCAGGGACAGATCGAGGGGGGCGTCCTCATGGGGCTGGGCTATGCCCTCACGGAAGACTTCCCGCTGAAGGACTGCGTCCCGCAGGCCAAGTTCGGCACCCTGGGCCTCATGCGGGCCCACCAGATCCCCGATATCCACGCCATCTATGTGGAGAAGGAGGAGCTTCTCCCCTTTGCCTATGGCGCCAAGGGCATCGGCGAGATCGCCACCATCCCCACCGCCCCCGCCGTCCAGGGAGCCTACTACGCTATGGACCACGTGCTGCGTACCAGGCTGCCCATGGAGAACACCTTCTATAAGCCGGTTAAAAAGTGACCTGACTCCCCCGCTCCACCCCAGCACAGCGGGGGAGTTTTCCTGGTGGGGCGGGACCGGGGGGACAGGGGAAATCTCCATTCTCCCAATGGGTTTGCAGGAAAGCTAACAAATTTTTAGGAAACTTGAAAATTATTCTGACTTCCCCTTGACATTGTCCGGGTATGTGGTATGATGTACTCGGAATCAAACAAAAAGTATGGAATACTTAAAATATTTTGGAGGCGAAACGGGATGAGAGACCCCATCAAGTGGACAGACAACCGCATGCCCGAAAGCGAGGACAAACAGCTGTCTGTCATGGATCTGAGCAATGTAGCCAAGGCCCGCTTTTTCCACAGCAGCTTTCCCCAGTACTCGATCACGCCCCTGGCCAGCCTGAACGGCATGGCCAAGTACCTGGGGCTGGGCGGGGTCTATGTGAAGGATGAGTCCTACCGGTTCGGCCTCAACGCCTTCAAGGTCCTGGGCGGCTCCTTCGCCATGGCCCGGTACATCGCCGGCGAGATGGGCCGGGACGTCTCTGAAATGACCTATGACTACCTGACCAGCGAGGTGTTCCGCAAGGCGTTCGGCCAGGCCACCTTCTTCACCGCCACCGATGGCAACCATGGCCGGGGCGTGGCCTGGGCGGCCAACAAGCTGGGCCAGAAGGCTGTGGTCCATATGCCCAAGGGCAGCGCCAAGTCCCGCTTTGACAACATCGCCAAAGAGGGGGCCCAGGTCACCATTGAGGACGTGAACTACGACGACTGTGTCCGCATGGCGGCGGCTGAGGCTGCGCAGACGGAGCACGGCGTCATCGTCCAGGATACCGCCTGGGACGGCTATGAGGAGATCCCCGCCTGGATCATGCAGGGCTACGGCACCATGGCCAACGAGGCCGCAGACCAGCTCCGGCAGATCGGCGTGAACCGGCCCACCCACGTCTTTGTCCAGGCCGGCGTGGGCTCCCTGGCCGGCGCTGTGGTGGGTTACTTTGCCAATCTCTACCCCAACGATCCCCCCAAGTTTGTGGTCATGGAGGCTTGTGCCGCCGACTGCCTCTACCAGGGCGCTGTGGCCGGGGACGGCAAGCCCCGGTTCGTCACCGGCGACCTCCAGACCATCATGGCCGGTCTGGCCTGCGGCGAGCCCAACACCATCTCCTGGGACATCCTCCGCAACCATGCGGACGCCTTTGTCTCCTGCCCCGACTGGGTGAGCGCCAAGGGCATGCGGATGCTGAGCACCCCCGTCAAGGGGGACCCCCGCGTGGTATCCGGCGAGTCCGGCGCTGTGGGCATGGGCGTGCTGGACGCCATCATGTGCGACGACGCCTACAAGGAGCTCCGGGAGAAGCTGGAACTGGACCGCTTCAGCCAGGTCCTGATGTTCTCCACCGAGGGCAACACCGACCCCCAGAAGTACCGCCGGGTCATCTGGGACGGCGAGTATCCCACCGCCGACACCCCCCAGCGGGCCTATTGAACCAACGTATTTTTTGATGGACGGATCAAATGATTGGATAATGGAGGGCATTGACATGGATTTTGAGCAGATCAAGAAAGCCGCCGAGGGCTACCGCGCCGATATGACCCGCTTCCTGCGGGATATGATCTCCCACCCCAGCGAGAGCTGCGAGGAGAAGGAGGTCGTCGCCTGCATCAAGGCCGAGATGGAAAAGCTGGGCTACGATGAGGTGGAAGTGGACGGCCTGGGCAACGTCATCGGCTGGATGGGTCAGGGCGACAAGATCATCGCCATCGACTCCCACATCGACACCGTAGGCGTCGGCAATATCAACAACTGGGAGGCCGACCCCTACCAGGGCTGCGAGGACGACGCCGTCATCTTTGGCCGGGGCGGTTCCGATCAGGAGGGCGGTATGGCTTCCGCCACCTACGGCGCCAAGATCATGAAGGATCTGGGCCTCATCCCCGCCGGATACAAGATCATGGTGGTGGGCTCCGTCCAGGAGGAGGACTGTGACGGCATGTGCTGGCAGTACATCGTCAATAAGTTCTTCCCCGCCAAGGGCATCAAGAAGGAGCAGGTGGAGTTCGTTATCTCCACCGAACCCACCGACGGCGGCATCTATCGCGGTCACCGGGGCCGTATGGAGATCCGCGTAGACGTGAAGGGCGTCTCCTGCCACGGCTCCGCCCCTGAGCGCGGCGACAACGCCATCTACAAGATGGCCGACATTCTCCAGGACGTCCGCGCCCTCAACGAGAACGACGACGCCGACGAGACTGAGATCAAGGGCCTTGTCAAGATGCTCAATCCCAAGTACAACCCCGAGCACTATGAGGACGCCCGCTTCCTGGGCCGGGGCACCTGCACTACCTCCCAGATCTTCTACACCTCCCCCAGCCGCTGCGCCGTGGCCGACTCCTGCTCCATCTCCATTGACCGCCGCATGACCGCCGGAGAGACCTGGGACTCCTGCCTCCAGGAGATCCGGGATCTGCCCAGCGTGCAGAAGTACGGAGACGACGTGAAGGTCTCCATGTATATGTATGACCGTCCCTCCTGGACCGGCGAGGTCTATGAGACCGAAGCCTATTTCCCCACCTGGATCAACAAGGAGTCCGCCGCCCATGTCCAGGCTTTGGCAGACGCCCACCACGCCCTCTTCGGGACCGAGCGCCTGGGCTATGCCGATGCCGATATGAAGCGCGACGCCATGCACCTGCGCGCCGGCCGCCCCCTCACGGACAAGTGGACCTTCTCCACCAACGGCGTGGCCATCCAGGGCCGCTACGGCATCCCCTGTGTGGGCTTCGGCCCCGGCGCCGAGAGCCAGGCCCACGCCCCCAACGAGATCACCTGGAAGGATGACCTGGTCCGCTGTGCCGCCCTGTACGCCGCCGTGCCCGGCCTCTACAAGGAGGAGAACAAGACCGACGACGTCACTCAGTTCCGGGCCGGCAAGACCAACAACGATATTAAGTAAGAAAGAAGCGCGGAGCCGTTGCGAGCAGGCGTAGCGTGACAGACCAGAAGCGCAATCCGAATGGATCAAAATCAAAATTGAGATAAGGAGACGGTTTTTATGGATAAGACCCTTCAGATGTATATCGACAAGCTCAACAAGCTCAACTTCAAGGAGATGTACGAGGGCGACTTCTTCCTGACCTGGGAGAAGACCGACGACGAGATCGAGGCCGTGTTCACTGTGGCCGACGCCCTGCGCTACATGCGGGAGAACAACATCTCCACCAAGATCTTTGAGTCCGGCCTGGGCATCTCCCTCTTCCGGGACAACTCCACCCGCACCCGCTTCTCCTTTGCCTCCGCCTGCAACCTGCTGGGTCTGGAGGTACAGGACCTGGACGAGGGCAAGAGCCAGATCGCCCACGGCGAGACCGTCCGCGAGACCGCCAACATGATCTCCTTCATGGCCGACGTCATCGGCATCCGGGACGACATGTATATCGGCAAGGGCAACAAGTACATGCACGAGGTGGTGGACGCCGTCACCGCCGGCAACAAGGCGGGCGTCCTGGAGCAGAAGCCCACCCTGGTCAACCTCCAGTGTGACATCGACCACCCCACCCAGTGCATGGCCGACATGCTGCACATCATCCATGAGTTCGGCGGCGTGGAGAACCTGAAGGGCAAGAAGGTGGCCATGACCTGGGCCTACTCTCCCTCCTACGGCAAGCCCCTCTCCGTGCCCCAGGGCGTCATCGGCCTGATGACCCGCTTCGGCATGGACGTGGTCCTGTCCCATCCCGAGGGCTACGAGGTCATGCCCGAGGTGGAGGAGGTGGCCAAGGCCAACGC
>NZ_JAPFEA010000009.1 GCF_026169115.1 Intestinimonas sp. | reverse complement strand
GAGCACATCCGGCGCGGGTGTTGGTTTGACATATGCCCAGCGGTGAGGTAGAATTTAGGGCGGCGGATAGTCCACGGCGTTACGAGGGGTTGCGGTGATGAAATGCAGGCTTTCGCTGAGGATCTCCGGCCTGCTATTCCTCACCGCCTGCGGCGGCGGGGCGGCGGCCGGTCCCGCGCCGGCGGCGGAGGACGAACCCCTCCGCATCCTGGCCACCACCTACCCGGTCTACCTCTTTACCACCGCCGTCACAGATGGGGTGGAGGGGGTGGAGGTCACCCGGCTCATCAAGGAGGAGATCTCCTGTCTCCACGACTACACCCTCACCGTCAACGATATGAAGGCCATCGAGGCCGCCGACGTTATCGTCATGAACGGCGTGGGCCTGGAGGACTTTATGGAGGACGCCCTGGCGTCCTCCGACGCCCCCGTCATCGACTGCTCCGAAGGGGTGGAGCTCCTGGCCGCCCTGGGCCATGAGGGCCACGACCACGACACGGAGTACGACCCCCATATCTGGATGGACCCGGAGCGGGCGGGCCGGATGATCGAGAACATCGGCGCGGGCCTCTCCCAGGCCGACCCTGACCGGGCCGAGACCTACGCCGCCCAGGCCGCGGAGGCGGCCTTCCAGCTCCAGCACTGGTACAGCGTCAAGCTGGACGTCATTGCCTCCGACCAGCCCGACCTCCAGCTCCCCCACCGGGCGCTCATTACCTTCCATGATGGCTTCCAGTACTTCGCCGACGCCTTCCAGCTGGACCTGCTCAAGGCCATTGAGGAGGAGGAGGGGGCCGAGGCCAGCGCCGCTGAGATCAAGGAGATCGTGGAGCTCATCGGGGAACATGACCTCCCCGTCATCTTCACCGAGAAGAACGGCTCCGACGCCACCGCCCAGGCCATCGCCCGGGAGACCGGCGTGGCCGTGGCGCAGCTGGACATGGTCATGAGCGGCGACGGCACGGGCCTGGAGGCGTACAGCGCCGCCATGGATGAAAACATCAAGACCATCATCAACGCATTGAGCGAAGGGCGGATCAGAGCAGAATGAGCGTACACAAGCACGACGACCTCCCCGCCGGGGGCCACTGCGCACGGGCCTGCTGCCTCCGGGCGGAGGGCCTGGGGGTGACCGCCGGGGACCAGGTCATCCTCCACGACGTGGATTTCCACCTCCACTGCGGTGAGATCACCGCCCTCATCGGCCCCAACGGGGCGGGCAAATCCACCCTCTTCAAGACCGTTTTGGGCCAGCTCCCCCACACGGGGACCATCGACTTCCAGAAGGCCGGCGGCAAGCACACCCGCCCCCTCATCGGCTATGTACCCCAGTCCCCCAGTTTTGACCGGGGGGACCCGGTGAGTGTGCTGGACCTCTTTTCCGCCTCCATCTCGGACTGGCCCGTCTTTCTCCCCACCCCCAGGCGGCTCCGGGCCCGGGTGGCGGAGTGCCTGAGCCGGGTCCACGCCGAGGGCCTCATCGACAAGCGCATCGGCGCCCTTTCCGGCGGCGAGCTCCAGCGGGTGCTGCTGGCCATGGCACTGGAGCCGGTGCCCCACATCCTCATCCTGGACGAGCCCCTCTCCGGCGTGGACATCGAGGGGGAAAAGCAGCTTTTAGACATGCTGGACGAGGTCCGCACCCAGTACGACCTCTCCATTCTGCTCTCCACCCACGACTTTGCCACCCTGGAGGAGTACGCCGACAAGGTCATCCTCCTCCAAGGCACCGTCCTGGAAGCGGGAAAGCCGGCCCAGGTCCTGTCGTCCCAGGCATTTCGGGACGTCTTCCACCTGACGCTGGGAAGGGAGGGACGGTAATGGAGCTGTGGTATGCCATCGTGGACCTGCTCCCCTTCCAGTGGGTGGACCACTATTTTATGAAAAATGCCCTGCTGGCGGTGCTGGTCATCTCGCCCCTCTTCGGGCTCCTCTCCACCATGGTGGTGGAGAGCCGCATGTCCTTCTTCTCCGACGCCCTGGGCCACTCCGCCTTCACCGGCATCGCCATCGGCACCCTGCTCTCCGCCGCCTGGAAGACCTTTGCCGGGGTGGACCCCATGTGGGTGGCCGTCCTCTTCGCCGTGGGCTTTGCCCTCCTCTTCACCTATGTCCGCCGCAGGACCAGCCTGGCCAGCGACACGGTGATCGGCGTCTTTTCCTCCACCGCCGTGGCCCTGGGCATCTTCCTGGCCACCTTCGGCGGCGGCAGCTTCACCAAATATAACGCCCTCCTCATCGGCGACATCCTCAGTGTGGAGCCGGGGAAGATCGGCCTTATGGCCCTCATCCTGGCGGTGGTGGTGGTGCTGTGGGTGTGCGCCTTCAACCAGCTCATGCTCTCCTCCGTCCATCCGGCCCTGGCCGACAGCCGGGGCATCCGGGTCTTCTGGCAGGAGGCGGTCTTCTCCGCCGCCATCGCCGTGGTGGTGACGGTGACCATGACCTGGGTGGGTCTACTGGTCATCAACTCCCTACTGGTCCTCCCCGGCGCCGCCGCCCGGAACGTGGCCCGGAACATGAAGCAGTACCACCTCATCGCGCTGCTCTCGGCGCTGGCCGCCGGCATCGCCGGACTGCTCACATCCTACTATATCGGCTCCTCCGCAGGGGCCTCCATCACCCTCTATCTGGCGCTCTTTTTCGCTGTGACGTTCTGTTTTCGGAAACAAAGGCTGTGATATAAGGAGGTAATTCCATGGCAACGCTGCTCTTTCAGGGACACGCCAGCTGCCGCATCACCACCCGGGCCGGTGCGGTCATCTACATCGACCCCTTTGCCGGGGAGGGCTATGACCTGCCCGCCGACCTGGTCCTCATCACCCACGAGCACGAGGACCACAACGACCTGAGCAAGGTAACGCTCAAGCCCGACGGAGTGGTCATCCGCTCCGCCGACGCCGTGGCGGGCGGGCAGTACCACAACTTCGACGCCGCCGGGGTCCGCATCCAGACCGTTCCCGCCGGCAACCGCAACCACGACCCAAAGGAGTGCGTGGGCTATATCCTCACCATGGACGGCATCACCCTCTACCACGCCGGGGATACCTCCACCATGCCCCACATGAGCGTCCTGGCCCCCCGGAAGCTGGACTGGGTCCTCCTGCCGGTGGACGGCATTTACAACATGGACCCCGCCGAGGCCAGCACCTGCGCCCGGCGCATCTCCGGCAAGCACACCATCCCCATCCACACCGACCCCAGCTATGCCTACAACCGGGTCCAGGCGGACCGGCTTTCCTGCTCCGGCAAGGTGCTCCTGGAGCACGGCCAGAGCATCGAGCTCTGAGCCTGCAAAAGAGCGGGCAGGGCGGCTGACTGCCGGGGGATCGCCGACCAAACATCAGAAAAGGGGAGCCGGACCTGGGGGTCCGGCTCCTCTTTTCTTGAAAAATTGGCCTGCCCCTCGGCTGGGAAAGGGAGGGGCCTTTGCAGACACTTGATTATCCCCTGTCGAACGGGTACAATAGAAGAAAAGCAGATATGAAAGGGAGAAGAAGATATGAAAAAACAAGTTTTGAGCATGGTACTGGCTGGGACCCTGGCTGTCCCGACCAGCGCCGCCGGAGTAGAGTTCACTGATGTCCCCTCCAGCCACTGGGCACATTCCTCTATTTCCGAGATGGCTGACAAGGGTGTCGTGTCCGGCACGGGCAACAACAAATACTCTCCTGATCTAACTGTCAGTTATGCGCAGTTTGCTACTATGATCGCCCGCAGCTTCTACAATGACCAGATCGAGGACGGCGGAGATAAGTGGTACTCTTCCTTCATGGACACTGTTGAGAAGGTTGGTGCTCTGGAGGGTACCAAGGTGTTGGACAATGACTCTTTGGTTGAAACCGGGATCAACCGCTACGAGATGGCCCAGGTCATGTACAACGTGATGTCTCAGAAGGGCGTCACCATTCCCAATAACTTCGATACTTCCAAGATCGGTGACTGGTCCTCTATCCCCGCCAATTACCAGAAGGCCGTGTCAGCTTGCTACAGTCTCGGCACTCTGTCCGGCACTGACAGCAAGGGCACCTTCAGTGGCACCACTATGATGACACGTGCACAAGCTGCCGTGGTAATGGATCGCCTTCTGGAGGTCTGCAATGGCGGCACCCCCACTACTCCTGTTGTTCCCGAGAAGCCTGGTGAGATCCCTGCTGGTGCCACTCACATCACCACCAGAGACCAGCTTACAAGCCAGCAGGGTTTCACCATTTCAAACGGGGTGTTTCACTCTGATGGTACCGGCTCCGCTGGTTCCGTATCTCAAATGAGAGTTGATACAAACGATTATAATACGCTTACATTTACAGTGCAGGCGTTAGATCGCGACGTACAGGTTGCCGTTGGACATAAGGGCAGGAGTCAGGGGTATTTTGAGAGTGGGATAACAGAGAGCTTGGGGGTTGTCAAGTCTGGCACTTCTCAGACCTTTACAATAAACTGTTCAACATATAAATGGCTTGAGATCCAGCCTGGTGACTACCGGAAGATGGTGGAGTATGAGGGGACTACTACTGGAGTAGCAGTATATTTAGTAGAGTGTTACATCTCAGATATCTATCTCTATTAACCGCTCTATAAAAGTAGAGGAGGGCTGACAAGATGCTGCGAATATATTTAGATGTAGTCGATACCAAAATACCTGTTATTCATGACATAGAGAGTGAGTTCACAACAGTTGTTCTGCAGGACACTGAAGAAGTTCGTAAAATCATATCGACACTGGAAAAGGGTGTCTATGTTGATGCGAACAGCTTTGATGACCGTTTTGGTATCAGACTGCCTATTACGGATTTAAGTACTGGCTGCAAGACAGCGCTTCTTGTCCTCTGTGAACCTGGCAAGGTGGTAGATACGTTGG
>NZ_JAPFEA010000036.1 GCF_026169115.1 Intestinimonas sp. | reverse complement strand
ATCAACTCCTACACCGGCTGCGCCGACAATGGCAGGACCTTCAACGGCCCCATCCCGGTCGAGGTGGAGAAGACGGATGACGTGGCAAACAGCACCGCTGAGGGCCGCCCCCTGGAATACAGCTCGGCGGATTTTGCCGCCGTGTGTCTGGCCCGCACGGGCCGCTCCATCCGTCACATCGTCTTTGAACAGCCTGCCTCCAACCGCGGAACGCTCTATTACAAATACAGCGCCGCCGCGGAGTTCTCCCAGCGGGTGGACAGCGGCACGAATTATTACGCCACGGGCACGCCCAGCATCGACCTCATCACATTTTTGCCGTCGCCGGGCTATACGGGCCGGGTGTCGGTGCCCTATACCTGCGTGGACGCCTCCGGCGGGAGCTATCGGGGCAGAGTGACCATCACCGTGTACGCCGCCGGAAGTGACGGGACGGGCGACGTGGAATACACGACCGGCGTGGGCGAGGAAGTCACGCTGGACGCGGCGGACTTCAACCGGGTCTGTCAGGACGCCAACGACAGAAATTTCTCCTACGTGCGCTTTGAGCTCCCCCGCGCCCGGGAAGGCGTCCTCTACTACGATTATGTCAGCGCCAACCGGTATGACCGGAAGGTGTCGGAGGATGAGCGTTATTACCGGAGCAGGAGCCCCAGGCTCTCCGACGTCACCTTTGTCCCCGCAAAAGATTTTGAGGGCACGGTCAGCATTTCCTTCCGTGGCGTTGACACCTCCGGGGAATCCTTCTCCGGGGAGCTGGTCATCCAGGTGACCGATGACAGTGGGGACGGCGTGGTGCGCTATAAAACGGGGGCCGGGAAGGCCGTGACCTTTGATGCCGCGGATTTCAACGCGGCCTGCCGGCGCAGCAACGGCGCAAGGCTGGACCGGGTGACCTTTGAGCTGCCCGCCTCCTCGTCCGGCACGCTCTATTACGACTATACCAGCAGCTCTGCCGGCGCCAGGGTCTCGTCGTCCACCAGCTACTATCACTCCGGGAGTCCGAGCATTTCCCGCATTACATTTGTGCCCGGAAAGGGCTATGAAGGCGCCTTGTCCATCCCCTTCCGCGGATATGACGTGGACGGTGACCGATTTAACGGCAGCGTCCGCATTGAAGTGGGGACGGAGGATGGGATCGTGACCTATCCCGCCAAAAGTGGTGCGGAGGTGCGGTTTGACGCCGCGGATTTCAACGCGGCCTGTCGGGAACTCACGGGGGAGAACCTGCGCTATGTCCGCTTCTCCCTCCCCGCCACCCGCTATGGCACACTATACTATAAATACGGCTCCAGCGGAGAGAGCAAGCTGACGGAATCCGCCAGCTACTACCGGACGGGCAGCGGCCGGCTGCTGGACGACGTGTCCTTCCTGGCTGCGGACGGGTATTCCGGCACCGTTTCAATCGACTACGATGGGCGCAGCGTGGAGGGGACCGCGTTTTCCGGGAGCGTGGATATCGTGCTTGCGCCCCAGGAGCCCGAGCCGCCCCGGTGGGAGAGCCATTTCGTGGATGTGCCCGCCAACGCATATTACTATGACGCAGTTCGGTGGGCGGTGAGCGAGGGGATCACAGGGGGGGCGACCCCGAGCACCTTCAGCCCGGATATCGTCTGCACCAGAGCGCAGGCGGTCACCTTCCTGTGGCGCGCGTCAGGCAGTCCGGCCCCTCAAAGCGGGGTCAACCCGTTCCAGGACGTGAGTTACAACGCCTATTATTATAACGCCGTGCTGTGGGCGGTGGAGCAGGGGATCACCAGCGGGACCACAAGGACGACCTTTAGCCCGGAGGCCGCCGTGGACCGCGGGCAGGCGGTCACCTTCCTGTACCGGCACGCCGGCTCGCCGGCGACCAGCGGTGGAAGTCCCTTCTCTGATGTGAAAAACGGGGACTATTTTGCGCCTGCTGTGCGCTGGGCCTCCATCTATGGCATCACAAACGGTACGGGAGGGACGATGTTCAGCCCCGGCACCCCCTGCACCCGGGCTCAGATCGTTACCTTCCTCTACAAGAAGGCCGCGCTTTCCTTCTGAGCGGGCTTCATCATCGAGAAAGCGGGGCCGAAAGGCCCCCTTTCTCAAAGCCCTTCAAATGGCTGGAGGGCTTTGAGAAGGTCTGTATTTCAGCGCGCCCTTTCCAGTAAGTCAGGCCGGAAGGGCGGCAGCGCCGGCCCCCGGCTTGCGCGGACTGGGTTCGGAAAAGAATTTATTCAGGTTTCTTATTTTTGGACCGATTATGACGATATTAAATAGTGAACATTCCGAAATCAGTTTTGGGAAAGGTGTGAGATACTGTGCTGTCTTCCTCTTCGGGCTGCATCCCTCCGATCTGTCCGGCAAAAACCTATTATTCCATGCAAAAACAAGCTGCTGCGGTGAAAGTGAATATGAATAAAAATTATGATTCAGTCAATTTCTCATCTGCGCTGGCTGGAGAGGATGCAATGCAAAAAAATATGGTCAGCCGCATCTCGCAGGAGGTTCGGACTGCTACCACGACAGGGGACATTCAAGCGTTGAAGCGGGCGGTCACCGCCGAGGAATATGTCCCGGATCCGATGAAAATCGCCGATAAGATTCTGTTCATGGTGGGGGATTGACGATGGATGGCTTGATTCCCTATCTTCTGAACGTCTTTGATTCCATACGCGGGGGACTGGAGCAGCTCACAGAGCTGGCCAAGCGCAAAATCAAGGCCGTCGAGTCGGATGACCTGCTGGCGCTGGACGATGTGATGAACCAGGAGCAGGCGGTGGTGCTTACCATGCGCGGCCTGGAGCAGAAACGGGAACGGGCGATCAGCGATCTGGGCCTGTCAGGCGTTCCTCTCTCACAGATCGCCGAACGCTGTCCGCCGGATGCCCAGCCAGAGGTCAGGCAGGCCGTGGAGGCGCTGAAAAATCAATATCAGGAATACCGGCGTCATGCGGACCGGGCGCGCAATATGCTGGAGCATGGCATCCGCGAGATCGAGCGGACGCTTTCCGAGCTGGGCGCAAGCCCCATTGAAAACGGACCCGGCTATGGCGCCCGGGACGAGGCGGCTCCCCCCGAATCCATGAAGACAGATTTTCGGGCATGACAGTCAGGAATCAGCTGATAAAGCGGGAAAAGGAGTAGAACATGAGTTCAGTCGGAACTTTTGGATATTTCAATCAGGCGCGGCTCGGCATCTTTGCCGCCCAGAAGGGCCTGAGCGTAGCAGGAAACAACATTTCAAACATCAACACGCCGGGGTATACCCGCCAGCGGCTGGAGCAGAAGAGCTTTTATGCCGCCGGCGCGGACCGCTATTATTCTGCTTACGATGCCAGGACCGGCAACGGCGTACTGTGCACAGGCGTGTCCCAGCTCCGGGACCCCTATCTGGATATTCGGTACCGGAGCCAGGTATCCAATGTGGGCGCGATGGACGCGAAGCTGGCCGGACTGGAAGGGATCCAGGCGATCCTGGACGAAGTGGGCAAGGGAGACGATGACTTCGGAGTCATCAGCGATAAGCTGCACAAGGTATATGAGGCTTTGCAGATGCTCAACGATCAGACCGGCCACGCTGTGTACGATACCCAGGTCCGCGCTGCCGCCCAGGCCCTGGCGGACCAGTTCCGGGCCTATGCGTCCCGCCTGACGGAGCACTACAACAACGCGGCAAAAGGATTTAAGGAGGACGTCACCGCCGTCAACAACCTCCTGAGCAACATCCGGGATCTGAACGCGGCCATCCGCAAGAGTGAGATCCATGGCGACAATGCGCTGGAGCTGCGGGATGAGCGGAACCTGCTGATCGATCAGCTCTCGGAGTACATGAAGATCGACGTGATCTACACCGAGGAGGACATCGGCGGCGGCGACACCGTAGAGAAGCTCATCATCAAGCTCGGCGGCGCCAACCCGGACGGGGCCGTGGAGACCGATTCCTCCACGCTGGTGGACGGCATCTACGCCACACAGTTTTCCATCACGCAGGTCCCCAAGCCCAATCCGAAGTACGACCCGAACGCCCAAGCTGGCGCTCCTGGTTTTGGAGAATTTCTGAAGCCGGATGGGACAGGGACCAATGTTCTTGCGGAAGCGGCCCTCATCGACAGCCCCAATTTTGACCTGACCATCGCCGAGCTGCGGGACATCAAGGGGAAGCTGCTGTATACTTCGGAGAAGAGCGAGTGGAAGGCGTATACTCCGGCTGACCCCAACAACTTTGACGGCAAACCGACGACGGTTGAAAAGGACGGCGTCATCACCGTCACCATGTACCAGAAGACGAAGGACGGCAAATGGCTCCAGCAGACCTATACCAAGACGCCCTCCAAGGCCGTCAATCTGGATGATAACGACCTGTACGGCGCGCTGCAATCGGTGCGTGAAAGCCTGACGGAGGCCGGCGAATTTTCCACGGCTGATACCATCAACAATGTGGACGAGAACGCCGCCACCAAGCGGGGCATCCCTTATTACCAGAAGGCGCTGGACCTGCTGGCCAAGCAGTTTGCCGAGACCTTCAATTCCGCCAACCAGGGCTATATGCGGAATGAGAAGGGGGAGTTCCTGGGCAAGGATGGAAATGTCCTTCAGGTGAATGGAAAGCCGGTCACCGATGAAAAAGACCTCACGGAGCAGCAAAAGAAAGACCTGCTGGTCGGCTTCAACATGTTCAGCACGCGGGGCGACACAGATAACGCGGAGGGGATCACGGCCTCCAATATCACCATTTCCAAGACCTGGGCCAGCGGTGAGCAGATCATATCCTCCTTCGTCAAGCCCGCCAACCAGGAAACGGCCACCACGGACAGCAGCAATATCCTGCATATGATCGCGCTGTTTTCCAAGAAAATGGATTATCTGCCAAACCAGATCACGCCGAACGGCACAAATACCCCCATGTTCAACGGCACCTTTGAGGAGATGTGGGAGAACGTGGGATTCGTCCTGGGCAGCGATATGAATAAAACCAGCACCATGCTGGACAACTATTTTGCGGCCTCAGTGGAGCTGGATACCAGCCGGGATTCTGTTTCCGGCGTGGACCTGAACGATGAGGCCATGAGCCTGATGCAGTACCAAAAATCCTATAATGCCGCCTGCCGTTTGATGACGACGCTGGACGCGATGATCGACAAGCTGATAAACGGTACTGGGATCTTGAGCTGATAAAGGAGGTTGCAGTATGATCCGTTCTACGACAAATGGTGTGCTGAAGAGTTATCGGTATAACCTGCAGCGTTCCAATTATACCT
>NZ_JAPFEA010000015.1 GCF_026169115.1 Intestinimonas sp. | reverse complement strand
GCCTGTGCCTGGACGTCCAGGTCGTGGGCCGGGCCGGCGACGAGCTCGCGCTGAGGGGGGCCGGCGGGGAGGCCGGCCGGCCGGGCCGCGGCCGGGGCGGGGGCGGCGTGGAGGGCGGCGGCGCCGAAGCCGCACCCCCCGCCGCCGTCGTAGCCGTAGAAGACCTCGCCGTCCCGGACGCGCGCAGCCTGGGAGGTGCCCCCGTCGTCTCCCTTCAGCTCGAGCTCGCGGCCGTCCCGCTCCGGCTTGAGGGTACGGTAGTTGATGGTCTCCGGCTTGAGGACCTCGCCGTAGGACCAGTCCAGGATCTGTTCCGGGGAGGCGATGCCAATGCGGATGGCGTCAAACTCAGCGTAGCTCATATTTTATCGTCCTCCCTTTCTCATTCCATATCGTCCTGGTCGCCGTCGAGGGACAGTTCGCCCTCTTCGAACTCCAGCTCGCTGCCGCCGTCGGAGACAGCCAGGTCGTCATCGTCGCTTTCCGCCTTCAGCGTGAAGCCGGCGGCGGCGAAGTCGGACTCCCCGCCGGCGTTGTAGCCGTAGAAGTCGTCGTCGTCCCGGATGCGGTCAGGCTGGTAGGTGTCCTCGTCGTCTTCCTTGAGCTCGATCTCGTTGCCGTCCCGGTCCAGGACCTGGATGTCCAGGCACAGGGCCTGGAGCTCCTTCACCAGAACCTTGAAGGACTCGGGCACGCCTGGCTTGGGCACGTTGTGGCCCTTGACGATGGCCTCGTAGGTGTGGACACGCCCGGTGACGTCGTCGGACTTGACGGTAAGGATCTCCTGGAGGGTATAGGCGGCGCCGTAGGCCTCCAGGGCCCACACCTCCATCTCGCCGAAGCGCTGGCCGCCGAACTGGGCCTTGCCGCCCAGGGGCTGCTGGGTGACCAGGGAGTAGGGGCCGGTGGAGCGGGCGTGGATCTTATCATCCACCAGGTGGTGGAGCTTGAGGAAGTAGACGTAGCCCACGGTGACGCGGTTGTCGAACCGCTCGCCGGTGCGTCCGTCGTAGAGCCAGCTCTTGCCGTCCTCGGCCAGGCCGGCGGCCTGGAGGGTGGCGGCGATCTCGGGCTCGTTGGCGCCGTTGAAGATGGGGGTGGCCACCTTCCAGCCCAGGGCCTGGGCGGCATAGCCCAGGTGGACCTCCAGCACCTGCCCGATGTTCATACGGGAGGGCACGCCCAGGGGGTTCAGGACGATGTCCAGGGGGGTGCCGTCGGGCAGGAAGGGCATATCCTCCTGGGGCAGGATGCGGGAGACGACGCCCTTGTTGCCGTGGCGGCCGGCCATCTTGTCGCCCACGGAGATCTTACGCTTCTGGGCGATGTAGACCCGGACCACCTCGTTGACGCCGGGGGAGAGCTCGTCGCCGGCCTCGCGGGTGAAGACCTTCACGTCCACAATGATGCCGCTCTCGCCGTGGGGCACCTTCAAAGAGGTGTCGCGGACCTCCCGGGCCTTCTCGCCAAAAATGGCGCGGAGCAGCCGCTCCTCGGCGGTGAGGTCGGTCTCGCCCTTGGGGGTGACCTTGCCCACCAGGATATCGCCGGCCCGGACCTCGGCGCCCACGCGGATGATGCCGCGCTCGTCCAGGTCCTTCAGGGCGTCCTCGCCCACGTTGGGAATGTCCCGGGTGATCTCCTCGGGCCCCAGCTTGGTGTCCCGGCTCTCGGTCTCGTACTCCTCGATGTGGATGGAGGTGAAGACGTCCTCCTTCACCATGCGCTCGTTGAGGAGGATGGCGTCCTCGTAGTTATAGCCTTCCCAGGTCATGAAGCCCATGAGGATGTTCTTGCCCAGGGCGATCTCGCCGTTGGAGGTGGAGGGACCGTCCACCAGCACGTCGCCCTTCTCCAGGCGCTGGCCCACGCTGACGATGGGGCGCTGGTTGATGCAGGTGCCGTGGTTGGAGCGCATGAACTTGGTGAGCTTGTATTCCACCACCCGGCCATCGTCATAGCGGACGGTGATATACTGGGCGGAGACCTTGGTGACCTCGCCGGGACCCTCGGCTAGAATGACGATCTCGGAGTCGATGCAGTTCTTGTGCTCCTGGCCGGTGGCCACGATGGGGGCCTGGGTGGTCAGCAGGGGCACGGCCTGACGCTGCATGTTGGCGCCCATCAGGGCGCGGTTGGCGTCGTCGTTCTCCAGGAAGGGGATCATGGCGGTGGCGATGGACACCATCATCTTGGGGGAGACGTCGATATAGTCCACCTGCTCCCGGTCCACCTCGATGACCTCGTTGCGGTGGCGGCAGGTGATACGGGCATTGAGGAGGAAGCCGTTCTCGTCCACGGGCTCGGTGGCCTGGGCGATGGTGTACTCGTCCTCGATGTCGGCGGTCATATAATCGATCTCATCGGTGACCCGGCCGGTGGCCTTGTCGATCCTCCGGTAGGGGGCCTCGATGAAGCCGTAGCGGTTGATGCGGGCGTAGGAGGCCAGGTAGGAGATCAGGCCGATGTTGGGACCTTCCGGGGTCTCGATGGGGCACAGGCGGCCATAGTGGGAGTAGTGGATATCACGCACATCGAAGGAGGCCCGGTCACGGGATAGGCCGCCGGGGCCCAGGGCGGACATACGGCGCTTGTGGGTCAGCTCGGCCAGGGGGTTGGTCTGGTCCATGAACTGGCTCAGGGGGGAGGAGCCGAAGAACTCCTTGATGGCGGCGGTGACGGGCCGGATGTTGATGAGGGACTGGGGGGTGACGATGTCCAGGTCCTGGATGGTCATGCGCTCCCGGATGACCCGCTCCATACGGGAAAAACCGATGCGGAACTGGTTCTGGAGCAGCTCGCCCACGCAGCGCAGGCGGCGGTTACCCAGGTGGTCGATGTCGTCGTGGGTGCCCACGCCGTTGGACAGGCAGTTGAGGTAGTTGATGGAGGCCATGATGTCCTCCACGAAGATGTGCTTGGGCACCAGGTCGTCCACCCGGTCCTTCACGGCCTCCCGAAGGCCCTCCTCGTCTCCCTCGTACTGCTCCAGCAGCTCCCGGAGGAGGGGGAAGTAGACCTTTTCGGTGATGCCGCACTCGGCGGGGTCGAAGGGCAGGAAGCCCTTGGCGTCCACCATATTATTGGAGAAGACCCGGACCAGGGTGCCCTCCAGGTCCAGGACAGCCTCGTTGACGCCCTTGGCCTCGAGCTCCAGGGCCCGCTCCCGGGTGAGGACCTCACCGGCCTCGGCGATGATCTCGCCGGTGGTGGGGTCGGCGATGGGCAGGGCCAGCTTCTGGCCGTTCAGGCGGGACCAGATGGCTAGCTTCTTGTTGAACTTATAGCGGCCCACGGCGGACAGGTCGTACCGGCGGGGGTCGAAGAACAGCGCATTCAAGAGGCTCTCGGCGGAGTCCACCGTGGGGGGCTCGCCGGGGCGCAGCTTGCGGTAGATCTCCAGCAGGGCGTCCTCCCGGGTCTTGCAGGTGTCCTTCTCCAGGGTGGCCAGGATGCGGGCGTCCTCGCCGAACATGTCGATGATCTCCGCGTCGGTCCGGGGGCCCACCGCCCGGATGAGGCAGGTGATGGGCAGCTTGCGGTTTTTGTCGATGCGGACATAGAAGAGGTCGGAAAGGTCGGTCTCGTACTCCAGCCACGCGCCCCGGTAGGGGATGACGGTGGTGCCGTAGGTGACGTTGCCCGCCTTGTCCTCATTTCTGGAGAAGTAGACGCCGGGGGAGCGGACGATCTGGGAGACGATGACCCGCTCCGCGCCGTTGATGACAAAGGTGCCGGCGTTGGTCATCAGGGGGAAGTCGCCCATGAAGATCTCCTGCTCCTTGATCTCCTCGGTCTCCTTGTTGCGCAGGCGCACCCGGACCTTGATGGGGGCGGCATAGGTGGCGTCCCGGGCCTTGCACTCCTCCACATCGTACTTGGGGGCTTCATCCATGGTGTAGTCGATGAAGCTCAGCTCCAGGTTCCCCGCGTAGTCCGTGATGGCGGCCACATCCTTGAAGACCTCCCGCAGGCCGGTGTCCAGGAACCACTGATAGGAATGCTTCTGGACGTCCAGCAGATAGGGCATCTCCAGAATCTCCTGGTGGCGGGCATAGCTCTTCCGCAGGGTCTTGCCGTAGTAGACATCCTTGACCATGCCGTTCAGCTTGTCGTTGACCATTCCGAAAATCACACTCCGTTTTCTCGCATTCGGCGCCAAAAGCAAGGGCTTTCGGCTGTTTTCCCATGGCTGCACAGGCCCTTTCCCGTGGAAATGGCCAAAAACGCCGGCTTCGCTGCACTCGACACACGCGGCGGCGTTGTTGCTTTGTTTGTGCTCCCCTCTTGCGCATATCCACCAAAACTGCTATACTTGACCCAACGTGGGAGGGTATCAGAAGCAGCCCCGGGACATACGGGAGCATTTCAGTATACCATGTAGATTTTCCCACGTCAAGTCCTTTTGCCATGAAGTTCGGAGTGATCCGGACTTTTTTTCATATTGCGGGGCCTTTTCCCCCCCGCCGGGGCGGTCCGGCCCACCCCGCCGGAGAAGTGTTAAAATTTTGTCAGAAAGTTTGAAACCTTTTGTCACATTTCACCGTCTAAAATCGATGTATGATATAGACGAGAGCATCCCGCGCAAAATGGAGTTTGGAAGGAGTCTTTACCATGAAACGAAGCTCGCGCGCCCGCATCCTTTCGGCGCTTTTGACCCTGGCTATGGTGTTCACCATGCTCCCCGCCGCCTGGGCGGCGGAGGGCAAGCCTTCAATTATTGATCTTGAATCCTCTTATACTATCAAGGCCGGCGAGTCAAAGGAAATGACGCTCAAATTAAGTGATGACAGCTTATCAGATATTACGTGGTCCGTGACTGGTCAGGATAAAGGCATAACTGCCAGCTTTTCTGCCAACACGCTGACCATTCAAGTCTCCTCTGATGCAAAGCACGATGATACCGTAACCTTGACTGTCACCGCAGAATATACCATTCCTGACACGTTGGAAGAATCTGACCCCCTCGAGCCAAAGAAGGGGACCAACAGTGTGAGCCAAAACTGTACTGTCACTGTGCAGAATGAGGCCCAGGCGGATAAAAAGGTCACAGGTATTGAGCTTACCGCCACTTCTCAAGCTCTGAATCTCACTGATAACAAGACCTCCGAAATCTCTGTTGCGATAACGCCCCAGGATGCCACCAACAAAGCTGTTGTCTGGTCCGTCAAAGGCGACGCTGTCGCCCTTGGCAGCAGCAATGGAGACTCCAAGCGGACAGTGACCGCCCAAAAGGGCGGCACTGCCACCATCACTGTGACCGCCCAGGATAGCAGTAATGTCTCCAACTCTATCGAAATCACCGTGACCGATGATACCCCCGTTCCGGTCACCGGCGTATCCCTGAACAAAAACTCCCTGTCTCTCACGGTGGGCGGCAAGGATACCCTCATCGCCACCGTTGCCCCTACGGATGCCACCAATCAGAGGGTGACCTGGAAGTCTGACAACGATAAGATTGCTTCTGTGGACAAAGATGGCAATGTTACCGCCATTGGTCAGGGCAACACCACCATTACTGCCACCACGGACGACGGTCAAAAGACGGCCACCTGCACCGTCACCGTCACCTCCTCTACTGTGGCCGTCACCGGGGTGAAGCTGGACAAGGCCACTGCCACTGTGAACGTCAACGGCACCACCCAGCTCACCGCCACGGTGGAGCCCTCCAACGCCACCAACAAGACCGTGACCTGGACCTCCTCCAACACCAACATCGCCACCGTCGACGCCAACGGCAAGGTCACCGGCAAGTCCGAAGGGAAGGCCGATATCACCGTCACCACCGCCGACGGCGGCAAAACCGCCACCTGCAAGGTCACCGTCACCAAGGGCGGCGTATCCACCATCACCTACTCCGTGGCGGTGGACAAGACCCTGACCCTGGACCGCAGCGACTTCAACCGCGTGTGCGTTGGCGTGTACGGCAACACCCTGGACTATGTAAAGTTCGGTAAGAGCTCCTCCACCAAGGGCACCCTCTACTTTGGCTACACCGAGGGGGACGGCGGCTCCAAGATCTCCACCCTCACCAAATATCATTACTCCAACAGCGGCAACAAGCCCATCTCCCAGATCACCTTCGTTCCCGACGGCAATAGCGGCGACACCGTCACCTTCCCCTATGTGGGCTATGACTCCACCGGAAAGAGCTACAACGGCACCCTGGAGATCCGTCTGACCGCCCCCTCCGGCGACATCTCCTACGAAACCGGCAAGAACGAGCCCATCACCTTCACCGACAGCGACTTTAACAGCATCTGCAAAAAGATCACCGGCTCCTCCCTGGACTATGTGACCTTCGGCTCTGTGAGCTCCTCCAAGGGCGCCCTCTATGTGAATTATGGCGAAAAGAAGGAAGAAAAGCTCTCCACCTCCGACAAGTGCTATTACAACGACTCCCCCGCCCTGAGCAGCGTCACCTTCGTCCCCAAGGACGGCTACACCGGCACCTTCACCATCTCTTACTCCGGCCGCAGCAACGCCCGGGACAGCTTCTCCGGGTCCGTGAAGATCACCGTGCGCAAGAGCAGCTCCACCCTCTCCTACACCGTGGACCCGGGCAAGACCCTGGCCCTGGACGACAGCTACTTCAACGACTTCTGCAAGGACGAGACCGGCCACAGCATGGACTATGTGCAGATCACGCCCCCCTCCTCCTCCAAGGGCACCTTCTACTATCGCTACGGCGAGAACCGCCACGAGGAAGAGGTCTCCTCCTCCGACAAGTATTACCGTTCCTCCTCCCCCCGGCTGGACGACGTGACCTTCGTCCCTGACGACGATTACACCGGCACCCTCTCGGTCTCCTTCTCCGGCAAGAGCACCGACGGCGAGAGCTTCTCCGGCGCCATGAAGATCCGGGTGGGCGACGCCGACGAGGGCGACATCACCTACAAGGCCGCCGCCGGCGCGCCCGTCACCTTTGACGACGACGACTTCAACGCCTACTGCAAGGACGCCACCGATTCCAGCCTGGATTACGTCCGCTTCTCCCTCCCCAGCTCCTCCAAGGGCACCCTCTACTATCAGTACGACGAGAGCGGCGAGAAGAAGGTCACCAGCTCCACCTCCTACTACCGCACCTCCTCCCCCCGGCTCCAGGATGTGACCTTCGTCCCCGACAAATCCTACACCGGCAGCGTGGAGATCTCCTTCACCGGCCGGAGCACCGACGACGACAGCTTCTCCGGCACCGTGGTCATCGTCTATTCCGCCCCCAAGGACGCCCCGGCCATCCGCTATTCCACCGGGTCCGCCCCCGTCAATTTCTCCTCCGCTGACTTTGTCAGCGCCTGCGCCGCCCGGGGCGCCGGCTCCCTCACCTCTGTGAAATTCGAGCTGCCCTCCACCGCCGCCGGCAAGCTCTACTACGGCTACACCGGCCCCAACAACTACGGCGGACTGGTGAGCCCCGCCATCTCCTTCCCCGCCGCCGGCGGCAGCGGCTCCATCTCCGCCGTCACCTTCGTGCCCAGGGCCGGCTACAACGGCACCATCTCCATCAACTACACCGGCACCGACAGCAAGAACAACACCTTCACCGGCAAGGTGGAGATCACCGTCACCCCCTCCACCCAGTCCCGCCGCTTTACCGACATGGGCAGCCACGGCTGGGCCGCCGCCGCGGTGGACTTCCTCTATGAGGGTGGCGTCACCACCGGCACCAGCGCCACCACCTACGGCCCCTCCCTCAACATCACCCGGGGCGACTTCATCCTGATGCTCTACCGGGCCTTCGACCTCACCGCCGCCGCCACCGACGGCTTCAAGGATGTGCCCGCCAACAGCTACTACGCCCAGGCCATCTCCGTGGCCAAGGCCCTGGGTATCGCCCAGGGCGGCAGCGACGGCGCCTTCCGCCCCACCGCTCCTCTGACCCGTGAGGACGCCATGGTCTTCCTCCACCGCACCCTCAGCCGCACCGGCAAGACCCTGGCCGAGGCCCCCGCCGCCTTCCTCAACCGGTTCGCCGACGGGAGCAGCACCTCCAGCTACGCCCAGAGCTCTGTGGCCTCCCTGGTCCAGGCCGGCGTCATCCAGGGCGACAACAACGGCCGCCTCAACCCCAAGGGCTCCCTGACCCGGGCCGAGATGGCCGTCATCCTCCACCGGGTGCTCACCCTGTGAACTGACCCCCTCTGGCAGGCCCCGTATCCAACCGGCGTTTCACAGACCGGCCCGCCGCCGCGGCTCCCCGCGGCGGCGGGCTTTTTTCTGCCCATTGTCCGTCCCTTCACAGTTTATTCACAATTTCCCTTTCTTTTCAGGGTTGACGACTCGGTGACAGTGTGTTACAATTTGGTTACAATTTTTAAGAAATCCTTAGGAGGCATATAATGGCCGAAGAAAAGATTCCCCTGACCTACAAGGGTCATCCCCTGCGCCGCAAGGACAACCTCATCTACTACGGCAGCATGGCCGACAAATACATCATCATGCTCCAGGTGATGGACACCAAGAAGGTGGACGATCTGGATGTGGCCACCCGTGTGGCTGTTCAGCTCCAGCTCACCGACCCCGACCTCAAAAGCCGGGACCGGGTGGTCAAGAAGACCGAGAAGGACAGCCTTTACACCGCCATGGACGTGGCTTCCGTCTGGCTGGCCCGGGCTCTGGCCGGCAAGTAAACCGTACGTCATCCACACCAAAGAGATTTTGATGGAGGGGTCATACCAATGATACAGTCGTCTCGCCTGCTGCGCGTCGCTCTGCTGGGCGCCGTTCTCACCGCCATGTGCACCATCGGCGCATCCGCCGCCTCTCTGGGCGCCGGAACGGTCACCGCCGACGCGCTCCGGCTCCGTTCCACCCCCGCCGCCGAGGGCGAGATCCTGGCCACCGTCTCCAGCGGCAGCAGCGTGATCGTGCTGGACGAGGCCGAGGACGGCTGGTACAAGGTCAACTACAACTCCGTGGAGGGCTACATGTCCGGGGAGTACCTGGACGTGGCCACTAAGACCGAGACCGACCTGGGCTACGGTGAGGTGACCGCCGACGGCTCCTCCCTGAACATGCGCGCGGGCGCCAGCACCACCTTCGATTCCCTCTGCTCCATCCCCAGCGGCACCGTGCTGGAGCTGGACGGCATTTATGAGGGCTGGTACAAGGTTACATACGCCGGCAACACCGGCTACGTCAGCAGCGACTATATCACCATCACCACTGAGCCCGCCGCCACTGTCGCCGCCTCCTCCGCCCTGGGCGACCAGATCGTGGCCCTGGCCAAGCAGTATCTGGGCACCCCCTATGTCCTGGGCGGCAACGGCCCCAGCAGCTTTGACTGCTCCGGCTTCACCAAGTACATCTATTCCCAGTTCGGTTCCTCCCTCAACCGCACCGCAACCGACCAGCTCCAGAACGGCGTCTCCGTCAGCCGGGACGAGCTGCAGCCCGGCGACCTGGTCTTCTTCAAGTACCGGACCAGCAAGCCCGTCTCCCATGTGGGCATTTACATCGGCGGCGGCGAGTTCATCCACGCCTCCACCAACCGCTATGTGGTCCAGATCGACCAGATGAATTCCGGCCACTACGCCAATGTCTACGTCTACGCCCGCCGGGTCCTTTGATCCCCCTCTGACAACTCCATTTTGAGCCTTTCCGTGCGGGAGATTTTTTCTCCCGCACGGTTTTTTTACGCTCCCCCTCCATCGCATGGACAACGCAAAAAAGGTCCCGTTCTGCCCAAAGGGCAAAACGGGACCTTTGCTTATCGGAACAATGGCCGTCCGGGGGCTTTATTCCTCGGGCTTGTCGTCCGCCAGGGGCTCCACCACAACGGGCTCCTCAGCGGCGGGCGTCTCCTCCGCCGGCTCCCCCTCACAGCCGCAGCCACAGCCGCAATCGCAGGTGTAGGCGGCAACATCGTCGTCGTCGATGTTGCCCGCCCGCTTGATCTCAGCGATCTTGGCCTTGTTCTCCTCCATGCGCTGCTTGGCGGCGGTGATCTTCTCGCACAGGGCCACATAGGCGCCCTCGGGCGCCATGCCCCGCTCAGCATAATAGAGCTTGCCCAGGTCGATATAGGCTTTGCGGATGGTGTCCTCCTCAGAGGAATTGGCGATGTTCAGCTTGGCAACGTCGGTGAGCTCCTTGGCCTTGGCCGCACCGGCCTGCGCCAGATCCAGCGCCTTCGCCTTCAGGTCGTCAAAAGAAGTCATAAAAAAACCTCCTGTCAGTTTGGTTTGGGCTTCTGGCCTTATTCTATACCGAGGGACCCGGCCGCGCAAGTCCATCCTTCCCGAATTAACCGAATTTTAATCAATTTCCAAGGCGGGGCACATAATGTAGTGCCATGCCCACCTACGGACAGGACATTTTTGTCGAATGCAAACTTTTGCCACATCGGCA
Source organism: Intestinimonas sp. (assembly GCF_026169115.1). Lineage (GTDB taxonomy): Bacteria > Bacillota > Clostridia > Oscillospirales > Oscillospiraceae > Intestinimonas. Next base: position 395 of record NZ_JAPFEA010000015.1, on the reverse strand, counting down.
TTATCACTAATTTTTATCCGTTAGTAACACAGTTCCATCCAGGGAGGCACTTCATCTGGCATCTTCTTCGCTCTCCTCCACCACCTTATCCCCCGCGGCATCCACGGCGGCCTGGCCGGCCTTGAGGAGCTTGGTGAGCCATGTGGGGACCTTGGCCCCCATGGTCACAGCGTTTTCCGCGATAGAGCCCAGCTCGGTGATGCAGTACCAGACCAGCACCATGGGACAAACCAGACCCCGATAGGCTATGGGGAGCTGGATCACCGGCAGGTTGGCGAGGATCAGGGCAAGGAGCATATCGGCGCCGGCGGCCACAATGACCACCACCACCATGCCCGCCTTGTGCCAGATCCCGGCCCGGGCCTCTTTGGAGGACCACTGGCCGTCCTTGGCAG
>NZ_JAPFEA010000093.1 GCF_026169115.1 Intestinimonas sp. | reverse complement strand
TTCCCGCACCCGCCGCACAGGCAGTTCATGCACAGCATGGTGGTACAGCAGTCGCAGGAATCGACGCCTCCGTAGCCATAGCCGAAGGGGCGGTACGCCTGTCCGCCCTGGCGCATCATGTTGTACGCCTGCCGGTACTCCAGATTGTTTGGGTCCATGTTGCAGGCCATCTGGTACTGCTGCATGGCCTCGTCCAGCCAGCCCTTCTGATAGGCGATGGAGCCCATCAGGAAGTGCCACTCCGCATCCTGGCCCGGCACCGACTGGAGCAGCTGCTCCGCCTGACTCAGATTTCCCAGATTGATGGCCTGCCGGGCTCTGGCATAGACCGAAGCGCCGCCGGAGGACCGGCTCTGGCTCTGGTACCCGCCCTGCTGCTGATAGCTGGCCTGATAACCGCCGCTCCCGCGGCTCGCCCGCTGCTTGGTAATGGCGTCATATGCCTCGTTGATGGCCTTCATCTTCTCTTCGGCCAGGTCGGCCAGGGGATTGTTCTGGTAGTTGTCCGGGTGGTACTTCCGCGCCAGTTCCCGGTAGGCTTTTTTGACCTCCTCGTCGCTGGCGTCAGGGCTTACACCCAGGATGCTGTACGGATCATTCATAGTACGTTCTCCCTGTTCTCTTTCTTGCGCCGCCGCCACTGACCGGCGAAGACGGCCTCCTCCACCATGGGCAATCCCAGGCAGAGGATATTCAAAATAACGCCGCTCCATGGACCGGCATCGTCGAGATGATGGGCCGATATGGCCAGGTTCAGCGAGTGGTCCAGCGTCAGCCGGACCTCGTCCCGGTGGGCCTCCGGCCCGTCCGGGAACCGCAGGAGCAGCGGATTGTACTGTCCTGCCGCCCGGTCCTCCTCAAGGTCGTCCCAGGCGTCCACCAAATAGATCCAGCGGCCCACATGGTAGAGCAGCTGCTCCAGCGCCCGGTCCCGGACAGTTTCCCCGGTGGCGGGGGCCGCCGCGGTCAGTATCCTGGCAAAGGTGTCCGCCGTCCGGTCCAGTGAGGGGGACTTGTCCGCCTCCAGGGCCCGCAGCTCCTCCAGGCAGGCCACGGTCTGCCGGTCAAACGCAGGACGGAGCCGCGCCGCCTTCCGATAGGACGGGCGAAGGAGCGCGCTCAGCACCCGGGCGGACAGCCCACGGAAAAAGCCATGGTCGGCCACACTGTCCCGCAGCTTCCAGTAGGTGAGGATCACGCTCTCATCGGCTGCTGTATCCAGCTCCGGGCGGGCGGGACAGACCCGTTTCCCACGGAGTGGACAGGCCACGCACCGGCGCCGCTCCAGCTCCACCGGCTCCCCCGGTCCGGCCAGGACCATGGCCAGAAAGGCAAAATCATAGTTGAGGAGCAGCCGGGGCAGAAAGCCGTACCGGCGGCCCAGCGTGTGACAGAGACCGCAGTAGATCCCCTGGTAGTCGTCCAGCTCCCGGACCTTCAGCTCCCCCCGCCGGGGGACCACATAGCCGAACATCAGATCTCCTTGCGGGCTACGATGCGGAACTGGATGGACTTGCGGCGTTTGACCCGTCGGTCCAGGGCAATGACAAGGAATATGCTGACGACAAAGGCGGCAATCCCCGCCAGGATACACCAGCCCTGGGTAAGGCCAAAGGACTGGGCCACCAGATAGCCGGCCACCAAAAGCACCATAGGCATCAGGTAGACAAAGGCAATGACCCCCATGAGCTGGGTGTTCGCGGTCTCCACCACCACCAGCTCTCCCACCTTGGCATCCACAGTATTTTCAGCTATGGCGGTGACGGTAGGCTGGGCCGCCGTCATGCAGCCGCCGCACTCGGAACAGTTATGGGCACAGGCGCCCTGGCGGACCACTGCCACCTGGGCTGTGCCATTGGGAAAAGTCTGCTTGATTTGTGCTGTCTGTGTCATATGGAAAGACTCTCCTATTGTGTTTGGATATTGACGACCACGATATAGCCGGTACCGCTGCTGGAGCTGACCACGCCGCAGCGGCTGTCGCCATCCAGATAGATCTTGGGCGTGAAGGGGAACTGGGCCTTTCGCAGATTCTGCCCCTGCAGATCCACCACCACCCGGAGCTGGTACCCCTCAACCGCATCAACGGCATCGGCAGGCCCCCGGACCTTGACCTGGAGGGAGCGGGTCACAGCATCGGCGGTAAAGCCCGCCGGGGTATTGATGATGTCGATGTTGGAGGTCTCCACTGTTTTGGTCTCCAACCCCTTGATCGTGACGGTCACAGTGACCTGGGTGATGCCGCTGTCGTTGCTCAGCTCCGTCGCCAGCTCAATGGGGAAGACAAAGGTCTGCTCCTCCTGGACCACCTGGGAAAGATCGATCTTGCCCACGGTGATGGTCTTGCCCTCCAGATAGGTCACATCGTCCTCGTCGCCGGAGACCTGGATGGCAGCAGGCTGGATATCTACCGTCACATACCGCGCAAAGTTTTCTGCGGTGATGCCGCCGCCGTAGACATACTCCAGACTCAGCGGCACCTCCATGGTCTTGACCACCGGCATGACCACACTCACTGTATTCACGTTGGTGGTGAGCTCCCGGTCATCCACCACTTTGCCGTCCGCCGTCATGAGCTGGAAGCCGAGTTCGCCAGTATAGGTCTTGGTGAGGTCCTCGCCGGCAATGGTGACCTGGGCGTAGTCCACCTGGTTGACCAGCTCCTCAGGACCCTGGACCTTGATGACACCCGGCGTGACCTCCACAGGATTGGCCCGGTAGTTGTTTTCCTCATCCACTGTACCCTCAAAAACGCCGCGGACCTCCACCGTCTTGGACAGCAGCTTGGTGATGGTCACCCGGACCGTCTTTCCCTCCTGGTCCAGCACCCGCACGCCGGCAGATGTCAGGGAGGTGAACTCCGGCGTGATGGCACAGCTGAGCTCGTAGGTCCCGGGCTCGGTGATCTCAGCCACGTTGACGACGGCGCTGAAATATTCGCTGGGCGTGGAGGCCATGTTCACCAGCAGGTTCCGATTCCCGCTGACCCTGGCATTGACCACCAGCTTGGCGCCGGGGTCGATCATCAGGCCCTTGGCATTGAGCGCCTCCTCCCCCACCACCGTCACCGGGATATTACGCACGGTGGACTCGCCCACATCGGTCACACTGGCTGTCACATAGGCCCACAGGCCAAGGGCGATGAGGATGGACAGGATGATATTGAATATTTTACTTTCCGCGAACTTCTTCCCCATCGTGTTTGTCACCTTTTTTCGACTTGAATAGGGCGGAGAGCTTGCCAGGGGATCCAGAGGTCTCATCCTTGGGCAGCAGCTCGTTGCGCAGCAGGCGCTCCAGCGTCTCCGGGGCCAGATGGCGCTTGAGCATGCCGTTCACCGCCACGGAGATGGACCCGGTCTCCTCCGAGACGATGGCCACCACGGCGTCGGAATTCTCGCTCATGCCGATGCCGGCCCGGTGCCGCATTCCCAGGTCCCGGGACAGATTGATGTTCCCCGACAGAGGGAGCACACAGCCCGCCCCGACGATGTGCCCGTTCCGGACGATGACGGCGCCGTCGTGAAGGGGGGCCTTGTTCCAGAAAAGGTTTTTCAAAAGCTCCGCCGCCACGGTGGAATCCAGGGCGGTGCCTGTTTTGATGATGTCGTCCAGGGGCACCTTCCGCTCAAAGACCATCAGGGCCCCAACCTTGTCCCGGGCGAGGGAGGCATAAGCCTGTACGGTCTGGGAGATGGCCTCCTCCACCTCCGGGGGAGCCTCCTCCCGGCTGAACATATCGCCCAGGCTGGTGCTGCCCAGCTGCTCCAAAAAGCGGCGGATCTCCGGCTGGAAGACCACGATGAGGGCCAGCATTCCCATCTCTACCATATGGGAGAGGAAAAAGTTGATGACCCGCAGCTGGAGCACCGAGGAGATCGCCAGGGCGGCCAGCAGCAGGAGGATGGCCTTGGCCACCTGGGCCGCCCGGCTCCGCCGCACCAGCATGAGCACCCGATAGACGATCACCGAGATGATGGTCACATCTACAACATCGAATATGGAAATGTTAAAAGTCAGGATGTAGTGATACACCCTCTGTAAAATGTCTGTCATTTCCATGATCTCCCACAACAAAGAATGACCCCTGAGACAGATGCCGTACGCTCTGCCCATTTCAAATATTATACTGTATCCACCGGCAAATGGCAAGGACCCCACCCATTAAATTTCCCTGAACTTCAAACGGAAATCGCCGAAAAAAAGCGTGCGAGGGCGCGCGGCAGAGAACCGCGGCCCACGCACAGGCTGGCGGAGTCACAGATCCCGGAGGCTGGACACAGCCCTGACCAGGGCGCGCACCTCCCCCGCGCTGTTGAAGGCGGAAAAGCTGGCCCGGACGGCACCTGTTTCCAGCGTTCCGGCTGTGCGATGGGCCAGGGGCGCGCAGTGGAGCCCCGCCCGGACGGCGATGCCCAGCCGTCCCAGCCGCTCTCCCGTCTCCTCACAGTCCATTCCCTCCACCCGGAAGGCGAGGACCCCCGCCTGATGGGCCAGCCTTGGGGCCGACCACACCGTGACGCCGTCCAAACCGGTCAGCCCCTGCGCACACTGGGCGGCCAGGCGGCGCTCATGGGTCAGGATCTGCCCCGGCCCCATCCGCTCCACAAAGCGCAGCCCCTCCAGCAGCCCGGCGGCCCCCGGGACATTGTGGGTGCCGGCCTCCAGCCGGTCAGGAAGAAACTCCGGCATGGTCTGAAGGGCGGAGAGAGACCCGGTCCCTCCCTCCAACAGAGGGGCTGCTGACCGGGCGCACAGCAGCAGGCCGGTACCCTGGGGACCATAAAGGCCCTTGTGGCCAGGCATGGCGATGAAGGCCGCCCCAAGCTCATCCATGTGTACGGGGAGGGTCCCGGCGGACTGGGAGGCATCCAGGACAAAGGGGACCCCCCGCTCCTGGCACAGCCCGGCGATCTCCCGCACCGGCAGCACGTAGCCGAAGACGTTGGACACATGGGTGCAGATGACACAGGTCACCTCCGGTGTGAGCAGCGCCCGGAACCGCTCCGCCATAGACTCCGGCTGGAACAGCGGGGCTTCCGCCGCCTTTACCGTCACATCCGGGATGGCCGCCAGGGGCCGGGTGACCGCGTTATGCTCATAACCGGAGATGAGCACGGTATCCCCCGGGGACACCAGGGTCTTGATGGCCAGGTTCAAGCCGTGGGTGGCATTCATGGTGAGCACCACCTGGTCGGGCTCCGGCACATGAAAAAGCCGGGCGGCAGTCTCCCGGCAGGCAAAAAGGGTGTCCGCAGCCGCCATGGCGGCGGGGTAGCCGCCCCGCCCCGGGCTGGCCATATGCTTCATGGCGGACGCCGCCGCCCTGGCCACCTCCGGCGGCTTTTGGAGGGAGGTGGCGGCAGAGTCCAGGTAGATCATGGCCCCACCTGGCGGTAACCGCCGTCTGATTCCGCAATATAGACCCCCCTGGGCCGCAACTCCGCCCGATTGAGCAGAACCAGCGCCTGGGCCAGCCGGCGCTCGGCCACCTTCACGGCGTAGCCGCAGCCCTCCCCCACGATGGACCGGGGCGCCCGGAGGACGGTCCCGGTGATGCCGCCCCGCTCCAATACAGCCGCCGTCCGCTGGGCATAGGTGAGGGAACGGCAGACGATAAGATAGTAGACCATAGGCATTACGCTCCTCTCCGAAGCATCCTATGCCCGGCCGCCTCCGGCGGACACCATCAAAGGTACAGACAAAAAAGACCGGAACCCCCGCCGCGCAGAGGTCCCGGTCCCGTGGTCCTATTTTCGTTCCAGCAGGGTCACGGCGTGTGCCGCCATGCCCTGCCCCGTGCCGGTGAAGCCCAGCCCCTCCTCGGTGGTGGCCTTCACGTTCACCCGCTCCTGGGGCACCCCCAGGTGAAGGGCCAGGTTCTGCCGCATCTGCGGGATATGCCCGGCCAGCTTGGGCCGCTGGGCCACCACCGTGGCGTCCACGTTGCCCACCTGCCAGCCCTCCGTCCGGAGGCGGTCACACACCCGGTCCAACAGCAGAAGACTGGAGATCCCGGCAAAGGCCGGGTCGCTGTCGGGAAAGAGCCTGCCGATATCCCCCAGGCCCGCCGCCCCCAGCAGGGCGTCCATCACCGCGTGGGTCAGGACGTCGGCGTCAGAGTGGCCCAGCAGCCCCTCCTCCCAGGGGATCTCCACACCCCCCAGCACCAGCTTCCGCCCCGCCGCCAGCCGGTGGACGTCATATCCATGTCCGATCCGCATTTCCGCCATCACAACTCGCCCCTTCCCATCAAGATCCCCAGGCCCAGATCCAGGTCCGTCGGGGTGGTCAATTTCAGGTTGGTCCGCTCGCCCCGGGTCAGGCTCACCCGCATCCCCAGGCGCTCCACGGCGGCACAGTCGTCGGTGAGGGAGACGCCCTCCTCCGCCGCCTTCTGGAGGGCCGCCCGGAGGAGCGACGCCTCAAAGACCTGGGGCGTCTGGATGGCGAACAGGGTCTCCCGGTCCAGGGTCTCCTCCACCACACCGTCCCTGGCCCGCTTCACCGTATCGGTCACCGGCACCGCCGGAGCTGCCGCGCCGCACTCCGCCGCCTTGCGGATGACCTCCTCCAGCACCTCCGGCGTGACGAAGGGCCGTGCGCCGTCGTGGACGGCGATGAGCTCCGCGCTGTCACTGGCCGCCCGGATGCCCGCCAGGACCGACAGGGTGCGGGTGGCGCCGCCGGTCACCACTCCGGAGACCTTTTCCAGGCCGAATGACCGGCACAGCCGGCTCACCGGTACCACCAGATCCTCCCGGGTCACCACCACGATCTCGTGGATCAGGGGACAGTCCTCCAGGGCCTCCAGACTGCGGACCAGCACCGGTCGGTCCCCCAGCTCCAGCAGCATCTTGTCCTGGCCCTCCATTCGGGTGGAGGACCCGGCCGCCGGCACCACGGCGGTGCAGAAGGGCGCGGCGGGACGTTTCTTTCGCAGGGCGTCGAAAATAGACATGCGTGTCCAGCTCCTTTCAAAACAGGGCTCGGTCACCCCCGCTCCGACAAAAAGGAGCCTTGCGGCTCCTTTGTCTGGCGGGGCAGTCAGCTCATGGCAGTGTTGACCCGCCGCTCCATGTCCTCATAGCTGACGCCCTGAGAGAGGACAAGCTCGGAAATCAGGATCTGCTTGGCCGAGTGGAGCATCTTGCGTTCCCCGGTGGAGAGTCCCCGGTCCTCGTCCCGGAGCATAAGCCCCTTCACCACCCGAGCCACCTCCATCAGGTCCCCGCTCTTGATGCGGAGCATATTTTCCCGATAGCGGCGGTTCCAGTTCTGCGTCATCTCCACCTTGATCTCCGGCATGGCGGCAATGAGCCGGTCGGCCTCCTCCCGGTCCACCACGGGGCGGACCCCGATCTCCTCAGTGTGCTCAGTGGGTATCATGACCAGCATGCCGCCCACCGGGAGCTTGAGGATATAGTAGTCCCGCACCACGCCGTTGACCTTCTTGCTGACAATGCTGTCGATCACACCGGCACCATGCATTGGATGGACGATCTTATCCCCCACCTCAAACATGATAACCACCTCCTTGACTCATAGCGTGAAAAATAACTTGACAAACAATCAAATCAAGTTTATTATAAATCATTTATCAACGCTTTGCAAGTAAAAACCGGCACACTTGGGGTAAAACCAGCGTCAAATTCCATCCGAATCCCAAAAATATCGAAAAGGACCTGCCTCAAAAAATGAGACAGGCTCTCTCAAAAATGCAAGCATTTTTTCGAAGGGATACAGGCCGCTGCAGCGCACGGCGCAGCCGAAGAGACTGCGCCGCACGTTTGCGGCCTGAGCAGTGTTTTTTCCGAGGCACATGTCCCCGGAAAAACAGATTTCACTTGCTTCCGTCGTCTGCGGACGACGGAACTCTGCGAGGCACTTGCGCAAAATGGGGGGCATTTCTACTTTTTTGACAAGCTGAAAGGACCTGTCTCAAAAAATGAGACAGGTCCTTTCTCTTTTGTTATATGCGCTGCACGCAGGAGAACTTATGCCTCCTCGTCCTCCATGTCGGCGGGCTCTTCCAGGAGCGCACGGATGGACAGAGAGACCTTCTGGTGCTCCATGTCGATGTCGGTGATCTTCACGTCCACCATATCGCCCTCAGCCAGCACGTCGCCGGGCTTCTCGATGCGGTGGTCGGCGATCTGGGAAATGTGGATCAGGCCGTCCACGCCGGGGACGATCTCGGCGAAAGCGCCGAAGGTCATCAGCTTGACCACCTTGACGTTGGCCACATCGCCCACGCTGTACTTGTCGGTGAAGACAGTCCAGGGATCCTGGCTCCGGTCCTTCATGCCCAGAGAGATCTTCTTCTTCTCAGGGTCGAAGGAGATAACGTACACGTCCACGGGGTCGCCCACGCTGACCACCTCGGAGGGGTGCTTGATGCGGCTCCAGGAGAGCTCGGAGATGTGGACCATGCCGTCCACGCCGCCGATGTCCACGAAAGCGCCGTAAGAGGTCAGGGACTTGACCACGCCGGAGTAACGCTTGCCGTCCTCGATCTCGGCCCAGACCTTGGCGGCCTTCTCGGCGCGCTCAGCCTGCTCCACAGCGCGGATGGAACCCACCACGCGGCGACGGGCACGGTTGACCTCGGTGATCTTCATGCGGACCTTCTGCTTGAGCAGAGCGCCCATGGCGGCGTCCCGGGGCAGACCGGTCTGGGAGGCGGGGATGAACACACGCACGCCCTTGACAGAGGCCACCACGCCGCCCTTGTTCTCCTCGGTGATGACGCCTTCCACCACGGTGCCGGCCTCGCGGGCGGCCTCCACGTCATCCCAGCTCTTCACGCTGTCCAGGCGCTTCTTGGACAGGGTGACCACGCCCTCGGCGTCGTTGACCCGCATGACATAGGTCTCGATCTCGTCGCCGATCTTCACGATGTCCTCCACCTTCATGGTGGGGTCGTCGGTCAGCTCGGATACAGGAATATAGCCGGCATGCTTGGTGCCCAGATCCACATAGATCTCAGTGGGGGTGATCTCAGTGACGACACCGGTGACCTTCTCTCCTGTATTTAAAGTTTTGATCGATTTCTCCAGCAGATCAGCGAAGGATTCCTCGATCTCCATGATTTCGTCGCTCATTTTGTCATAGACCTCCTTTATTATCCACCCGGGCGTCGATGCTCCCGCGGTGATGCCGATCGAAGCCGCCCCCCGGAAGGAGGCCGGTTCCAATTCCTCCGCCCCCTCAATGGTGACCACCTGAGGACAGAGGGCGCGACACAGCTCTGAAAGCCGCCTGGTGTTGGAGCTCTTGCGGTCGCCGATGACGATCATGGCGTCGCAGTGGGCTGCCAATTTTTGGGCTTCCGACTGCCGTATATACGTAGCATTACATATTGTATCAAATATTTCTGCGTTTGTACACTCTTTTTTTGCTGTTTCTAAGGCGAATTCCCAAATTCCCCGGGTGGATGTGGTCTGGGAGACCATGGTGATGGGCATTTCACGCCGTCCGGGCTCCTCTGAGAGCCAGGCGGCCAGGGCCGCCCCGTCCGGCAGCACCACCGGATGGGTGCACCAACCGGCGATGGCCACGATCTCCGGGTGATCCGGCGTGCCGATGATGACCGGCTGCCGGCCCGCCGCCTCGGCCTCCGCCACCAGCCGGTGGATGCGCTGGACATTGGGACAGGCCGTGTCCACGATCCGGCAGCCCTTTTCGGCCAGGGCCTCATGGACCCGCCTGGCCTCCCCGTGAGACCGGAGGATCACCGCCGCGCCGGGCGGCACCTCCTCCACAGTGTGGACCAGGACGGCCCCCTCCTCTTCCAGCTGCGCGACCACATGGTCGTTGTGGATCACGGGGCCCAGCAGCACGGCGCCGCCGGCCCGGGCGGCCTGCTCCGCCATCTCCACCGCCCGCTTCACGCCGTAACAGAAGCCGGCGGATCTGGCCAGTTCCAGCTTCATGACGCCAGCTCCCCCAGCTTGCGGATGCGCTCCATGAGGTCAGCGGTGATGGCGTCATATTCCTCCGCAGTCCCCTTCCGGCCTGCCACCTGGGGCAGGTAGGGCTCCCCGATGACCACCGGGGTCCGCCGGAACCAGGGCTTGTGCTCCGGCACATAGACGGGCAGGATGGGCACGCCGCAGCGCACGGCCAGCATGGCGGCGCCGTTTTTCGCCTCCCCCTGTTCCCCCTTGCTCTCATGGATCCGGTGGCCCTCCGGGTAGAGGAGGACCTTCTCCCCCTCCTTCAGGTATTTCATGGCCTGCTTGATGGCGCCCACGTCCGATTTGCCCCGCTCCACGCCGAAGACGCCCACATGGCGGAGGATCCAGCCAATGAAGGGCACCCGCAGCAGCTCCGCCTTGGCCATGGGCCGGAGCTGATGCTTGAGTCGAAAGGCAAAGGCCAGGAAAAGCGGGTCAGACATGGCGGTGTGGTTGCCGCACACCAGCACGCCCCCCTCCGGGATGTTTTCCCACCCGATGGCACGCCCCGGATGGACCAGGTTGAAAAAGGGCCACACGATCAGATAGATCACAGCATAAAAGGTCCTCATCGCTCCAGCCCCCCTCTGACGGCGTCCAGCAGCGCCTGAAGGCTCTCCTCCAGGTCCAGCTCGGTGGTGTCCACCAGCACGGCGTCCTCCGCCTGCCGCAGCGGCGCCGCCGTCCGGCTGATGTCCCGCCGGTCCCGCTCCACGATCTCGGCCAGGACCGTCTCATAGTCCTGGGGCGTCCCCCGCTGGAGCAGCTCGTCGCAGCGCCGCCGGGCCCGCGCCTCGGGAGAAGCGGTGAGGAAAATCTTGACGTCGGCCTCCGGCAGCACCACCGTACCGATGTCCCGGCCATCCATGACCACATCGTGCTCCCTGGCCAGACTCCGCTGGGTCTCCATCAGGAAGTCCCGCACCGCCTGGATGGCCGACACCGCCGACGCCGCCCGGGATACCTCCGGCCGCCGGATGTCCCCGGTGACGTCCCGGCCGCACAGGTACATGTGCTGAAGGCCGTCCCCGCTGTCATGCGCCAGCCGGATCTCGGCCTGTGGCAGCAGGGCCTTCACTGCCGCAGTGTCGGAGAGATCCACCTTCCGCTCCAAGGCCAGCAGGCCCAGGGTGCGGTAGATGGCGCCAGTGTCTACGTACAAAAAGCCAAGGACTTCTGCCGCCTTCCGGGCCAGGGTGCTTTTCCCCGCCCCGGAGGGGCCGTCGATGGCCACGCTCTTATGTCCCATGTCTTCTGCCTCCTCGTTTTTCCCGGCCCGTCAAAGGACCCGCTCCGCCGCCGCCTGGCCGGCTGCACGACCAGTACACCAGGCGATCTGGAGATTGAAACCTCCTGTGTAGGCGTCCACGTCCAGCAGCTCGCCGGCCAGATAGAGCCCCTCCACCCGCTTGGACGCCATGGTCCTGGGGTCCACCTCGGAGACCTTCACGCCGCCGCTGGTGACGATGGCGTCCTCCACCGGACGGGGACCGGCCACCGGGAAATCCAGACTCTTAAGGGTCTCCAACAGCTTCCTCCGCTGGACCTTGGTGACCGCATTGGCGGGCAGATCCGGGGGAATGTCCGCCCGCCGGGCCAGCACAGGGACCAGCAGCCGGGGGGCCAGGGTCTCCAGAACATTGTGAAAGGCCCGGTTGGGCTGCCCGGTGAGCTCCCGCACCAGGCGGGCGTCCAGCGCCGTCTCGTCCAGGGCCGGTTTGAGGTCGATCACCACGGTATACCGCTCCTTTTCGTAGTCCCGCATATGGGCGCTGGCGCTGAGGATCAGGGGGCCGGAGAGGCCGAAATGGGTGAAGAGCATCTCCCCCTGCTCCCGGAAGATCACCTTGCCCTTCTGATTTTTCACCTTTACCGCCACATTCCGCAGGGAGAGCCCCTGCATGGAGGGACACTCCTCCCCCTCCACCACCAGGGGAATGAGGGATGCCTTGGGGGGCAGGATGGTGTGGCCCAGGGCGGCGGCCATGGCATAGCCGTCTCCGGTGGAGCCGGTCAGCGGGTAGGAGGCCCCGCCGGTGGCCAGGACCACGGCCCTGCCGGGGTAGCGCCCCTTCTCCCCCTTGACCCCCGTGACCCGCCCTTCTGCGGTGAGGATCTCCCCGGCCCGGTCCTGGACCAGGTCCACGCCGGCACGCCGCAGGGCGAAAAAGAGGGCGTCCACCACATCGGCAGCCTTATCCGACACCGGGAAGACCCGGTTGCCCCGCTCGGTCTTCAAGGGGACGCCGAGGTCGGTAAAAAAGTCCTTCACCTGGGCCGGCGGGAACCGGGTGACAGCGCTGGTGAGGAATTTTCCATTCCGGGGCACGTTGGCCAGGACCTCTGCCGGCGCACAGTCGTTGGTCAGGTTGCACCGGCCCTTGCCGGTGATATAGAGCTTCCGCCCCACCTTCTGGTTGCGCTCCAGGAGGGTGACAGGGGCCCCCATCCGGGCAGCAGTCAGCGCCGCGAGCATGCCCGCGGCGCCGCCCCCTATGACAATGATCCGCTTCTCTTCCTGCGTCAAATCAGTTCTCTTCCTCTACTTGTTCATATACGCCGTAATCCGCCCAGATCTGCTCCAGGGTGGAGAAAGTCTGGGCCACATCGGCATTCTTGCGCCGCCCCACCGCCACGATGAGGGCGTTGATGAGACTCAGCGGCGCCACCAGGGAATCCACAAAGGATGCCATATCGCTTTTGGCCAGGAGGGTGACCGTGGCCATGTCTGCCAGAGGGGACGCCTGGGAGTCGGTGAGGGCCACCACTCTGGCGCCCCGGTCTCCGGCAAAGCGCATGGCCTGTACCGTCCGGCTGGAATACCGGGGGAAGCTGATCCCGATGACCACGTCCTCCGGCCCCACCCGCAGCAGCTGTTCAAAGGTCTCGCTCACCGAAGTGGTCCGGATGAGGACCACCTGCTCAAAGATCAGATTGAAGTAAAAACCCAGGAAGTCCGCCAGCGCCGCCGCCGAACGGGCCCCCACAATGTAGATCCGCCGGGCAGAGAGGATGGCGTCCACCGCCCGGTCAAACCCGGACCGGTCAGCCTCCTCCAGGGTGAGCCGGATCTTTTCGATGTCCGACTGGAGCACCGTGGCCAGGACGTCGTGATCCCCGATGCGGTCATTGGCCACCTCAATGCGCTGGATAGAGGTGAGCTTGCTGCGGATCATCTCCTGGAGGGCCTTCTGCATGCTGGGGTAGCCGTCATAGCCCAGCTCGGCGGCAAAGCGGACCACCGTGGACTCGCTGACGTTCACCGTCTGCCCCAGGCGGCTGGCCGTCATGAAGGCCGCCTTGTCGTAAGAGGACAGGATGAAGCGGGCAATGAGCTTCTGCCCCTTGGAAAAGGTGGGCATTTGGTTTTGAATGGCGGTCAAAATGTCCCTGGACATGGCGGACACCCTCACATTTCTTCCCGGGCTTTGCCCGGCGTACTGTACCGCCCCCGCCGCGCTCCGCCGGCAATGGGGCCAACCGCTATTATCATAGCGGGAAACGGCGGGAAATGCAAGCACGTCCCGCAGAACAGTTCCGGCCCTTCTGCATCCTCAGATGCTTTTGAGCAGCGCGACCTCCTCCTCGGTGAGGTGACGCCACTTGCCCAGCTTGAGCCCTCCCAGCTGAACCTGGCCCTCCCGGACCCGGCGCAGGGCCTTCACCGTCAGGCCCACCTGCTGGCACATCCGGCGGATCTGGCGGTTTTTTCCCTCGTGGATCTCAAAGGAGAGCAGATTGGGGCCCAGCCGGTCCACACGGGCGGGCGCGAGGGCCACGCCATCCAGCTCCATGGGACCGTTGAGGGTGGGCAGGGCCCCCTCAATGTCTCCGGTGACCATCACTAAGTACTGCTTGTTCACCTCGTGGCTGGGGTGGATGAGCCGGTGGGTCAGAGCGCCGTCGTTGGTGAGCAGCAAAAGCCCCTCCGAATCCAGGTCCAGCCGTCCTACCGGCCACACCCGCACCCCGCAGTCGGCCACCAGCTCGGCCACCGTGGGCCGCCCCTCCTCGTCGGAGAGGGTGGTCACATAGCCCCGGGGCTTGTTGAGCATGAGGTAGACCGGCTCTGCCGCCGGGCCCACCTCCACCCCGTCCAGCGCCACGCGGTCCCGGCTCAGGTCGGCCTTGTCGCCCAGCCCGGCGACCTGACCGTTCACCGTGACCCGTCCGGCCACGATATAGTCCTCCGCCGTACGCCGGGAGCAAAGCCCGGCGGCGGAGAGGAGTTTTTGCAGGCGTTCCTCCATGAAGGGCACCTCTTTCTTTCCATTTTATGCTGGGCGGCCTATGCCGCCCAGGGCAGCAGCGCCCAGAGCCGCTCCAGCGGTCCCCGGGCCGGGGCAGGGTCAGCGTGAACGCCGGCTGCGCACACCAGCTCCGTCCGCCCGATGACCGCGCCGTCCAGGGTGAAGGTGAGACCCCCCACCGGCAGGTCGGCTGCCGCCGGCGCCGGCAGCCGGTCGGGCAGGTCCAGCCGGACCCTGACCTGTTCCTCTGCCGTCAGGGGGTATCGCACCTCCTCCGCCGTCCGCACCCACAGGGCGGGCACCAGGGCCCCGGCGGTCTTCACCAGTCCCACCGTTTTCCCCGCGCCGGCCAGCAGCCGCAGCGGGTAGGTCTCAAAGCCGTAATCAAAAAGGGCGGCGTGGTCCCTCCAGTCGTCGGGGTCGTTGAGGGTGACGCACAGCAGCAACTGTCCGTCCCGCCGGGCCGCCGAGACCAGGGTTCGGCCAGAGGCGCTGGTATAGCCCGTCTTCATCCCCACACAGCCGGGATAGAGGCGGAGCAGCTTGTTGTGGTTGACGAAGGTCCGCCCCCCAACCGACGCCGTTCCGCAGGCCGCCGTTTTCGCCACCAGCTCGTTGTCCATGCAGGCCGCCGCCAGGATGGCCATGTCGGCGGCGGTGGAGTAGTGTCCCTCGGCGTCCAGTCCATTTGGGTTTGCAAAATGGGTGTCCGCCATGCCCAGAGCCTGGGCCTTCTCGTTCATTAGCGCCACAAAGGCCGCCACACTCCCGGCACAGAAGCGTGCCAGGGCCAGGGCGGCATCGTTGCCGGACTGGAGGAGCAGGCCGTAAAGGAGGGCCTCCACCGTGACGGTCTCCCCCGCCCTCAGATACATGGAGGAGCCCTCGGCAAGGGTGTCCTCCCGCAGGATCTCCACCGGGGCGTTCAGATCGGTGACCGACTCCGCCGCCACCAGAGCGGTCATCAGCTTGGTGGTGCTGGCGATGCCCCGGCGGGTGTGGGCGTCCTTTTCATAGAGGACCCGTCCGCTCCCGGCGTCCACCAGGATGGCGGAGGCCGCCGACGTGGACGGCCCCGCCGCCCGGGCGGCGGGGCCGAGCATGGGGAGGAGCAGGGCAAACGACAGAAACAGGGCTGCAAATGACTTCATGGGGCATCACCTCAACGGTATGGATGCCGTTAGTATGTCTGTCCCCTTCTCCGATTATCCCCGGACGCCGCCCCGCCCGTTTTATTGCTCCGCGGAACCCTTGCCGCCCTTGTCCTGCTTCTCAATGAAATCGGTGACCTTATCGAACATCTCTGGCACCAGCTCCACCACCCGGTCCACCGCGTTTCCGGCGGGAGGGGCCACAGGCAGCAGCTTCACCGAATCCCCCTTGACGATGAGGAAGGCCACTGGGGCGATGTTGACGCCGGCACCGCTGCCGCCGCCGAAGGAGTTCTCCGCGTCCGGCTTCTGGTTCTTGGTGGTAAAGTCGCCGCCGCCGGTCCCAAAGCCGAAGGACAGCCGGGACACCGGAATGAGGGTCACGCCGCCGTCGGTGTGGATGGGGGTGCCTACGATGGTGTTGACGTCCACCATCTCCCGGATCTTCTCCATGGTGGTGGACATGAGCTCACTGATGGGATGGTTCTTTTCCATATGCTACCGCCCTTTCTGTCGTATCTGTGACCTGTTTCTTGGTTTCATTTTGCTGCCGCCGCCAGCGCAGCAGCACACCCAGTGCCTGGAACCCAAACCGCAGGGCAAAAGAGACCCCCTGCCCGACGGTGAGGGACAGCGCGACCCCGGCGCTGAGCTCCGAGTGGGTCCGCTGGAAATCTACCGCCGTGCGGATGTCCCGCTGGCGGATACGAAAATTCTGCTCCAAAAGGGGCAGGACCATACCAAGCATGGCATTGACGCTTCCAAAGGCCGTTGCCACGGCTGCCGGATCGCTCCCAGCCAGCAGGATCCGCGCCTCCAGCCGGTCTACCGAGATCCTGCGCCGGAGGCTGCCCGCCGCCCGCAGGGCCACCGGCAGCAGCGCCCGGAGCAGTGAGAAGAGCGCCCCCTTCTCCGGTCCGGGAGAGGGCTTCTTCGGCGCCGTCTCCGGGTCGGCAGGCGGCTTTTCCCGCTTCTTTTTCATCGGATAGACCCGCAGATGCACCGGTCCCACCCGAAGGCGGACGGTGAGCTGCGCGCCATCGTAATCCGCATCGGCTCCGACCCGGATGAGCGACACCAGGAGCAGGGCCGCCAGGATACACGCCAGGATCACCCAGCCCACCGGGCCTCAGCCTCCCTCCGTCGTGTTCCGCTCGGCCCGCGCCAGCGCCGTCGCCGCGGAGAGCAGTTCCTCCTCGGTGGGCTCCTCCCCCTCCTCCCGGAGCATCCGCAGCTTCTCCAGCGCCGTTTGCATGTCCATGGAGAGCTGGCCCTCCTCCGGCGCGGCGGCTGGCAGCTCTGGCAGCTCCTCCAGGCTGCTCAGGCCAAAGGAGCGCAGGAAGGTGGGCGTGGTCCGATAGAGGATGGGCCGCCCTGGCACCGCCAGTCGTCCGCACTCCTCAATGAGCTCCCGGTCCAGCAGCAATCCCACAGTATAGGCGCTGTCCACCCCCCGCACCTGGTCCACGTAGGCCCGGGTGGTGGGCTGGTAATAGGCGATGATGGCCAGCACCTCCAGGGCCGGTGGGGACAGCCTGGGGGGACGCCGGCTCTCAAAGGTCTTGCGGATGAGGTCGGCGTACTCCGGCGCCGAGCAGAGCTGATAGCTGGTGTCCAGCCGCACCAGCCGGATGCCCCGGCGGCTGTAACTGTAATCGTCCATCAGCTTCTGGGCCACTGCGTCCGCTGTGGCGCGGTCGATCTCCAGCGCCAGGCACAGCCGCTCCACGCCCACCGGCTCGCCGGCGGCAAAGAGAACGGCCTCCATGGCCGACTGGATCTCCTTCAGATCTGTCAAAGGGTCCCTCCCCCTTCCGTTGGATCAGTACGCATCGGTGGAGAACTCCATCTCGGTCTCCCCCTCCCCGGTGCAGGTCACTGTGCAGTCGGTCTCGGTGCCGGCCAGGCGGATGCGCCGGGCCTTGCACAGCTCCAGCACGGCGATAAAGGTGGCCACCACCTCAGAGCGGCTCCGATTGCCCTGGAACAGGGCCCGGAACCGGGTGACGCCAAAGCGCACCAGCCGCTGGATGAGCTCGGCAGCCTTGTCCGATACCGGATAGGGCTCCCGGCCCACGATGCCCTCAAAGGCGCTCACCGGCGGCGGCAGCAGCGTTCCCATCCGCTCCCGCACCGCCAGCATGGCCCGCCGCAGGTCGTCCCTGTCGTGGACATAGCGGTAGGTGTGGTCGGCGGGCAGGGCCTCCGGGCCCTTGGTGATGTAGTCCCGCCCCAGCGCAAAGCGGTCGGAGAGCGCCGGCGCCACCGCCTTGATCTTAAGATAGTCCTCCCGGCGCTGGTGGGCCTCCAGAGAGGCGATGAGCTGTTCCATCTCGGAGAGGGCCTCCTCATCGTGGATGGAGAGGAGCATCCTCGACTTGATGAAGACCAGCTGGGCCGCCATGCTGACGAATTCGCTGGCCACTTCCAGGTCCAGCTCCTTCCGCCGGTCCATCCAGGCCAGATATTGTTCCAGGATCACAGAGATCTGGATGTCCTTGATCTCCATCTTGTTCTTGCTCAGCAGGGCCAGGATCAGATCCAGGGGACCGGTAAAGTCCTCCAGGTCCTCCGCCTTGGCCTTCACCACTTTTTCCAGATGATAGATGGGTCCCTCCAACGGCGTCCTCTCCCTTTCGTCTTATGTGAGCAGATAATAGGGCCAGGCCGCGCCCCGGAGCAGCAGATCCAGCACCCAACCCCTGGCGGCGTTCAGCGGGGCGCTGAACACCCCCAGCCAAAGCAGCGCCATGAGGAGGAGCATGCCCCATCGCTCATAGCGCATGAGCTTGTAATAGGCCCGGTCGGGACGACAGGCGCCCAGCACCTTGGACCCATCCAGCGGCGGG
>NZ_JAPFEA010000111.1 GCF_026169115.1 Intestinimonas sp. | reverse complement strand
TGCGGTTTTACTTGAGGAGTACCCAATCGGCCTTCTGGCCGGCGGCGCATTTGCGCCGTACAAGCGTTTTGCCACAGGCAAAACCTTGGCGCAGGGGCAATTCACTTGCCCCGAGCATTTTTAATCACCGAAGGGTGGAGCCGCCCTCTAGGCGGCGGAACCTAAAAAAGAAAGACATCTGCTGAAAGCAGATGTCTTTCTTTTTTGGTACGGCTGAAGGGATTCGAACCCCCGACCTACTGGTTCGTAGCCAGTCACTCTATCCAGCTGAGCTACAGCCGCTCACTGTCTTCAAGAGCTCACTCCTGATAGCTAGATTATATTAACACATTCAAACAGGAATTGCAAGAGGAATTTTACAAAAAATCAAATTTTTTTGTCGCGGGCGGAGCCCCGCTCCGCCCGTCATCTTGTCGAAACGCCTTTCCAGGCTTTTCAACAAGATGCTGACTTTTTCGATTTCATCGAAAAAGTTCCTGACTGCACGCGAAAGTGGGGGCTCACCTGTTTTGAGGTGGCTTCGCCCGAAGACATCTGGACTGCCACCGGCAGCCCAGACCCCCTTTCACACTTTTCCCCCGTGGCTTATTCTGCGTAGTTCCACTTTTTCGACAATTTCGCGGGCGGAGCCCTGCTCCGCCCGCGTCTTATGTTTGCTCAGCAGCAGTTGTTGTTTCCACAGCCGTTGCCGCAGCCACAGCCGTTGCCACAGCCGCAGCTGTTGCCACAGCCGCCCCAGCTCCCGCCGCAGCAGCAGATGAGGATCAGGATCAGAATGATCCACAGACAGTTCCCGCCGCCAAAGCCGCCGAATCCGCAGCCGTTGTTGCACCCCATAACGAAGTACCTCCCAATGAGATGGTAGACCGTCTCCGGCCTCCATCACATCCTATGCACCCGGTCGGCTTTCGTGTCCCCAAATCAAGGTCACAGTCTGGTCACAGACACCCCGGAGCGCACCGTGACAACCACGGCCTGGTCCAGGACCTCAGCCCCCACCAGCCGTTCCTGGAGGGTCATGGCCCCGTCTTTCTGCCGGGCATCCAGGGCAAAATAGGAGAGGTAGGCCACATGGGCCCGGAGGAAGGGCCCGCCCTCCAGCAGCTGCCGCTCTCCGGCGGTCAGGACCCCCAGCGCCTCCCCCCGCTGGAGGGCGGTGTCCCAGGTGAAATCGGGGGCCGCGCCGCCCTCGCTGTACCCCAGAGCCCGCAGAAGGAAGGTCACATACTGTCCGGCGGTGAGGGCGTCGTTGGTGCCAAAGTACCGGGCCGCCTCATCCATGCCCTTGGTATAGCCCTTTTCATAGGCATAGGCCACATAGCTCTGGCACCAGGCGGGCACATCGGTGAAGGGGCAGGCGGCTGTGGTGGCCAGAGCGGCCTGCTCCTCTCCGATGAGACGCAGGAACATGATGAGCCCCTGGATCCGGGTGGGGGGGAGCTCCAGGTCGTAGCCGGAGCCGTAGCCCGTATCGCTGCCCCGGAACAGCCCCAGGATGCGCAGGGCCTCCGCCAGGGCGTTGTAGTCGGTCCTGCCGCTCTCGGTGAGGGTGTGCCAGCCCTCCAGGGAGAGCACCGCCGTGGTGGAGGTCACCGTGACGGTGGCCACCGTGTCCTCCATCACCAGATACCGCCGTCCCTGGGTCAGGGCGCCGGAGCCCTTCTCCCAGCCGTTGGAGAGGTCGATGGTCTTCTTCCCGGCGCAGGAGAGGTCGCCGCTGCCGGCCAGCAGCAAAAAGCCGGAGCCGGCGGGTACCTGGACGGTATCCCCCTCCTTCACCCGGATGTCCTGAAAGGACTCCTGATAGCTGCCCCCGGAGGCGCTCCCTCCCAGCCGCGCCAGATAGCTTTCGTGTTTGGCCTTCAGCCCCGCCCCGGCCTCGGCATAGAGGGCGTCATGGCGGCGGGCGACGGCGGCCTCCGCCTGGGCCGTCACCTGGGCGGTATAGGTCCCATCCACATAGCTCTTGGACACCAGAGGGTCCTCCGCCCCGCCGCCCACAGCCAGGGCCACCGTGGCGCAGAGCAGCGCCCCCGCCGCCCCCACAACCGCCAGTACTCGTTTCTTCATGTGATACTCCTTTTATTCCACGGCGCACAGGCACCTTTTTGTATCCGCTTTCCTTTCAGTATAGCAAAGCCGCCCCGGTCTTGCAATCCCCGGGAAATACAAATCCCGCCCCGGGAAATGTTCCCGGGGCGGGCGCATACTTACAGGAAGGGATGGAAATCCTTGTCCAGGACCTGCTTGCGGTGGTAGCTCACATAGTCGGGCGCCGCCTCGGGACACTGCTTCTGTATGGTCTCCACCAGCAGGGCCGGATTGAGCCCCGGATTCTGGGCCCGGAGGATCACATCCAGAACGATGGCGTCCCGGCGCCCCTCATAGTCCACCTTGTGGATGAGGGGGATGAGGTCCACCTGGACCTGACCGCTCTTGGCCTTCTTGGACTTCTTGGTCACCACCAGGCTCTCCTGGCTCAGCAGGGCCCGGATGGCGTTCTCCGCCCCCACGGGCGCGCCGGCGTCATATTCCAGGGTAATGATGTAGTTCACCCAGCACAGCTCCCGGACGGGCCGTCCCCCGTCGTAGCAGCGGGTGACCGTGATCCCCTCGGGCAGGGCCCGGGTGAGCCGGTCCGGCACCTCGCCGGGCTCCATCCCCTCGGGCAGGCCGAACTCCAGGATCTCACACTGGCTGGAAAAGCCCACCGACAGGGGCAGAGCGATGGACACATAGGCGTGGGGGTTGAAGCCCTCGGTGTGCCGGACATGGAGCCCCGCCCGGAGAAAGGCCCGCTGGAAGGTCCGCATCAAATCCAGGTGGGAGATATAGCGGGCCCGGCCCGTTTTGATGAACTGGATGCGCTCCTCACTCATCGCACACCCTCCCCTTCTCCAGCAGATGGTTGGCCCCGCAGCCGGTACACTGCTTCCGGCAGTCGGGGGTGATGACCGCCTCATAGGCCCGCTCCCGCTCCCGCCACAGGAAGGCAGGGGTCACGCCGGTGGATACCCGGCTCCAGGGCAGGACCTCCTCCCGGTCCCGGACCCGATTGGCGTAGAAGGCCGGGTCCAGTCCGCATGCGTCAAAGGCCCGCAGCCAGCGGTCCAGGTCAAAATATTCGCTCCAGGAGTCGAATTTGGCCCCCTCCCGCCAAGCCAGCTCGATGGCGTCGGCCAGATGGCGGTCCCCCCGGGCAAAGACGGCCTCCAGATAGGAGGTATCCGGGTCGTGCCAGTGGTAGACGATGGCCTTCTCCCGCATGTTGTCCCGCAGCAGCTTCACCCGGCGAAGGTACTCCTCCCGGGTGACCTGGGCCTCCCACTGGAAGGCGGTGTGGGGCTTGGGCACAAAGCAGGCCGTGGAAACGGTGATCCGGCAGCCCCGACGCTTGTCGGGGGCGGTCTCCCGCCAGAGCTGGAGCACTTTCTTGGCCAGGTCAGCGATACCCAGCACATCCTCATCGGTCTCGGTGGGCAGGCCCAGCATAAAGTAGAGCTTCACCGTGTTCCACCCGCCCAGGAAGGCGGTGCGGCAGGAGTTCATCAGGTCGTCCTCGGTGACGTTCTTGTTGATGGCGTTCCGGAGGCGCTGGGTGCCCGCCTCGGGGGCGAAGGTGAGTCCGCTCTTGCGGACATGCTGGAGCCGCTGCATGAGGCCCATGGAGAAATTGTCCGCCCGCAGGGAGGGCAGGGACAGGGATACCTTATTGGGCTCGCACCACTCCAGCAGCCCGTCGCACAGCCCCTCCAGGGGCCGGTAATCGCTGGTGGACAGGCTGGAAAGGGTCATCTCCTGATAACCGGAGTCCTGGCAGGCGGCGATCCCCTGCTCCACCAGGAGCTGGGGACTGCGGGTGCGGACGGGCCGATAGGCGTAGCCCGCCTGGCAGAAGCGGCAGCCCCGGATACAGCCCCGGAAGACCTCCAGCATGACTCGGTCATGGACGATCTCGGTAGAGGGCACGATGGTCTTGACCGGGAAGTAGGCTTTGTCCAGATCCCGGACAATCCGCTTGGTCACCAGCTCAGGGGCGCCCTCCTGCGGAACGATGGCCTCCACCGTCCCGTCCTCCCGATAGGTCACGTCATAGAGGGAGGGCACATAGAGCCCCGGCACTCCGGCTGCGGCCAGCAGCAGATCCTGCCGGGACCAGCCCTCCTGCCGGGCGCGCTGATAGAGCTGGATGAGCTCCACCGTGACCTCCTCGCCCTCGCCCAGAGAAAAGATGTCCACAAAGGGGGCCAGAGGCTCCGGGTTGTAGGCACAGGTGCCGCCGGCAATGATGAGGGGGGCGTCCTCGTCCCGGTCCGCGGAGCGCAGGGGCAGCCCCGCCAGATCCAGCATATTGAGAACGTTGGTATAGGCCATCTCATAGCCCAGGGAGAAGCCGATGATGTCGAAATCAGAGATGGGATCTCCACTCTCCAAACCGTAGAGGGGCAGCCCCTCCCGGCGCATCTCCTCCTCCATGTCTCCCCAGGGGGCGAACACCCGCTCGCACCACACGCCGGGCAGCTCGTTCATCAGCCCGTAGAGGATCCGCACCCCCAGATTGGACATGCCGATCTCATAGGTGTCCGGGAAGCACATGGCCACCCGTGTATCCACCTGTTTTGGGTCCTTCACCACCGCATTGTACTCTCCACCGGTATACCGGGCGGGCTTCTGTACCCTGGAGAGGATCGTTTCCATCGTCCGGTCCATTCCTAACCTCCGCGCGCGCTCTTTCATTACTATATGGCAAATTATTATTTTAACCGCTGCGCGCAGGAATGGCAAGTACAATTTCGTGGATTTAATACATTTCTGCCCAGGAATGGCGAAAATCATCCACGACGTCCCAAAAGTGCTCCACGGAAAGCCGGTTTCGGTTGAGCGCGTCCACCAGACGCGCCACCTCTGCGTAGTCGCTGGAAAGCCTGTCCGCCCTGGGCCCGTCCCGGCAGACCACGCCGAACAGGACGGGCGCGCCGCCCTCCTCGGCGCAGACTGCATAGCGCAGTTGGTTCTCCTTCATACTGTTCCCTCTTTTCTCCTCTCATTCTCTCCGGCCAGTTGGGCCGCCGGCCTCCCCTCTTCCGGTCTTCTGTGCTATAATGGGGTTCAGGAACCGGTTTTGGGGAGGGCTCCTCTGATTTCCCATTGGACGGCCTGCGGCAGGACATCCATGATTTTGTGTTGGCCGCGCCGTCCCTAACAATATGGTGTATCAAGATTTACAATTCAAGTGCAACACATGGAGATAGGTAAAAAAGGAGTGACTCATAGGCGGTGATGCCCTAAAATGGTGTTTGTGGACAGCCAAGAAAGGGGCAGCATCCTATGAGTCACTATAAACACCTTACCATAGAAGAGCGGGAAAGTCTATACCTACTGAAG
>NZ_JAPFEA010000039.1 GCF_026169115.1 Intestinimonas sp. | reverse complement strand
GAGGACATCGCCCCGGAGAAGCGGGAGGAATACCTGGACGTCATCATGGACCAGTCCGGCCAGATGGCCGCCCTGGTGAGCGCCCTGCTGGACCTGAGCCGGATGAAGGCGGGCAAGACCGCCTTCACCCCCGGCCCCGTCTCCCTGGACCAGGTGACCGCCGCCGTCTTCCGCGCTCTGGAGCGGCCCATGGAGACCGCCGGCGTCACCGCCCGCCTGGACCTGCCCCCCTGCACCGTCTCCGGCGAGGAAGGGCGGCTCTCCCTGGTGGTCTCCAATCTGGCCGCCAACGCCCTCCGCCACACCCCGCCCGGCGGCGAGATCCGGGCCGCCCTCCAGCACCGGGGGTCCTTCGTCCGCCTGACGGTGGAAAATGACGGCGACCCCATCCCAGAGGAGGCCCTGCCCCGGCTCTTTGAGCCCTTTTACCGCGCCGACGCCGCCCGGGACCGCCAGAGCGGCGGCACCGGCCTGGGGCTGGCCCTGGTCAGGGAGACTGCCGCCCTCCACGGCGGCGCCTGCGGGGTGGAAAACCTCCCCACCGGCGTCCGATTCTGGGTGGATCTGCCCTGTACCCGTCCCTGACCGCTCCCTGTTCCCCTCCGCCCGCCACGGAAAGGAGCATCCTATGGACCGTCAGTCTCTGCGCCCCCTCTTTTTCCGCGCCGCCGCCCTCTTCCTGGCCCTGTGGTGCCTGATGGCCGGCGCGCTCACCTACCTCAACGACCAGTACCACCAAAAAATCATCCGTTCCTCCATAGAGCATGCCGTCCTGCTCGCCGCCAGCCGCTCGGACAGCGCCGACGGCTGGGGAGACCGCTGGCTGAGCAACTTCACCGACGACCTGGCCCCCTACGGCGGCGCGGTGACCCTGCGGCTGTACGACGGGCAGGGCGAGGAGACCGCCCGGAGCCAGCTCCTGGCCGGTACCGCCACCACGCCCCTCAACGGTCCCCAGGACATCGTCAGCTATGCGCTGCTTTTCGACCCCGGCCTCACGGAGGAGGAGCAGCTTCAGCTGGCCCGCCGACTGCGGGAAGAACCCGTCTTCATCGACTTCTCTTTCTGGAACTGGTGTGAATACCACGGATACGAATACACCGATGAGGAGCGCCAGGACCTGTTCCTCCAGGTCTCTGTGGAGGTGACGGGCGTGGTGGATGGCGACGTCCTCTACCCCAAAAAGCTGGTCTATCACCTGCCGGGGGAGGACGTGACCCTGCTGGACAGCTCCAGCGGCTATTGGGCGGGAAAAACCCTCACCACCCTGGCCTTCCGTTTCGTCTCCCTCTCCCCCGCCCTGGTGGGCGGGGCCGCGCCCGAGGTCCTGCTGGAGCGGCAGCACATGGCCCAGGCCGAGCTGGACCACACCACTCGATTCTATGTGGGCGGTACGCCCACTCCCGGCCCCCACAACGGCGCGGTCTCCTCCTTCACCCAGCCGGGCGGCGACGGCAGTCAGGTGGGCTGGGCTTACTGGGTGGACCTCTCCCCCGCCCACGGTCTGTGGCCCGTCTACCTCCTCACCCTCTTGCTGGCCCTTCTCCTGGCCTTCCTCACCGCCCGGGCCCAGGCAAAGCGGCTCCAGCGGGAACGGGACCTCACCAACGCCGTGGCCCACGAGCTCAAGACCCCCCTGGCCATCCTCCATTCCTACGCCGAGGGGCTCCGGGAGGACATCGCCCCGGAGAAGCGGGAGGAATACCTGGACGTCATCATGGACCAGTCCGGCCAGATGGCCGCCCTGGTGAGCGCCCTGCTGGACCTGAGCCGGATGAAGGCGGGCAAGACCGCCTTCACCCCCGGCCCCGTC
>NZ_JAPFEA010000026.1 GCF_026169115.1 Intestinimonas sp. | reverse complement strand
GGCTTGTCGGGGGCGGCGATGCCGGCCCGGCTTCTCAAAATGGCCTCGCTCACCAGGCGGACGGCCTCGTCCTGGCCCACCGCCCGCTGGTGGAGGATGTCCTCCAGGTGGAGGAGCTTTTCCCGCTCTCCCTCCATCAGCTTGGAGACGGGGATGACGGTCCATCGCTGGATGATGCGGGCGATCTCCTCCTCGGTGACCTTGTCCCGGAGCAGGGAATCCTCCTTGGACTGCTGGGCATAGCCCTCCTCGATCTCCAACTGCTTTTTGAGTTCAGGGATCTTACCGTACTGGAGCTCGGCGGCCTTGTTGAGGTCGTATTCCCGCTGGGCCTTCTCCAGCTGAGCGCCCGCCGCCTCCAGCTCCTCCCGGAGCTTCTGGACCTTGCCGATGGCGTTCTTTTCGTTCTCCCACTGGGCCTTCTTGGCGCTGAACTCGTCCCGCATCTCGGCCAGCTCCTTCTGGATCTCACGGAGGTGTTCCTGGGAGAGGGGATCGTCCTCTTTCTTCAGGGCGGCCTCCTCGATCTGGTGCTGGATGATCTTGCGCTGGATGACGTCCAGCTCGGTGGGCATGGAGTCGATCTCGGTGCGGATCATGGCGCAGGACTCATCCACCAGATCGATGGCCTTGTCGGGGAGAAAACGGTCCGTGATATAGCGGTTGGAGAGGGTGGCGGCGGCGATGATGGCGCCGTCGGTGATCTTCACGCCGTGGAAGACCTCGTAGCGTTCCTTGAGGCCACGGAGGATGGCGATGGTGTCCTCCACACTGGGCTCGCTCACCATGACGGGCTGGAAGCGCCGCTCCAGGGCGGCGTCTTTTTCGATATACTGGCGGTACTCGTTGAGGGTGGTGGCGCCGATGCAGTGGAGCTCGCCCCGGGCCAGCATGGGCTTTAAGAGGTTGCCCGCGTCCATGGCGCCCTCGGTCTTGCCGGCCCCCACGATGGTGTGGAGCTCGTCGATGAAGAGGATGATCTTGCCCTCGCTCTTCCTGACCTCGTTCAAAACGGCCTTCAACCGTTCCTCGAACTCGCCCCGGTACTTGGCCCCGGCGATGAGGGCGCCCATGTCCAGGGCAAAGATGGTCTTGTCCTTCAGAGAGCCGGGAACGTCTCCTTTGACGATCCGCTGAGCCAGACCCTCGGCGATGGCGGTCTTGCCCACGCCGGGCTCGCCGATGAGCACCGGGTTGTTTTTGGATTTCCGGCTCAGGATGCGGATGACGTTGCGGATCTCGTCGTCCCGGCCAATGACCGGGTCCAGCTTGTTCTGCCGGGCCCGCTCCACCAGGTCGGAGCCGTACTTTTTCAGGGCGTCGTAGGTCTCCTCCGGATTGTCGGAGGTCACCCGCTGGTTGCCACGGACGGCGGAGAGGGCCTGGAGCACCCCCTCTTTGGTGATGTTGTAGGTGCGGAAAAGGTCTTTCAGGCCGGGGTTGGCGTGCTCAATGAGGGACAGAAACAGGTGCTCCACCGAGATATACTCGTCCTTCATGCCCCTGGCGATGGACTCGGCCCCGTTCATCACTCTGTCCACATCGGAGGCAATGTAGACCTTGCCAGCCTCCCGGCCGCCGCTCACTGTCACCCGGGGCAGGTCCTCCACCTGTTTGCGGGCGGCGGCCTCAAAGCTGGGGAAGGTGATGCCCATGTTGCCCAGCAGCTGGGGAATGAGGCCGTTTTCCTGCTCCAGCAGGGCGTAGAGGAAGTGGGCCTGCTCGATCTGCTGGTTGCCGTATTCCTGGGCGATGGCCTGGGCCGACTGCACCGCCTCCAGAGATTTCTGGGTAAACTGATTCATGTTCATGAGAAGTCACATCCTTTCGGGTGTCATGCTTTTATTATGTGCGATTCTTTGAGAGAAAAGTCAATGGCTGGGGGCGCCTTCGGCTGCCACGTGGGACGCTGAAGCGCTGCCCGACAGCGTCATCCTGAGCGCAGCGAAGGATCCGTGCCCCCGTCCTTTCTCCTTACGGAAACGCAGGCGGACGAGGGATGCGGATTCTTCGGCCTGCGGCCTCAGAATGACGGGAGAGAGGCGCGTCTGACTTCACCAAACCCAAAAGGAGCCGGTCGGCCCTGCCGACCGGCTCCCTCGCCAGGTCTTTACTCGATGGCGATGCGCTTGGCCTCGGGCACCACAGGCACAGCCTTGGGCAGATTCAGCTCCAGCACGCCGTTGTTGTAGGAGGCGGTGATCCGCTCCTCATCCACGCCGGTGATGTCAAAGGACCGGCTGAAGGACCCGAAGCGGCGCTCCCTGCGGATGTAGCTGCCCTTCTCGTCCTTGTCCTCTTTGTTCTCGCTGTGCTGGGCGGAGATGGTGAGGATGCCGTCCTTCAAATCCAGCTTGATGTCCCCCTTCTGGAAGCCGGGCAGCTCGGCTTCTAAAATAAAACGGTCGCCAGCGTCGCGGATGTCGGTGCGGAAGTCGGGGAGGGTGGCGCTGCTGTTGCCGAAGAATTTGCGCTCAAAATTGTCGAACAGGTCAAAAAAGTTATCGTCATTGCGCTCAAACGGGATCATACCAAACATAAAAAGGGCTCCTTTCAAAAATCAAGGTGTGTTAGCAATCTGGGGAAGAATCTGCTAGAATCTTGCATTTTCCATGAAAACCATCCTCTTTCCGGGGCCGGCCCTCTTGGTGGCGGCCCCATCTCTTTGTTTCTGGGGCTAGTATACGCCTTGACCTGTGAACAAATATACAGACAAATATGTCTAAATTGTAAACATTAGCACTCTTGGATATAGAGTGCTAATGCCTGCATCTGGGAACAGTGCAAGGCTTCCATGTCCGCGCGCAGTTCTTGCGCCGGGGCCGGGGATGGGCTATACTGGAGGGGCATACAGAGGGCGGCGAAGCCGCCCGGGAGGTGGGAACATGAAGCTGGTCTGTCTGGGAGACAGCCTGACCTATGGCTACGGCGTACCCCGCAGAGACTGCTGGGTGAGTCTGGCCGTGGCCCGTACCGGCCACACCCTGGTGAATCGGGGGCTCAACGGGGACACCGCCGGCGGCATGCTCTCCCGGTTCGGGCGGGACGTGCTGGACGAAAAGCCGGACCGGGTGCTGCTGATGGGGGGCGCCAACGACATCATCTTCGGGGGCAGCGATGCCCCCGCACGCTCCGCGCTGGCCGCTATGGCCCATCAGGCGGCGGCCAACCGCATCCGGCCCATGATCGGCCTGCCCCCGCCGGTCTATGCCGAGGGGATTCCCGAGCCCTGGCTGGCCCTCACCGATTATAAAAGGCTCCTGCCGGTGTTTTCCGCCTACCGGGACTGGCTGGTGCGCTTCGCTGGGACCTTTGGCTTCCAGACAGTGAACTTTGCCGTCCCGGGGCTCCTGCCCCCGGAGGGCCGCGCCCACTACCTGGACGGTCTCCACCCGGACAGGGAGGGCCACCGCCTCATGGCCGAAGCCGTGACCGCCGCCTTGCCGCCCTTGAGGGTTTAGGACGGACGGGGCGGTCCCTCTGCCTCCGGCCCGCCGGCTGGAACCCCCTTTGTCACTCATTTGTCACCCGGTTGTCACCCTTTCCCACGCTCCCTGTGGTAAGCTGGAGAGGAAAGGTGGGAGGATCATGAAGAAAACTCTGCTGTCGCTGTTGCTGGCCGGGGCGCTGCTGGCTGCCCTTTGCTGCTGCAGCTCGACGTCGAACCCGCCGCAGGTGACTGCCCCCCCTCCCCATATGGAGCCCATCCCGGAGGAGGATGGGTTGCTGGACCTGCTTTCCGGGCTGACAGAGGAGGACATCGGCCATGTGAGCTGGTACGGCCCCAACGAGCCGCCAGCAGGAGAGGAGGTGGCTGCCCTGCTGAACGAGGCAGCGAGTCACCCCATCGACCATGCTGACCTTACCCTCAATGGATCGGACACTGATGTGGTGTGGTCCCTGGACTGCTACATCGCCCCCAAAGGCCAGGAGGGCTACTCCGGGGTGGATGCCCTCCACCTCCAGGCCGGTCTGGAGACGAATGTAGTGGAGATATTTGGTGGGGAAAACCTGCCCGACGGCAGGGTCCACCTGGAGGATACGGCCCTCTACCAGCTCCTGCGCACCAGTTGTGACCAAGATTTATACATCAACGAGACCTATTACGAGAAGTACCGGGACCTGGTGGACGGCTACTACGACGGCCGGCTGGCGGAGGTCCGGGATGTAGGCTACACCGGCTGGGAGCTCACCGAGTTTCTGGGCGTGCTGGGCACCACCAAGGAGGATGGCAAGGGGGCCGTGGCCTTCCGTATGGGGGCGGCCTTCGTCACTGACCCACCGGAGCTAGCTCCCCATCTGCTGGCCGGCGGGGCCTATGTGGACAGCCGGCTCCGAGTCCACGCTTTGGACTGGCAGAACGTTTACCTGGTGACGTTGGATGACGAGGCAGTGGGGCTCTCCTTCGGAGACGGCGTCATCGACTTCATCAAGACCCACTGGGGAGAGGAGGTAGCCTTGGCCGACCTCCAGGCCGCCATGGACACCTCTGCCGGATAATTTGTAAACATTTCTTGAACCCCCTTGAAAAATCGCCTGCGAAGGACTATGATAGGTTAGCACTCAAAAGTGGAGAGTGCTAACCTATCGTTTTTTAATTTTTAAGAAGATTCACATATATACTGGAGGCATGTACCATGGCGAAGAAACAATTCAAGGCGGAGTCCAAGCGGCTGCTGGACCTGATGATCAACTCCATCTACACCCACAAGGAGATCTTCCTCCGGGAGCTCATCTCCAACGCCAGCGACGCGGTGGACAAGCTGGCCTACAAGGCCCTCACAGATGACCAGGTGGGCCTGAACCGCTCCGACTTCAAGATCCGGCTCCTCCCGGACAAGGACGGGCGCACCCTCACGATCAGCGACAATGGCATCGGTATGACGAAGGAGGAGATGGAGGCCAACCTGGGCACCATCGCCCGCAGCGGCTCCCTCCAGTTCAAGCAGGAGATGGCCGCCAAGGAAGGCGGTGAGGAACAGAACGTGGCCGACATCATCGGTCAGTTCGGCGTGGGCTTCTACTCCGCCTTCATGGTGGCCGACCAGGTCACCGTGCTCTCCAAGGCTTACGGCCAGGACACCGCTTGGAAGTGGGAGTCCTCCGGCGCCGACGGCTATACCATCACCGAGTGCGAGAAGGAGATGGTGGGCACCGACGTCATCCTCCATATCAAGGCCAATGCTGAGGAGGAGGACTATGACCAGTACCTCCAGCAGTACCGCCTGGACGACCTGGTGAAGAAGTACTCCGACTACATCCACTACCCCATCGTCATGGAGATGGAGCACACCCACATGAAGCCCAGGCCGGAGGACGCTGGGGAGGACTACAAGCCGGAGTATGAGACCCACAAGGAGTGGGAGACCCTCAACTCCATGGTGCCCATCTGGCAGCGCCCCAAGAGCGAGGTCAAGCCCGAGGAGTACAACGAGTTTTATAAGGAGAAGTTCGGCGACTGGGAGGACCCCCTGGCCGTCATCCATGTGAAGGCCGAGGGCGCTGTGGAGTACACCGCCCTGCTCTTCATCCCCGCCCACGCCCCCTTTGACTATTACAGCCGCGACTATGAAAAGGGGCTCCAGCTCTACTCCTCCGGCGTCCTCATCATGGACAAGTGCGCCGACCTGGTGCCCGACCACTTCTCCTTCGTCCGCGGCGTGGTGGACTCCCCCGACCTCTCCCTGAACATCTCCAGAGAAATGCTCCAGCACACCCGGGTGCTCAAGGTCATCGCCACCAACCTGGAGAAAAAGGTGAAGACCGAGCTCCTCAAGCTCCAGAAAGATGACACGGAGAAGTACGGGAAGTTCTGGTCCGCCTTTGGCCGGCAGGTGAAGTACGGCGTGGTCTCCGACTACGGCGCCCACAAAGACCTACTGAAGGACCTGCTGCTGTTCTGGTCCTCCAAGGAGGGCAAGAACACCTCTCTGGCCGCCTACAAGGACCGGATGAGCGAGGATCAGCAGTACGTTTATTTCCTCCAGTCTGAGAGCGTGGAGCAGGCCGCCAGGCTGCCCCAGGCCGAGCGCATCCTGGACAAGGGCTACGAGATCCTCTACCTCACCGAGGAGGTGGACGAGTTCGTCATGAACACCCTGGGTGAGGTGGACGGCAAGGCCCTCAAGAATGTCAATGACGACGATGCCCTCCCCCAGTCCGACGAGGAGAAGGCTGAGACCGAGAAGAAGACCGAGGAGAGCAAGGATGTGCTGGACTTCGTGAAGGAGACCCTGGGCGAGCGGGTCAAGGAGGTCCGGGTCTCCAAGATCCTCAAGACCGCCCCGGTATGCATGACCGCCGACGGCCCCGTCTCTCTCGAGATGGAGAAGTACTTCCAGAAGATGGACCCCAACGCCGCCAAGGAGATGAAGGCCGCCCGGGTCCTGGAGCTCAACCCCGACTCCGGCGCCTTCGCCGCCCTCCGCTCTGCCATTGGGGAGGACCAGGAGAAGGCCAGGACCTACGCCGAGCTCCTCTACCAGCAGGCCCTCCTCATCGCCGGCTTCCCCCTGGAGGACCCCGCAAGCTATACGGAGCTGGTCTGCTCCCTCATGAAGTAAGACGGGTAAAAGTGGATAAAAGAAACACAAGGCGCGGCGGGAAGTATCCCGCCGCGCCCTTTTATAACCTGCACAAAAGTTGTGCTACCAACAATGAAATTTTGTAAAAAACGATGAACGCAACTAGAAATAGCTTCAAACGAAAGTAGAAATAGCTTCTAATTTTAGTTATCCTGCCCATTGTGCGAGAAAAAGACGCGTGGTATACTTTGCCTGTCAAAAGGGCGAGGGTCCCAGGCAACATCTCCCCTTTGGCCGCTGCGTCCATCTGCACTGGGAGGATGAAGGTGCGGAAGGAGACGCGGCAAGTGACCACAGCCTTTCGTCAGGAGGTAAACAGCAATGATCGTACCGATTCAAATCGACTCTATTGAGGAGCTCTACCGTTTGCAGCAGCTGGCCTGCAAGGCGGATGAGCCTGTATATGTCCACTCCCCGGATGGGGCCATCATGGTGGACGCCCGGTCCTCTCTGGGCCTGTTCACCCTGGACTTCACCAAGCCGGTGAATCTGGTCACCGATTCCCCCTATGTGCTCCGTAAGCTGGGGGTCCGGTCCGGGGTGCGCGGCTGAACAAACAGCAAAAACCGCCGCCGACTTTGAGTCGGCGGCGGTTTTTCCATGTCAGAGGGCGTCGTCCTCGGCCAGAGGGCGGCGGCGGTGCTCCTGGGGGCCCCAGGCGGGAAGGGGGAGCCGCTGCATGGCAGAGAAGACCTTCTCCCGCAGGTCGGGGTAGTCTTTGGAGAGGGTGCGGATGAGCTCCTTGACCTCCTGGCGCTTGGTGTAGCCGTCGGCAGGGCAGGGGTTGAAGACCACCGGCAGCCCCTCCGCCTCGGCGGCTCTGCGCAGCATCCACTCTGAGCAGTAGAGGAGGGGGCGGATCTGGGTGATGCCCATGCGGTCCAGATAGGTCACCGGCTGGAAGCAGGAGAGCCGCCCCTCATAGAAGAGGGAGAGGAAGAAGGTCTCGACGGCGTCGTCAAAGTGGTGGCCCAGGGCGATCTTGGTGATGCCCTGCTCCCGGATGGCGTTGTGGAGGGCGCCCCGCCGCATTTTGGCGCACATGGAGCAGGGGTTCTTCTCCTTGCGGAGGTCGAAGATGATGTGGTGGATCTCGGAGGGGAGGATGGTGTAGGGGACGCCCAGTTTTTCGCAGTAGGCGGCCACCGGGGTGAAATCCATGCCTGCGCCGCCGTCTACATGGCCCATATCCAGAGTGAAGGCCTCCACAGTAAAGGGCTTGGGATAAAAAGCCGCCAGCCCGGCCAGGGCGGCCAGGAGGGTGAGGGAATCCTTGCCGCCGGAGACCCCCACGGCGATCCGGTCCCCGGCCTGGATCATATCATAGTCTTCCACACAGCGGCGGGTATAGCTCATAATTCGGTTCAGCATCAGTGATCCTCTCTCTACTTTGTAAGCATTGCGGCTATTGTACCACAACCGGGGCCGGAGCGCCAGACAGGATCTGGGAAGAAAAAATGAAAATTGAAAACGAGAAAATGAGAGTATGGGAGAGTAAAGGAGAGAAAACAAGAGATTGAAAAATATAAATGAAAAAAGTTTTGAAAAGCGGTTGACACCGCCCGGTACTTGGGTTATAATACAACACGCTCCACTTCATAAGAGTGGGGCGTTGATTGTGTTTAGACCAAATTTATCTCATAGAAGTACAAATTGGAGGTTAGACCATGTCCACTTTTATGGCCAACAAGGGCAACATCGTCCGCAAGTGGTACATTCTGGACGCGGCTGGCAAGCCCCTCGGTAAGACCGCTGCCACCGCTGCCACTCTGCTGCGCGGCAAGCATAAGCCCGAGTACACCCCGCACGCCGACTG
This sequence comes from Intestinimonas sp., assembly GCF_026169115.1. Taxonomy (GTDB): domain Bacteria; phylum Bacillota; class Clostridia; order Oscillospirales; family Oscillospiraceae; genus Intestinimonas. The sequence continues at coordinate 30,765 of NZ_JAPFEA010000026.1, read as the reverse complement.
CGGCGATTTCGTCATCGTCATCAACGCCGAGAAGGCCGTTCTGACCGGCAAGAAGCTGGAGCAGAAGTACTACCGCACCCATTCCGGCTACCCCGGCGGCCTGCACGAGACCAAGTACCGTCTGCTGATGCAGGACAAGCCTGAGCTGGCCATGAAGCTGGCCATCCGCGGCATGATGCCCCGGAACATCATCACCAAGGACTCTCTGTCCCGTCTGAAGATCTATCGCGGCGCTGAGCACATCCACGCGGCTCAGAAGCCCGAGGCCTGGACTCAGGAATAAGGAGGAATTTCGAAGATGTATAAGAGCAAGAAGCCTTACCACTACGGTACTGGCCGCCGGAAGTCCTCCGTGGCCCGCGTCCACCTCTTCCCCAACGGCACCGGCGCCATCACCATCAATGGCCGCGACATCGACGATTACTTCGGCCTTGAGACCCTGAAGCTCATTGTGCGTCAGCCCCTGGTCGCCACTGAGAACATGGGCAAGGTGGACATCGTCGCCACCGTCGCCGGCGGCGGTGTCACCGGCCAGGCCGGCGCTATCCGTCACGGTGTGGCCCGCGCCCTGCTGAAGATGAACGAGGAGTACCGCCCCGCCCTCAAGAGCGCCGGCTACCTCACCCGCGATCCTCGTATGAAGGAGCGTAAGAAGTACGGTCTGAAGGCCGCCCGTCGTGCTCCTCAGTTCTCCAAGCGCTGAGTTTACTGTTTTTGTCTCAAACCCCGGAAGCTGCAAGGCTTCCGGGGTTTTTGCGTCTATTGGGGTATGGAATTTATCTATGTAAAAAGCCCGGCTTTGCCGGGCTTTTTACATAGATGGAGCAGCGTACAGCGTTTCGAGCCGCCGGAGCGTGGATGGCGCGCTCAGACCTGATAGCAGCCGCCGCCGATGAACTCCCGCATCAGGGAGGTCTTGGGGACGTCATCGGCGGGCAGGGGCAGGGAGTAGCTGAGGAATTTCAGCAGACGCTTTGCCTCCAGATACTCCTCGCAGTCCCGGGGCACGCCGAAGAGCAGCGGCTCCACATAGGGGCGCAGCAGGGCGGTCTCATAGATCAGGGCAGAGTTGAAGATGCGGTCGGCGCTGTCCTGATAGGGGAAGATGTTCCGCTCCTCCCCCCTGCGGACAGAGGGCCACATACGGATGGTGGCCCGGGCGCCGTAGCCCCTGGTGCGGGCATCCCGCTCGATGCGCCGCAGCAGGCGGGCGTCGGTGGTGGGGATGCGGTTGTGGTCGTCCACGTTCAGGGTGGTCAGGCAGCTGATGTAAATTTTATATTTGCTCTCCTTGGGCAGGGCATGGGTGAAGGACTCGTTGAGGCAGTGGATGCCCTCAATGACCAGAATATCCTGGGGGCCAAGGGTCAGGGTGTCGCCGTTATATTCACGGACGCCCTTGATGAAGTTGTAGCGGGGCAGTTCCACCGTCTCGCCCCGCAGCAGGCGGGACATGTCGGCGTTGAACTGCTCCACATCCATGGCGCCCAGCCCCTCGAAATCGTACTGACCATTCTCGTCCCGGGGGGTGTCCGCCCGGTTTTTGAAGTAGTTGTCTGTCGCGATGGGGTGGGGATGCATCCCGCAGGCGATGAGCTGGGTGGACAGGCGGTGGGAGAAGGTGGTCTTGCCGGAGGAGGAGGGGCCCGCGATCATGACGAAGCGGACGTCCTTCCGGGCGGCAATCTCATGGGCGATGTCGCCGATCTCCTTTTCCATCATGGCCTCCCGGGCCAGGACCATCTGGGTGGCCTGCCCCTCGGAGATGGCGGTGTTCAGCTCGCCCACGGTGGAGATGCCCATGGACATGGCCAGGTCGGAGGCGTCGTGGAGGGTGCGGAAGACCTTGGCGGAGGGCTGGAACTCCGCCAGTCGGGCGGGATCGGCCTGATCGGGCAGCCGCAGAACGAAGCCGTCCTCGTATGGCTCCAGACCGAAGCAGGTCAGGTAGCTGGTGTCCGGCACCATATAGCCGTAAAAATAGTCGGTGAAGCCGTCCAGGGTGTAGAGGTTCACATGGGAGCTGATGCGGTAGCTGAGCAGCCGGGCCTTGTCAGGCATGCCGTTTTTCTGGAAAAAGTCCACCGCGTCCCATGTGTTGACCGAGTGCTTTTGAATGGGCAGGGCCAGGGATACCAGCGCCCGCATCCGGGCCTCCACCTGTTCCAGCAGCGCCTGGTCCAGAGAGAACCGCCCCGCAGCCCGGACAAAGAGGGCGTGGCTGATGGAGTATTCCACCGTGACCCGGTCAATCTGCGCCCGGCCCACCACGTCGTAAAAAGCCTTGAGCATGAGAAGGACCGCGCTGCGCTCATAGGTCTGCATGCCGGGCTTGTCCACCGTGGTCACCATCTTCAAGGTGCAGTCCCGGTCCAGGGACTTGGACAGCTCGCAGAGCCTGCCTTCCCGGTTCACCAGAAGGATCCGGTGGGGATACTGTGCCTGGACGTCCTCCGCGATGGTCTGGTAGCGGGTCCCGCGGGGATAGCTGCGGTCCACGCCGTCGATCCTCACATGCAAATCGGTTGTCTGTTCCATACTGTTCCTCGCTTTCTGTGCTGTGCTTTCGTGGATACGGGCTGTAAATGACGCTTATGGGGGGGAAGCTGGGGGGCTACTGCCGCTGCCCGGCGGCCACTTCGCCGCAGAGACTGCGGCTGAAATAGTCCCGGATGGCGGCGGGGTCGGAGGTCTGGCCCAGCACCCACATGAGCTTGGTAACGGCGGCCTCGGTGGTCATGTCCCAGCCCTGGAGGACCCCCTGGGCCAGGGCCTTCTGCCCGGACTGATAGAGGGTGAAGTCGCTGCTCTCATAGAGACACTGGGAGCAGACCACCACCGTCATCCCCGCCTGGGCGGCGCTGTGGAGCTTGGAGATGAGGTCACGGCGGATGAAGTGGAGCCCGCCAGCTCCGAAAGCCTCAATGACCACGCCCCGGTAGTGCATCTGGTGGAGCATATCGAAGATCTCCGGGTCCAGGCCGGGGGTGAGCTTGATGAGGAAGACATCCCGGCACAGCTCGCTCCTGAGCACGCAGTCCCCGCCGGCGCGGGGGGGCAGGGCGGCGGGGGCGATGTGGAGCCCGCCGGCGTCCACGTTCCCCACCAGGGGCCAGTTGACGCTCTCAAAGGCGTCAAAGTCCTTGGTGCGGGTCTTGACCGCCCGGCAGCCCAGAATGACCTTCCGGTCAAAGGCCACAAAGACCCCGGCTGCGCCGGAGCAGGCCATGGCGAAGGCGATGCGCAGGTTTTCCAGGGCGTCGGTGAGGGGGTGCTCAATGGGGAGCTGGCTGCCGGTGAGCACCACCGGGATGGGGATGCCCCTGAGCATGAAGCTGAGCATGGAGGCGGTGTAGGCCATGGTGTCGGTGCCGTGGGTGACCACAATGCCGTCATAGCCCGCCCGCTCGGCGTACACCGCCCGGGCGATGAGCTGCCACTCCTCCGGCTGGATGTTGGAGGAGTCCAGGTGCAGGATGTCCCGGACGGTGACGGTATAGCTGTCGGTGAGGAAGGGGATGCGCCGGGCCAGGTCCTCCCCGTCCATGCCGGGGGCCAGACCCTCGTCGGTGGGCCGGGAGGCGATGGTCCCGCCGGTGGTGAGCAGCAGGATGTGCTTCATAGATGCTCGATCTCCTTTTTCATGTGCTCAGAAGGAGGCGGCCAGGGTCTCCGCCTCTCCCATGGCCTGGGCCAGGAGGGCGGCCTTGTCGTTGCGGACGTCGTCCAGGCCCTCAGCGCATAAAAGCTGGAAGCTGGGGATGCCGTACATGGCGCACAGGGCCTTGAGGTGCCGGGCCCCCGACTCCATCCATTCGGTCTCCGGCAGGGAGAAGTTGCCGCCCCGTGTGGTGATGAGGAGCAGCTTTTCCGCCCGGCTCAGGCCGACGCTGTTGCCGTCGGCGTCGTAGCCGAAGGTGATGTCGCACACCGAAATGCGCTCCAGATAAATTTTCAGGATGGCGGGGTAGGAGAGATCCCAGAAGGGGGCGGCGATGACGATGCTGTCCGCCCCGGCAAACTGGCGAGCGGGGGCAAAGCTGGGATCGTCCAGCTTTCCGGCGTTCCACAGCTCATCCCGGCGGGCCAGTACCTCGGGATATTGGGGCTCCAGCCGGTCAGCCATCAGGTCCCGCTCGGTGACGGTGACCTCCGGGTGGATTTTGGCGTATTCCGAGAGAAAATGACGGGCCAGGGCCAGGGTGCGGGACCGCTCCCCCCGGACACAGGCGTTGACAAACAGCAGTTCAGACATGGTGATGACCTCCTATTCGTTCAATAGCTCTTCCAGTATACCCCGGTATTCCTCCGCTGTCCAGTCCACAGGGCCGGACAGCCGGAGGGCGGTCTTTCCCTCCCGGAGGACCAGGACATAGGAACCAAGTGTTTCATCGGGCTGGCAGATCCAGCTCTCCTCAAAGCCCAGCGCTACCGGGGTGAAAGGATCGTCCTCCATGAGGGCCTGGGCGGCCCAGGAGGCCAGCCCCTTCGAGCAGCACCGGTAGAGGTCGGTACGCAGCCAGCCGGATTGGGCGTTTATCCGCTCTGCCAGCTCCCGATATTCCCACCGCTCCACCAAGATAGTGCCGGTGTGGGAGCCCAGGTCCACGCCGGAGCCGGAGTAGGTGAGGCCCACATCCTCCGCCATCACCACAGGTTCGTTCCGCAGGGTCTCCCGCTCTTGGTAGTCATAGGAACCATCCAAACCGGGGAGAAAGGACAGAACCACATTCAGGATGAGCAGCAGTTTGACGAGCATGGAGACGGTAAACTCCGCCACGCCCCGCCGCCAGGCCCCCTTGGGGTCGGCGTCGGGCAGACCCTCCCGCCGGGATCGGAAGTAGTAGAGGGGCAGGGCGGTGAGCTCCCACAAAATGGAGACCAGGAGGATAGGGAGGAGGGCCAGGCGGAAGAGACCCCACCAGGAGGAGAGCAGGGAGAGGAAAAAGAGGGGGAGGTCGGTGGGGGGCATCTGATAACCGAAAAGCCAGACCAGCAGGGCCACAGCCGCCAGAGAGACGGCCAGATTCGTCAGCCAGGTCCGCCAGAAGTAGCGCCGGCCAAACCGTTGCCGCTCCAGGTCGGCGTCGGTCTGAATGGGGACGGGGGCGGCATCGGGCAGAGAGGAGAAAAGATCCATGCACCGGACGGTGCCCTCCCAGACCCAGCCTGCCTGTTCCAGAAAATCCCGGTAGTCCTGGTCCGCTGTGCCGCCGGAGATGTCCACACAGTATCGGAGGTCGGTGCGCTCCGTCCGCCGCAGACAAATCAGGTAGCCCCACAGGGTGGTCTCATTGGCGTACTGCCAGCCCTGGGCAGCTTTCTGGTTGAGCCAGACCTCCGCCGCCTTGTAGTCCATGGGGAGAAAGGGAAACAGGACCCAGTTTTCTTTTTTCATGGTCACACCTCCTGGTCAGACGATAAGAGGGAGAGGAGCCGGTCGACCTGAGACCGGGGGATGGGGCCGGAGCGGGTCTCCACCATCACCACGGTCTTGCCGGAGCGGAGGAGGAGCAGGGAGTCGGTCTTGCCGCCGCCCAGGTCGGCCTCCTGGAGCCACACGTCGGTATATCCCTCCAGGGGCGGATACCAGGGTTCCCGCAGCAGATCCTGCACCAGCCGGGAGAGCCATTCCCAGCGGGCGGTGTAGCAGTCCACCAGATAGCCCCCGCCCATAGGGACCAGGTAGGGCCGTCCCAGCCAACTCCGGCGGACTGAGTAGCTGGTCCCGAAATCCTCCTCCGTCTCCTCACGCCAGCTCTGGTGCCGCAGACCGAAGGAACCCTCGTCCGAAGCGGAGGCGTAGAGTGGACCATCGGTGAAATGAAGGCCGGAGCGGTTTCGAAAATCCTGGTCCTCACGCTGTGCGCCGGAGACAAAGGTTTTATTTTCCAGCACGGGGGCGGGCATGAGACGGTCAGTCAATGGAGTGAGAAATGCGGCGAAGAGGACAGCGGAGAGGATCAGGGCATTGAGGACTGTGTTGATGGGACTGTTGATTGGGCTGCGCCCCTCCTTGTCCCTGCGGTGCTGATGAAAGGACAGACCCAGCAGGCTTCCGATGAGCATACCCAGGGCGGTACTCAGCCGCATATGCAGGCCGGCGTCCAGCAGGAAGCAGATGAGGACGGCCACGCCCCAGAGCCGGCAGAGCAGGCACAGCCAGGCCGCCGCCCCGGCGCTCCTTTGGCCGGGGACAGGCAGGGGGCCGCCCGCCGCCCGGTCCCACTGCCGCAGCCGCAGCAGGAGACGGCCAGTCCAGAGCAGCCAGCCTGTCAGGATGGCGGGGAGGGAGAGAAGGAGGGTAAGGCCGACGTTGGTGAGGAGGACGGCCATGAGGGCGCTTCGCCAGGACCCCTCTGAGACCAGCAGCCACAGAGCGGCCAGAACCAGGAGCAGGCCCAGCAGAACGGCCCAGCTTTTCAGCCCGCAGAGCAGCACCTCCCGCCGGAAGCGGCGGGCCTCCTCCACCCCGTCGGTCTGGATGGGCGGGGTGCCGATGGGGGCCTTGTAGAGGTTGAAGGCCCCCACCTTCTGGACCAGGGTCCATCCGGCGTCGGCGCAGAGGGCCAGGTAGTCGGGCCGCTCGCTGTAGCCGGGGCGGCTCCAGTCCACGCACCAGGCTGACCGCGTGTCGGCGGGGACAAAACGGGCAAAGGCGCCCAGATAGACCCGGTCCAGGGTCCAGCCCTCCGCCGCGCGGCGGTTGAGAAGGGCTTCGGCGGCCTTGATGTCCATGACGGGGTAGGTGAACAGGGCCCAGCTAGTCGTTTTCATGGTCGTCCTCCTCTCTGAGTACCCGAACGCCGTCGGCCACCTGCCGACGGAGCCGGTCAAATTCCTCCTCCAGCACCTTCCGCCCCTCGTCGGTGAGGCGGTAGCGTTTCCGGTTCTCCTCCTCGGCGGCGAGCTGGATGAGCCCCTCCTTTTCAAAGCGGGAGAGCAGGGCGTACAGGGTCCCCGCTCCGATGGCCACCCGCCCCCCCGTGAGCTCAGAGACATACTGCATGATGCCGTAGCCGTGGCGTTCCTTCGTGAGGGAGAGGAGGACATAGTACATCTGCTCTGTCAGGGTATCCAGCTTCTTTCGGGCCATGTCCTCACCTCCAAACTATATCGAATATCGGTATAATCATAGTATAACGATATTCGATATAAGTCAATAGAGAAGCGAAAAAAGCCCGGACCCTTTTGAAAAGGGCCCGGGCGAAGCGGTACGGGTCAGGAACCATAGGTCTTGAGGGCGTAGTGGAGGAGCAGACCGTTGTCGGTGGGGGAGAGGGTCAGCTCCAGGGTCATGCCGTAGGGCTTTGCCTGGAGCAGCGCCCGATAGGTCCCGTCCTCCAGCAGCTCCAGGCTGCTGAGGGTGTAGACATCATCAGAGGTGGTGAAGGCGCCGCACTCCGGGTAATAGCCGCCGCTTTTCAGCGGAAACTGTTCTGTCCCCTGGGCGGGAAGCTCCCCCTCATAGCCGAAGAAACGGGCCAGGTAGTCGGCCACTGTCTGGGGGGGCATGATGTCGCCGTTGCTGCACCCGGAGCGGTAGCACCACAACAGCACATCGTCCCAGTCAGAGAGAAAGGCACCGTCCTGATAGTCGGGGAGGAAGCGGAGGACGTACTGCTGGGCGAAGTAGGAAAAATCATCCCTGAGCTGCGCTGTGAGCTCCACTGGGCCGGGGGCCTGCTCCGGTAGGGCGGCCAGCTTGTCGGAGACCTTCAGGGCATCGTCGGCGGCGGTGGTCACCTTGATGCCGCTAGGGGTGGTGTAGCTGATCCGGTGGGCGGACAGAGTTGTAGAGACAGTGGCATCCGGGACAGGTTCCGGCGGAGTGCGGCTGGACCACAGTCCCAGGCCCGCGCCCAGACAGAAGGCGGCGCAGAGGGAGAGGGCCAGGACGGGACGGGGGAGGGTCCGCCGGGGCCTGCGACGCGGCAGGGCTTCTACGCCGCACAGGGTATTCAGGTTGGTGCCCAGGGCGGTGGCGATGGAGCGGAGCATGTCCAGGTCAGGGACGGTTTGGTCCCGCTCCCAGTTGGAGACAGCCTGGCGGGTGACAGAGAGAGCCTGGGCCAGCCCCTGCTGGGAAAGACCGGCGTCCCGGCGCAGCTGGGCCAGACGGACGCCGAAGGATTCCGTTTGATTCATCATAGGAGCACCTCCTTGATGCCAGTATAGCGCCTTCCGACACATTTTGAAAAGCAATTCATGCGAAAATGGGGGGCAACGATCTGTTGCGGGGGGAAAAAGACCGGGCCGGGTCATAGGACCCGGCCCGGCGGTAGGGAGCGGCACACCGAATGGAAAAGTCTTCTACTGCGTTGGTCGTCGTGCATCGAAGTTCTGTTTCGGGGACACAATCAGAGCGGTAACAAAAATTCTTTTTCTCTCGAGAAAAAGAACAGTTACTCCAATACAGCGCCGCGGGCGGCGGAGGTGACCAGCTTGGCGTAGCGGCGGAGGTAGCCGGTCTGGACCCGGGGCTCGGGGCAGACCCACTTGGCCTTCCGCTCAGCCAGGGTGGCCTCGTCCACCAGCACGTCGATCTTGCAGTTGGGAATGTCGATGGCGATGGTGTCCCCCTCCTCCACGAAGGCGATGGGCCCGCCCAGGGCGGCCTCGGGGGAGACGTGGCCGATGGAAGCGCCGCGGGTGGCGCCGGAGAAGCGGCCGTCGGTGATGAGGGCCACCGACTTGTCCAGGCCCATGCCGGCGATGGCGGAGGTGGGGTTGAGCATCTCCCGCATGCCGGGCCCGCCCTTGGGCCCCTCATAGCGGATGACCACCACGTCGCCGGAGCGGATCTTACCGGCATAGATGGCGGCGATGGCGTCGTCCTCGGAGTCGAAGACCCGGGCGGGGCCGGTGTGGACCATCATCTCCTCGGCCACGGCGGACTGCTTGACCACGCAGCCCTCGGGGGCCAGGGAGCCCTTGAGGACGGCGATGCCGCCGTAGGGGGAGTAGGGGTTGTCGATGGGCCGGATGATCTCGGGGTCGGTGTTCTCCACCCCCTCCAGGTTCTCAGCCACCGTCCTGCCGGTGACGGTGATGCCGGAGGTGTCCAGCAGGCCCTTTTTGGTGAGCTCCTTCATGACGGCGTAGACGCCGCCGGCCCGGTCCAGGTCCTCGATGTAGGTGTCCCCGGCGGGGGCCAGATGGCAGAGGTTGGGGGTTTTGCGGCTAATCTCGTTGGCCATGTCGAAGGAGAGCTCGATGCCGCACTCGTGGGCGATGGCGGGCAGGTGGAGCATGGAGTTGGTGGAGCAGCCCAGAGCCATGTCCAGGGTCTCGGCGTTGTGGAAGGCGGCCTCGGTCATGATGTCACGGGGGCGGATGTCCCGCTTCACCAGCTCCATGATCTGCATGCCGGTGTGCTTGGCCAGCCGCAGCCGGGCGGAGAGGACGGCGGGGATGGTGCCGTTGCCCCGCAGGGCCATGCCGATGCCCTCGGTGAGACAGTTCATGGAGTTGGCGGTATACATGCCCGAGCAGGAGCCGCAGGTGGGGCAGGCGTTGTTCTCATAGTCCTCCACGCCGGCCTCGTCCAGCTTGCCGGCCTTGTAGGCCCCCACCGCCTCGAACATATGGCTGAGGCAGGAGCGGCGGCCATCGCCCAGACGGCCGGCCAGCATGGGCCCGCCGGAGCAGAAGATGGCGGGGATGTTCAGCCGGGCGGCGGCCATCAGCAGCCCCGGCACATTCTTGTCGCAGTTGGGGATCATCACCAGGCCGTCGAACTGGTGGGCCATGGCCATGGCCTCGGTGGAGTCGGCGATGAGCTCCCGGGTGACCAGGGAGTACTTCATGCCGATATGGCCCATGGCGATGCCGTCGCACACGGCGATGGCGGGGAACTCGATGGGGGTGCCGCCGGCCATGCGGATGCCGGCCTTCACCGCCTCGGCGATTTTGTCCAGGTTCATGTGGCCGGGGACGATCTCGTTCTGGGAGCAGACCACGCCGATGAGGGGCCGCTCCAGCTCCTCCTTGGTGTAGCCCAGGGCATAGAAAAGGGAGCGGTTGGGGGCGCGCTCCACGCCTTTGGTCACGTTGTCGCTGCGCATGGTTCAGTCTCCTTTGCAATTTAATGTGGAAAAGTTTAAGGGTATTATAACACAGGTGCGGGACAGTGACAATGCGGAATTTTCCTTGCGGGCGGGGGTGTCCGGACAGAAACCGTTGGTGGGCCCCCTCCGGGCAGGAAGGGGGCAAACCATTGGGGCCCAAGGACTCTACCGGCAGTCGGTTGACAGCTTGCCGCGGCTCTGGCAGAATGGGGGAGCAAGGAGGAAGGCTGACATGTATGAAAACGACAGATTTGAGATCGACAAGGAGCGATTCGGCGCCTTTCTGCTCCGACTGCGGAAGGAGAAGGGCCTGACCCAGAAGGAGCTGGCGGAGCTGCTTTTCGTGTCGGATAAGGCGGTGAGCAAGTGGGAGCGGGCGTTGAGCCTGCCCGACGTGTCCCTGCTCATCCCCCTGGCTGACTGCCTGGGGGTGAGCGTCGCCGAGCTGCTCCGGGGGGAGCGGGACGCCCGGGAGACCCTGCCGGCGGCGGAGGTGGAGGCCCTGGTGGGCTCCGCCCTGCGTCTGAGGGAGGAGGAGAACAGGGCGGTCCGTGGGGCCCGGCGGCGGTGGAGGCTGGGCTTTTGGGCCTGCGCCCTGGCCGGGCTGGGGGAGACCGCCGCCCTGCTGGCCCTGGGCTTCTCCATGGAGGATATGTCCTCCACCGTTTTGCTGGTGGAGGGGCTGTGCCTGCTCTTCGGGGCCTGGCTGTGCTTCTGGGTAAAGGAGCGGCTGCCCACTTATTACGACGAAAACCGCATCACCTCATACAGCGACGGCTTCTTCCGCATGAATCTGGTGGGGGTGCGCTTCCACAACGGAAACTGGCCCCACATCCTGAACGCCCTGCGCTGGTGGATCCTGGGGGCCCTGGCCCTCTACCCGCTGCTGTGGGGGGTGGTCCACACGTTGTGGCCCGGCCACGCCCTCACGCTGGAGCTGCCTCTGACGCTGGCGGTGGTGCTGGGGGTGCTGGTGACAGCCTCCATCGCCGGAAAGAAGTATGAATAAGGGTCAAAGATCCGTGTGGGAGCCGATGTCCCCGCTGATGAAGCATTGGCAGGGACGATATGAGACCCGCATGGAAGTGCCGGAGCCATGACAAAAAGAGCGGCGCAGCTATGATAGCTGCGCCGCTCTTGCTTGCTGTTTTTGCTTGTATGCCCCGCATGGGGACGCGTGCTTACTCCTTGGTTTCGGCCTTGGGAGCCTCGGCGGCGGGGGCGGCAGCCTTGGGGGCGGCCGGCGCAGCCTTGGGAGCAGCGGGCTTCACCTCGGGCACCTTGCCGTCCACAGTAATCAGCTTGCGGGGGCACTTCTGGGCGCAGATACCGCAGCCGATGCACTTCTCGTAGTCGATGACAGCCAGGTTGTTGACCATGGTGATGGCTTCCTTGGGGCAGGACTTGGCACACAGGGAGCAGCCGATACAGCCGTTGGTGCACACCTTGGTGACAGCGGGGCCCTTCTCCTTGGAGGAGCAGGGGATGGTGACGTGCTTCTTGGTCTTGTAGGGCTCCAGCGCAATGATGTGGCGGGGGCAGACATCCACACACTGGTTACATGCCTTACACTTGTCCTCGTCCACCTTGGCCACACCGTCCACCACGTGGATGGCGTCGAAGGGGCAGACCTTCTCACAGGAACCCATGCCCAGGCAGCCGAAGTCGCAGCTCAGGGGGCCGCCGCCGGGAAGACGGGCAGCCGCCACGCAGTCGTGGACACCGATGTACTCGTACTTCTGATGGGCCGCGCCGCAGCCGGAGCAGTGGACCGCGGCCACCATCTTGACGCTCTCGCCGGCGGCCACGCCCATGATCTCCGCGATCTGGGCGGCCACAGCGGCGCCTCCGGCGGTGCACTTGTTGACGGGGGCCTCCCCCTTCACCACAGCGGCCGCGTAGCCGCCGCAGCCGGGAAAGCCGCAGCCGCCGCAGTTGGCGCCGGGCAGACAGCCGGCAATGGCCTCCTCACGGGGGTCCACCTCCACGGCGAACACGCGGGAGGCAAAGGCCAGCACACCGCCGAAGACCAGGCCCAGGCCGCCCAGGATCAGGAATGCAAATAAAACCAGATTCATTTCAGCCCCTCCTTAAAACACCTTCAGGCCGCTGAAGCCCATGAAGGCCAGAGCGATGAGGCCGGCGGTGACCAGAGCGATGGGGAACCCTTCAAAGGCCTTGGGGCAGTCCATGGTGGCATCCAGCCGCTCACGGACGCTGGCGAAGAGGAAGATGGCCAGCAGGAAACCCAGGCCGCCGGTGATGCCGTAGACAACGCTCTCAATGAAGTTGTAGTTGTTCTGCACGTTCAGCAGCACCACGCCCAGCACAGCGCAGTTGGTGGTGATGAGGGGCAGATAGATGCCCAGGGCCTGATACAGGGAGGGGACGTTCTTCTTCAGGAACATCTCCACGAACTGCACCAGGGAGGCGATGACCAGGATGAAGGCGATGGTCTGCATGAAGGCCAGGTTGGGCTTGCCCTCGCCGTAGATGGCGGGGTTGACCAGCAGGAACTCATTGATGAGCCAGCACACAGCGGAGGCCAGACCCATGACGAAGGTCACGGCCAGGCCCATGCCCAAGGCGGTATCGACCTTTTTGGACACGCCCATGAAGGGGCAGATGCCCAGGAACTGGGCGAAGATGAAGTTGTTGACCAAAATCGCGCCCAGGGCGATGGAGAACAGTCCGGCAAAATCCATTACTTCGCCACCTCCTCAGTCTTGTTTTTCTCGGCACGGGCCAGGGCCCACTGCATGAAGGCGATCAGCGCCGCCAGCACCAGGAAGCCGCCGACGGGGAGGGAGATACCCAGCGCGCCCACGCCCTCGGGGAGGATGCGGATGCCGTTGCCGTCGTTGAGGAAACTCAGGCCGCCCAGGATGGTGCCATTGCCCAGGAACTCGCGGACCAGGCACATGACAATGAGGACCCAGGTGTAGCCAATGCCCTGGAAAATGCCGTCCACAGCGGAGGCAGCCACGCCGTTCTTGTAGCAGAAGCCCTCGGCACGGCCCAGGATGATGCAGTTGACCACGATGAGGGGGATGAACACGCCCAAGCTGTCAGCCAGCGCCGGCACAAAGGCCTGGAGCAGCAAATCTACGATGGTCACGAAACTGGCGATGACCACGATGAAGCAGGCGATACGGATCTTGTCGGGGATGATCTTCCGCAGGGCGGAGATAACGATGTTGGAGCAGGTCAGGATGATGAGCACGGCCAGACCCATGCCCACACCGTTGAAGAAGACGGTGGTGATGGCCATGGTGGAGCACATACCCAGAAGCTGCACCAGCACCGGGTTCTGAGTGACCAGACCTTCCTTGAATTGTTTCTTGATGTCCATGGTCTATCCCTCCTTAACCCAGGCTGCCCGCGGCGGCAATGGCGGCGTTGACGCCGTTGCAGATCGCGCGGGAGGTGATGGTGGCGCCGGTGAGGGCGGCAATGTCGCCGCCGTCCTTGGTGACGGCCGCATTGGACTTGCCCACGAACTGGTTCCGGAAGTCCTCCTTGGTGGCGTTGGCGCCCAGGCCGGAGGTCTCAGCGTGGCTGATGATGGACACGCCGGAGCAGGTACCGTCGGTGTTCACTCCCACCATGACGTCCAGGTTGCCGCCGAAGCCGGAGGGGGCCACCTGGACCACATAGCCGGCGTCTCCGGCCTTGTAGACGGCGGTGACCAGGGCCTCGCCGCCGGTGTACTCCACCTTGTCGTAGCTGTCGGCGGGGAGCACGGCTTCCATGGCGGCTTTGGTCTTAGCCTCCTTGGCAGCCTGGATGGGGCCGCTGGTGATGGAGTTGACCAGGCCCAGGAGCACGGCGCAGATGGCGCTGATGGCAAACAGGGTGATGACGAGCTGAGCCGGGCCCGCCTCCTTTTTCTTCATAACAACGGTATCGCTCATTTGGAGGCACCCTCCTTCGCAGCTTTCTTGGCCGCCTTGGCCTTCTCCTTCATCTCTTTGGTGAAGCCGAAGCGGGCGGGCTTGCAGACCTGGTCAAAGAGCCAGGCGCAGACGTTCATGATGAGGATAGCGTAGCTGACGCCCTCGGGATAGCCGCCGAAATAGCGGATGAAGACGGTCAGCAGGCCGCAGCCGATGCCGAAGACCAGCTCGCCCATGGGAGTGGTGGGGCTGGTCACGTAGTCGGTGGCCATGAAGAAGGCGCCCAGGAACAGGCCGCCGCCCAGGATCTCATAGAGCATCCACTCCAGGTTGCCGTTGCCGCCCTGGGGGAAGAGGAAGGTGAGCACGGCCACGGTGCCGATGAAGGCCACGGGGATGTGGGGACGGATGACGCCCCGGGCGATGAGGTAGATGCCGCCCGCCAGGAGCAGGAGGGCAGAGACCTCGCCCATGCAGCCGCCCACCTTGCCCACCAGCATGTCGGTGATGCTGGCGTCGGGCAGGATACCGGCGTGCATGAAGTCCGCGGACAGGGGGGTGGCGCCGGTGACGGCGTCAGCGGCGGAGATGAGGCCGGACCACTTGCCGGGCACAGCCCAGGTGGTCATGGCCACCGGATAGCTGAGCATCAGGAAGGCGCGGCCGGCCAGGGCGGGGTTGACGAAGTTCTTGCCCAGGCCGCCGAAGAGCTGCTTGACCACCACAATGGCGAAGAAGTCGCCGATGACCAGCATCCAGTAGGGCAGGGTCACCGGGCAGACAAAGGCCAGCAGCACGCCGGTGACGGCGGCGGACAGGTCGCCGGTGGTCTGGGTCTTGTGGAGGAGCTTGCGGTAGCCGAACTCGAAGATCTCACAGGCCACCACGGAGATGACGGTGGCGATGAGGGCCCGGGGGCCGAAGAAGAAGACCGCCGCGCACAGGGCGGGCACCAGGGCGATCAGCACGTCCAGCATCAGGGAACGGGTGCCGTAAGGCGAGGAGACGTGGGGGGAAGATGCTACCCCCAGCAGCTTTGTTTCGTTGCTCATGCTTTGGCCGCCTCCTTCGCTTTCGCTTTCTGCTGGAGTCCGCGGATCTCAAACTTGGCCATCCGGAAGGTCTGGACCAGGTGGATGCGGGCGGGGCAGATGTAGTTGCAGGAACCGCACTCCATGCAGTCCATGACATTGTACTTCTGGACCTTGTCCCAGTCCCGCTTCATGCTGAACATGCGCATGTAGAGGGGCATGAGGTGCATGGGGCAGGCGTTGACGCACTTGCCGCAGCGGATACAGGTCTGCTCGGTGTCCTGCACGGCGGCCTCAGCGTCGGTGAGGGCCAGCAGGCAGTTGGTGCCCTTCATCATGGGGGAGGTCAGGTCGTACTGGGGATTGCCCATCATGGGGCCGCCCATCAGCAGGCGCTGGGGCTGGGTCTGGAACCCGCCGGCCATCTTGATGAGGTGCTCCAGGGGGGTGCCGATGGGGGCGTTGACGTTCATGGGCCGGGCCATGGCGCCGCCGGTCAGGGTGACGTTGCGGTGGGTGAGGGGCTTGCCCTCAGTGACCGCGTCGTAGATGGCGGCGGCGGTGGCCACGTTGAACACGGTGCAGCCCACGTCGGCGGGCAGACCGCCGGGGGGCACCTCGCGGCCGGTGATCCGCTGGATGAGCTGCTTCTCAGCGCCCTGGGGATAGCGGGTCTTCAGGGTCTCGATGTGGATGCCGCTGTCGGCGGGGAGCAGGCTCTTCAGGTGCTCCACGGCGTCGAGCTTGTTGGCCTCGATGCCGATGGTGGCCTCCTTCAGGCCCAGGGCCTTCATGATGAAGCCCACGCCGCCCAGGACGGCCTCGCCGCGCTCCAGCATGAGCCGGTGGTCGGCGGTGATGTAGGGCTCGCACTCGGCGCCGTTGATGAGGATGGCGTCGACCTTGCCCACCGCGCCGGAGAGCTTGACGTGGGTGGGGAAGCCCGCGCCGCCCATACCGGTGATACCGGCTTCCTTGACGATGTCGATGATCTCCTGGGGAGTGAGGGCATCCACATTGTCACGGTGCTTGATGGACTCACAGGGAGTGTCCTGGAAATCGTTCTCGATGACCACGGACATCATCTTTCCGCCGCCGGGATGGGGACGGGCCTCCACGGCCACGACCTTACCGGAGACGCTGGCGTGAATGGGAGCGCCGAGACCGGCGATCTCGCCGACCTTCTGGCCCACCTTCACCTCATCCCCCACAGCCACGATGGGCTTGCAGGGGGCTCCCACATGCATGGACATGGGGATCACCACCTGAGCCGGAGCTTCCTCCAGCGGGACGACGGGCTTGCGCTCCGTCGCCTCCTTGTGCTCGGCGGGGTGGACGCCGCCATAAAACTTATGACTCATAGCATCACCTCTGTCATTACTTCAAACCTCTGCTTCCGTATTAGGCCGCTGAACAAGTGGCTGACAGAATACGCAGTCATTTGTTCAGCGGTCCTTCCCGATGGGCAGACCCTTCTCCCCGGCCTGCCCTCTCCCCATTGATCCGACCACTGCCGCAGGGCGCACTCGAATCCTTATTATAATAGTACTACCAATTCAAAATGTCCAGCATTTCCAGAGAAAAAAGCGCCGAAATTAGGGAAAATAAATTTTTCCTCCCAGACGCCCCGGCCCAAACCCCGTTCCGCTTCCCTCGGGGCTGACGGCAGGATTTTTTCTTTTTGCCAAAATCCATCGTTGACAAACCCGCCCGCGGGTTGTATCATGATTTTCAATATCACATTTTGATAGGGTCAAAACAGCAATGACCGGGTAAGTAAATCGGTCTCACAAGCGCAGAGAGGGGGCGGCAGGTGCGAGCCCCCGTGAGGGGCCGGGAGAAAGTCGCTCGTGAGCTGCGCCCCTGAACCGGCAATAGGGGGCGACGGTTCCCCCCGTTATCGGGGAAAGAGCGCGCGGGCCTCTGCCCGCGAATTTAGGTGGTACCACGGAGCGAGACTTCGTCCTAGAGAGGACGAAGTCTTTTTGCATATTTGCCCCGGTCCGCCGGGAGCCCCCATTGGAAACGCGAGGAGGAATGTCCCATGATGAACGGAGCCCAGGTCCTGATAGAGAGTCTCAGACAGGAGGGCGTAGAGCGGATCTTCGGCTATGCCGGCGCCACCATCTGCCCCGCTGTGGACGCCCTGGCCGCCACGGATATCGCCTATACCCTGGTGCGTACGGAGCAGAACGCCGGGCACATGGCCTCCGGCTACGCCCGCATGACAGGCAGGCCCGGCGTGTGCATGGTGACCTCCGGCCCCGGCGCCACCAACCTCATCACCGGCATCGCCACCGCCTATATGGACTCCATCCCCATGGTGGCCATCACCGGCCAGGTCCAGAGCTACCTGCTGGGCCGGGATATTTTCCAGGAGGTGGACATCACCGGCGCCTGCGCCCCCTTCACCAAGCACAGCTACCTGGTGAAGGACGCCAATGACATCCCCCGGGTGGTCAAGGAGGCATTTCACATCGCCTCCACGGGCCGGCAGGGTCCCGTCCTCATCGATATCCCCATCGACATCCAGCAGCAGATGATCGAGCCTGTTTACCCGGCCAGTGTGGATATCCGGGGCTACAAGCCCAGCGTCAAAGGGAATGATGTCCAGATCAAGCGGGTGGCTGAGGCCATCTCCGCCGCGCAGAAGCCCCTGCTGTGCGTGGGCGGCGGTCTGTTCAGCGCCCAGGCCCAGGCCGAGCTGGTGGCGCTGTGCGAAGGGGCCCGTATCCCGGTGGCCACCACCATGATGGGGCTGGGCCTGCTGCCCAGGGACCACCCCCTCAACCTGGGCATGATCGGCGCTTTCGGCACGCCCACCGCCAACCGGGCCCTCAACACCACCGATCTGCTCATCATCGCCGGCGCCAGGGCGGCCGACCGGGCGGTGACCTCTCCCAAGGAGATCGCCAGCCGCACCAAGACCGTCCACCTGGACGTAGACCCCGCCGAGATCGGCAAAAACTTCTCCACCACCGTTCCCGTGGTGGGCGACGTGAAGGTCATCCTGGGCCAGCTCATCTCCCACCGACCCAGGGCCCAGAGCGACGCCTGGATCGCCGACCTCCAGGCCCGCCGCAAAACAGAGCCCCAGCTCGCCGCCGCCCCCGGCGCCGGCAGCGTCACCCCCGCCTACCTCATGCGCGCCCTGGGGGAGGCCCTGGACGACGACGCCTGCGTCTGTGTGGACGTGGGCCAGAACCAGATCTGGGCCGCCAAGCACCTGCCCATGAAGCATGGCCGCTTCCTCACCACCGGCGGCCTGGGCACCATGGGCTACTCCCTCCCCGCCGCCCTGGGCGTCAAGACCGCCGTGCCCGACCGCCAGACCGTGGTAGTCTGCGGCGACGGCAGCTTCCAGATGTTTGAAAATGAGCTGGCCACCCTGAGGGCCATGGACGCCGACGTGAAGATCGTCATGGTCCGCAACGGGGTGCTGGGGCTGGTCCACCAGATTCAGTTTGCCAGTTACAGCGGCCCCTTCGGCGTGGACCTCAACGGTTCCCCGGACTTTGAGGCCCTGGCCGGCGCCTACGGCATCCCCGCCGCCCGGATCAGCGACGACAGCCAGGCGGAGGAGGCCATCCGGCGCATGCTGGCCGCCCCCGGACCCTATCTGCTCATCTGCGACGTGGACCCCATGGCCACCACGTCCTCGACCTGAGAAAGGAGGACCGTCCTATGACCCAGACCATTTCCGTCCTGGTGGAAAACCGGGCCGGCGTGCTCAACCGCATCACCGGTCTCTTCTCCCGGCGGGCCTTCAACATCGAGAGCCTGGCCGTGGGCGTCACCGACGACAAGAACATCTCCCGCATCACCATCATCGTGGACTCCGGCAACAATGTGGTGGAGCAGGTGGAAAAGCAGCTCAACAAGCTGGTGGACGTCATCAAGGTGCGTACCCTGGATGAGAAGAAGCTCATTGGCCGGGAGCTCATCATTGTAAAGGTCTCCACCTCCACCAAGACCCGGCAGGACGTGGCCAACCTGTGCCAGATCATGGGGGCCAAGATCGCCGACATCAGCTCCACCACCATGACCCTGGAGCTCTCCGACACCCCCGAACGGGTGGATCTGTTCGAGAGCCTGCTGCGGCCCTTCTCCATCCTGGAGGTGGCCCGGACCGGCGTCATCGCCGTCCAGAAGGGCAGCGGGAAGATATAAGCCCCCATTCGGGGCCCCCGGCAAAGCCCAGCGGAGCGGGTTTGCCGGGGAAAGGACGAGCAAGGGAGCGGAGCAAGCCCTGTTCCTCCGGAACGGGGCGCGCGGCGCGGACTTTGCGAGGACGCAGCCGTCGCCCGCAGCGCGGATGGACCGCAAAGCATCCCATAGAGACATTGACAGGAGTGGAACACATGAAGATCCGAGCCACACAAGCCATTTTGGAGTGCCTGCTGGAGCAGGGGGTGGACACCATCTTCGGCTACCCAGGCGGCACCATATTGAACGTATATGACGAGCTCTACCGCTACCAGGACAAGATTCGCCATATTTTGACCGCCCATGAGCAGGGCGCCTCCCACGCCGCCGACGGCTACGCCCGCTCCACCGGCAAGGTGGGCGTGTGCTTTGCCACCTCCGGCCCCGGCGCCACCAACCTGACCACCGGCATCGCCACCGCCTACATGGACTCCTCTCCGGTGGTCTTCCTCACCTGCAACGTCGCCGAGAGCACCCTGGGCAAGGACGCCTTCCAGGAGGTGGACATCACCGGCATCGCCATGCCCATCACCAAGGCCACCTACCTGGTCCGGGACCCCAACGACATCCCCGACGTCATCCGGGAGGCGTTCGCCGTGGCCGCCATGGGCCGGCCCGGCCCGGTGCTCATCGACCTTCTGAAAAACGTCACCGCCCTGGACGTGATGATCGACTACGAGCCCCTCCCCAAGGAGGAGCACCAGTACCACGGCCGCCTGGCCGACCTGCGGAAGCGGGCGGGCTGGGACCTGACGCCCCCCGCCCCCAACGGCGACGACGTGGACCGTCTGGTGGAGTTGATCGCCCAGTCGGAGAAGCCCATGCTCATCTGCGGCGGCGGCGTGGTCCGCAGCCGGGCCCACCAGGAGTTCCGCGCTCTGGCCGAAAAGCTGGACGCCCCTGTGGCCATCACCGTCATGGGCGGCGGCGGCTTCCCCGGCGCACACCCGCTCACCACCGGCATGCTGGGCATGCACGGCTCCCGGAGCTCCAACATTGCCTGCGCCAACTGCGACCTGCTCATCGCCGTGGGCTGCCGGTTCTCCGACCGGGTGGCCACCTCCCCCTCCCTTTTTGCCAGGCAGGCCAAGATCGTACACATCGACATTGACCGGGCCGAGATCGACAAGAACGTCAAGACCGACCACCACATCATCGGCGACGCCAAGCAGGTCCTCCAGATGGTCAACCAGCGCATCCCCGGCTACCGGCACCCGGAATGGAAGGAGTTCGTCTTCTCTCACCGCTCCCCGGTCCCGGAGGAGAGCACCGCCCTCACCCCCTACCAGATCATCCGCACCCTCCGGGCCCTCTGCCCCCAGGACTCCATTGTGTGTACCGACGTAGGACAGCATCAGATGTGGTCCATCCAGCACTTCCACTTCGACTACCCCGGTCAGCTCGTCACCTCCGGCGGCTTCGGCACCATGGGCTTCGGTCTGGGTGCCGCCATGGGGGCCAAGCTGGGCAATCCGGACAAGACCGTCCTCCACATGACCGGCGACGGCTGCTTCCGCATGAACGGCCAGGAGCTGGCCACCATCTCCCACTATGACATCCCCATCATCACCATCATCTTTAACAACCACACCCTGGGCATGGTCCATCAGTGGCAGAACCTCCTCTACGGCGGACGCTTTTCCCAGACCGACCTCAACTTCGCCCCCGATTTCGTGAAACTGGCCGAGGCATACGGCGTCCGGGGGCGGCGCGCCGCCACCCAGGCTCAGCTGGCCGAGGCCGTCCGGGAGGCCCTGGACGATGGCCACGCCTGCGTCATCGAGTGCATCATCGACACCGACGAGACCGTCCGTCCCATGGTCTCCGCCGGCAAACCCATCACCGACTTCCTGCTGGACTGAGGGCGGGGAAAGGAGCGTAAGCATCATGGAAAGCAAAGAGCATACCCTCTCCATCCTGGTGGAGAACACCCCCGGCGTCCTGAGTCAGGTCTCCCGCCTTTTTTCCCGCAAGGGCTATAACATCGACTCCATCGCCTCCGGTACCACCGAGGACCCCAGGATCACCCGCATCACCATCGTCATGAACGGGGATGACGCCACCATCACCCAGCTGGCCGCCCAGCTGCGCAAGCTGCTGTGCGTGGTCTCGGTCAAGGTCCTCTCCACCGAGGAGGCTGTCCAGCGGGAGCTGGTGCTGGTGAAGGTGAAGGCCGATACCAAGGACAAGCGGGACGAGATCCTACAGATCGTCAGCGTCTTCCGGGCCAGCGTGGTGGACATCAGCCGGGAGACCCTCACCATTTCCATCCTGGGAGACGAGAATAAGGCCGGCGCCCTCATGGATCTGCTGGCCGACTTCGGTCTGATGGAGGTGGTTCGCACCGGCATCATCGCCATCGAGCGGGGGGTGCGCACCATCTACGAGGACACCAAGGAATCCGGCGAATTCAACCTCAGCAAGAATTTCCTGTAAGCTCCGCCGTCCTGCGGTATCCACACCGTTCACACGCAGGACACGGACCTTGGCAGATCCCACAGAGGCTTCTGTGTTTTCATATACATGTACTTTCAAGGAAAGGTGGAGATCAGGCATGAAATTGTATAAAAACATGTTCCTATCAACCAAAAGGAGGGTTTTCATCCGTTAGCCCTCCGAACACAAAGGAGGAAATATGGACCCTATTACCCTGCATAAAGTTGATGAATCCAATTTTCTTGCCTGCTTTTCCCTGAAATTAGATGCCCAGCAGGAGAAATTTGTATCCCACCCGATCCGAAGTCTGGCCCAGGCATATGTATACCGCAAGCAGTGTACCCCTTTTGCAATCTGCCGCGCCGGTCAGGTGATCGGATACCTGATGGTCATCTACGACTATGACGAAGAGGCTTACTTCATCTGGCATCTGATGATCGATGTCCAGTACCAAGGCAGAGGCTATGGGAGAGCGGCGATGGAATCTGCGCTTGACTATATCCGTTCCAGGCCCTTTGGAGATTCCAACGTTGTCCGTCTGACCGTCAACCCGGAAAATTCCGCCGCCTGCCACTTGTACCAGACCATGCGCTTCTCTGCCACTGGTCGTGCGGACGAGGATGAAATCGAACTGGAACGGGTGCTTGCTTGATTCCCACACCCCGCGGGATGCGCCCACATCAGGGCTGCCGCCCAAATCTTTTTTCCAAATTGTAACTTGGTTATCATTCTTTTTTCTCCCTCTGTGCTATGATAGCGCAAAAGGGATCTATCTCACATTCAAAGGAGTGTATTGTCATGGCAAAGATGTATTACGAGAAAGACTGCGAACTCAGCTACCTCAACGGGAAGAAGATCGCCATTATCGGCTATGGCTCCCAGGGCCACGCCCATGCCCTCAACCTGAAGGACTCCGGCTGCGACGTCTGCGTGGGGCTCCGCCAGGGCTCCAAGAACTGGCCCGAGGCCGAGAAGGCCGGTCTCACCGTCAAGACCATTCCCGAGGCCGCCAAGTGGGCCGATATCGTCATGATGCTCATCAACGACGAGGTCCAGGCCGAGGTCTACAAGAAGGACATCGCCCCCTACCTGGAGGAGGGCAACGCCCTGGCCTTTGCCCACGGCTTCAACATCCGCTATAAGCAGATCGTCCCCCCCGCCGGCGTGGACGTCTTCATGGCCGCCCCCAAGGGCCCCGGTCACACCGTCCGCTCCACCTATGTCAACGGCAAGGGCGTGCCCTGCCTGGTGGCCGTGGAGCAGAACGCCACCGGCAACGCCTATAAGATCGCCCTGGCCTACATCGCCGGCATCGGCGGCGCCCGGGCCGGCGTGATGGAGACCACCTTCCACGACGAGACCGAGACCGACCTCTTCGGCGAGCAGACCGTGCTGTGCGGCGGCGTGGTGGACCTGATGCGCTGCGGCTTCGAGGTGCTGGTGGAGGCCGGATACGAGCCTGAGAACGCCTACTTCGAGTGCATCCACGAGATGAAGCTCATCATCGACCTCATCAACAAGGGCGGTGTGGCCGCCATGAACTACTCCATCTCCGACACCGCCGAGTACGGCGAGTATGTCTCCGGTCCCCGTGTCATCCCCCACGAGGAGACCAAGGCCCGGATGCGGGCCGTCCTCTCCGACATCCAGGACGGTACCTTCGCCGGCAAGTGGATCGCCGAGAACAAGAACGGCCGCTGCTTCTTCAACTCCAAGCGGGACAACCTCAAAAAGCACCAGATGGAGATCGTGGGCGAGGAACTGCGCAAGAACATGATCTGGGGCGGGGATAAGGACCTGGATACCGCCTCGAACTGATCCGCCCCAGATCCGGGGCCCCCGCAAAGCCCAGCGGAGCGGGCTTTGTGGGGAGAGGAGCCGCAAGGGATCGCAGGGAGGAATGCCCGTCCAGGGCGTTCCGACCAGAGCGGACTTTGCGGCGACGAGGGGCGTGGACAAGGACCTGGATACTGCCTCTAACTAAAGGGGCCCCCCACGAATCAGTTGCTCCGGATTGTGTGGACAGCACAAAAAAGTCCCTGATGGGAAAGGTTTGGTTTTAAGCGGAGAGGCGTCGCGCAAGCGACGCCTCTCCGCTCTTTCGCTGATGGGTCATGGCTGTGAAAGTGGATCGGTTGGCGGCTTCTCTGGCCGTGGACTTTGCGCCCGTTTGAGGGCGGTCTCTGGACCTGGGAAGCATTCCTGCTGCCAGCTGCCTGAACAGACCTGAACAGATAACACCCCCTGTATAGGTTGATTGTCCTATACAGGGGGTGTTTGTCTGTTGTCCATTTTTACGGGAGCAGCTTAGCTGCACCGTAGAAACATTTCCCAATTTCTGCTGGATTCCTTTTCCGACGAGAGGCTGCGGTCACATGAAGGCGGGGATGAAGTAGAGCCCCAGACAGGAGATGACGATCCAGAAGACGCAGATGAAGGCCATAAAGCCCCAGACGTCTTTCAGCTTCATGCCGACCACGGAGAGGGCGGGGATGACATAGAGGGGCTGGAGCAGGTTGGTGCACTCGTCGCCCAGCACGAAGGCGTTGAGGCAGGTGGCCAGATCGGCGCCCTGGATGTTGCGGACGGTCTCCACGATGAGGGGCCCCTGAACGGTGAACTGTCCGCCCTGGGAGGGGATGAAGCAGTTGACCAGGCAGGCGGAGAGGAAGGTGAAGATGGGCAGGGTGCGGGCAGTGGCCACAGAGGTGATGGCGCTGATGAGCACGGAGCCCAGGCCGCCCTCGATATACATCATGCCCATGATGGCGCCATAGAAGGGGAACTGCATGATGATGTCGGTGGCCAGGTGCATGGAGTCGGCGTGAGCGGTAATCCAGGCGCTGGGCTGGGGGAAGAGGAAGCAGTTGATGCCCACGAACAGGAAGATGACCAGGTTCATGTTCAGCGCGCCGAAGAAGCCCTTGGTGGCGAAGTCGTAGATGATGTTGGCGAAGATGAAGGCGCCCACCAGCCACATGACAGGCTTGCAGGTATTCATCTTCTGGGCAAAGGTGGCGGCCTTCTCGGTGATCTTGTAGTCGTTGGGGACCACGTCGGCCTGGGTGGCCACGTCCCGCAGCTCAATGAGCTCGTCCTCGCCGGGCTGGGTGAAGAGCACGATCAGGATGAAGGCGATGGCCAGCACGGTGAACAGGATCACGTTGGGCGTGTTGTAGCAGGTCTCCAGGACGGACATGGTGTGGCCCACGATCCCGGCGTAGGAGCTGCCCTCGGTGGCCAGGTTGGAGTACAGGGTGGCGGAGGGCCCGAGACACTGGCCCAGGATCATGCAGGTATAGCCGCCGGCCACCATCATGGGGAAGTGGAGGCCCTTGACCCGCTTGGCCAGCTGCATGGACAGGATGGGGGTGACGATGGTGCAGAAGGCGTAGTTAATCATGGAGGTGACGTAGCCGAAGATCATCATCAGGATGATGGCGGCGTAGCGGTTGTGGACGTGGTTGGCCATGGCGTTGAGCAGCCTGGTGACCTGGGGGCTGCGGGCGCAGGTAGCGCATACGCAGACCATGATGCCCATCTGGAAGGCCAGGGTGAACTGGCTGCTCAGGCCGCCCCACCATGCCTGGAGGAGCTCCACGGGGCCCTTGCCGATGAAGAGGGACAGCACAAAGACGACGATCATCAGGATGACGCAGAATACAAAGGAATCAGGGATGATCTTCTCGGCGGCAAAATTGAACTTTTTGCTGATGCTCCACAGAGGAGTTCCTTTCAGTCGCTTGGTCTGGGGTTGCTGGGACATGGGATCGCTTCCTTTCTCTCTTGTTTCAACCATTGTTCTAAAGCGGGATGGGAAGTTTTTCGGGAAAATGGCGGGTAGGGACAGGGTGTTATTTGCCGTAGAGCATGCGGACCAGGTATTCGTTCAGAGCGGCGTTGGACTCGGCAGCCTGCTCGGAGGTCCACTTCTGGAAGCCCTCTCCGGTCTTGAAGCCGAGCTTGCCGCCGTCCCGCAGCTCCTTGAGCAGGGGGGAGGGCTCGTGGGAGTCCTCCAGGTCCTTGAGGATGTAGTCATGGATGTTGTAGGTGAGGTCGGTGCCCACCATGTCGGCGTTCTCCATGGGCCCGAGCTGGGGCAGACGCAGGCCGAAGGAGTACTTGACGGCCTTGTCCACGGTGGCGGCGTCGGCGATGCCCCGCTCCACGATGGAGATGGCCTCCCGCCACAGGGCGTGCTGCATGCGGTTGGCGATGAAGCCGGGGACGTCCTTTTTGCACAGGACGGGCTCCTTGCCGGCGGAGGAGAGGACCTCCATGACGGTCTGGGCCACCTCGTCGCTGGAGGCGTCGGACTTGACCACCTCCACCAGGGGGATCAGGTGGCCGGGATTCCAGAAGTGAGTGCCCACGAAACGCTCCCGGTGCTTCAGATCCCGGCTGATCTCACTGGGGCTCATGACGGAGGAGTTGGTGCAGAAGATGGTGTCAGGGCGGCAGCGTTCCTCCAGCTTGGCGAAGGTCTCCCGCTTGATCTGCATGTCCTCAAAAACGGCCTCGATGACCAGGTCGGCCCGGGAGACCAGCTCGCTGTCCAGGTCGGTGGTGAAGGAGATGCGGGAGAGACGGGCGTCCAGCTCCTGGTCGGTGATGACCCCCTTCTCCAGCAGCTGCCTGGTGTTGCTGCGGATACCGGCCTCCACGTCGGTGGGATAGAGGTCGTAGACGCCCACCTCGAAGCTGGGGTTGGAGGCCATGACGTAGGCGATGTTCTTGCCCATCATGCCGGCGCCGCAGATGAGAATGTACTTGATGTCTTTCACGGTTTGACGCTCCTTTTAATCGGCTGTGTCCTCGTAGTCGTTGGCATCGGGCGGCGTGACAGCGCCGCTTTCACCGATCAGCTCCCCCTCAGCGCCGCAGGCAGGGCAGAGGCCGAAGGAGGGTTCGGTGATGGTATCGGTGCCGGACTTGAACTTCTTTCCGCAGCTGGGGCAGCGGTAGAACATCCAGTAGACGCCCCAGCTCATTTCTTCAGGCCCAGGATCTCACGGGCCTCGGCGGGGGTGGCCACCTCGTTGCCGTACTCCCGGATGACCCGGGCGGCCCGCTCCACGAACTGCACGTTGCTCTCGGCCAGCTGGCCCTTGGCGTACATGACGTTGTCCTCCATGCCCACGCGGATGTGGCCGCCCAGAGCCACGGCGCCGTAGAGCATCTCCATGGCGGAGTGGCCCACGCCGAAGCAACTCCAGGTGGAGCCGGGGCAGAGGGACTCCATGGTCTCCTTCATGAAGACCAGGTTCTTCATGGTACCGGGGATGCCGTTGGCGCAGCCCATGCAGAACTGGAAGTGGAGGGGAGCCTTCAGCACGCCCTTTTTGAGATAGTAGGCGGCGTTGGCGATCATGCCGGGGTCAAAGGCTTCGATCTCGGGCTTGACGCCCCACGCCTGCATGTGCTGGCCCAGCTCCTCCAGGAACTTGGGGTGGTTGATGAACAGGCTGGAGTTGAGCCAGTTCATGGAGCCGCAGTCGTAGGAACCCATCTCGGGACGCAGCTCCTCCAGGTGGGCCTGGCGGGTCTCGTCGGTGGCGTTGAGGTCGCCGGAGGTGGTCATGTTGAGGATGATGTCGCAGTCGGGGTGGTTCTGCCGCAGCAGCTCCACGGTCTCCCGGAACTTGTTCTTGTCCATGGTGCCGTTGCCGGCGTCGTCCCGCATGTGGAGGTGGGCCACGGCGGCGCCCGCCTTCCAGCAGGCATACACGTCCTCGGCGATCTCCGCGGGGGTCATGGGCACGTTGGGGTTGTTCTCCTTTTTGGGCCACGCTCCGGTGGTGGCCACGGTGATGATGGTCTTTTTCATGGTTCCATGCACCTCATTTTTATACAGAGCAGAGACTCTGTTCTTTACGCCAAGATATATAAGCAAGAGGTGTGCCAACTTTGAAAACGAGGGAGAAAAATCCGGGAGCGCCTGGGGCGCAAGGGCCCCGGGAGCCGGATGCCGGGGGAGCGGCGGGGAAAGAAAAGACCGCATGGTGAAATTTTTCACCATGCGGTCGTCACAAGTACAGGAGCGGGGGGAAGAGAAAGGATAAAAATATGACGCAGACGGCGCAGAACATAAAAGAAGTGGGCTGGAATCACGGAGTTTGACGAGTGGTGATATTTTTCACCGTTCCGGTGACAAAAATCACCGCTTCTGGGTCCGCTGCTCCTGCTCATACCGCCGGCATTTCTTGACCAGCGTGGAGTGGTCCACGCCCAGGACCTTGGCGGCTCTCCGCATAGAGCCGGTCTCCTCCAGGGTGTGGAGGATGATCTCCCGCTCATAGGCGGCCACCCGCTGGCGGAGGGAGCCATCCCCCGCCGGACGGTCCACGTCGGAGTGCCCGCCGGGGTTGAGTGCCCGGAAGACGCTGCCGCGGGTGACCAGGTCGCCGGAGCTGGTCACCACGATGCGCTCCACCAGGTTTTCCAGCTCCCGGATGTTGCCCGGCCAGGAGTAGGCCAGGATGAGCTCCATGCCCTCGGCGCTGAAGCAGACCTGCTTCCCATACTTTTTGTTGAAGCTCCGGCAGAAGTGTTCGGCGAGATAGGGGATGTCCTCCCGGCGCTCCCGGAGGGGCTTGAGCTCGATGGGGACCACGTTGAGCCGGTAATAGAGGTCCTCCCGGAAGCGGCCCTGGCGGACCTCCTCTCTCAGGTCCTTGTTGGTGGAGGCGATGACCCGGATGTCCAGGGGGATGGGGCGGCTGCCGCCGATGCGCATGAGCTCCCGCTGCTGGAGGACCCGGAGGAGCTTGGTCTGGAGGGGAAGGGGCATGTCGCCGATCTCGTCCAGAAGAATGACGCCGGTGTTGGCCAGCTCAAACATGCCGGCCTTGCCGGCCCGCTTGGCGCCGGTAAAGGCCCCGTCCTCGTAGCCGAACAGCTCCGACTCCAGCAGCTCGGCTGGGATGGCGGCGCAGTTGACCTTGATGAAGGGCTTGCCCATGCGGTCACTGCACTGATAGAGCTCGTTGGCCGCCAGCTCCTTGCCGGTGCCCGACTCTCCGGTGATGAGGACGGTGACGTCGGTGGGGGCGATGGTGTGGATGAGCTCCACCACGGCGGCCATGGCCTGACTGCGGTAGAGGATGGTCTTGTCGCCGGCCTGCTGCCGGCGGAGGTAGGCCAGCTCCTCATTGGCCTTTTTGCTCTCCTCGGTCAAGGTGAGCAGCTGCTGCTCCAGCCGTTTGAGCTCGGGGAAATCCCGGGTGTTGGTCACCACCAGCTTGATGTGCCCCGCCTCGTCGAAGACGGGGGTGCCGGTGACCAGGACCTCCTTGTTGAGCTTGTAGATGGTGGCCACCGAGTTGACCCGCTCCCGGCGCTCCAGGACCTTGGCGGTGACGGAGCCGCAGTACAGCTTCCCCTCGGCCTCGATGTCGGAGACCTTGCGGCCCAGGATCTCAGCGGGGAGGATGCCGGTGGTGCGGGTGTAGGCTTGGTTGATAAAGAGGACGGTGCCCTCCCCATCGGTGATGTGGATGCCGTCGTAGAGGTGTTCGCACACCTCCTGGAAATCCACCAGCCGGGGGTAGCGGGAGAACACGCGCCGGAAGAGCTGAGCAGTCTCATCCGGCGTAAGGTCGGCGGACAGCAGAGCGTCCACGCCCTCCTTGAGGGCGTCCAGCGCGGCTTGGCGGTCAGTCATTGGCGGATCACCTTCCTCGGAAAGATCAGATCAGCTCGTCCAGCAGGGACTGACAGCCCTCCAGCACATCCTGCCAGGTGGCCTCAAAGTCGCCGGTGTACCAGGGGTCGGCCACCTGACCGGGGCGGTCAGTGTGGCTGAGCAGGAGGGAGCACTTGCCCGACGGGTCGCCGTCAAAAAGGCGGCGCATATCCCGCAGGTTGGCCTCATCCATGCCGAGGAAGAGGTCCCAGTTCTCGTAGTCCTCCCGCCGAAGCCGACGGGCGGCCTTTCCGGCGCAGTCGATGCCGTGCTCGGCCAGCTTCTGCCGGGCGGGGGGATAGACCGGATTGCCGACCTCCTCGGAGCTGGTGGCGGCAGAGGCGATGCGGAAGCGGTGGGCCAGACCGGCCTGCTCCACCAGATCCTTCAAAACAAACTCGGCCATGGGGCTGCGGCAGATGTTGCCGTGACAGACAAAGAGGACCCGGAAGATCCGCTGCTCATCGCCGGCGGCGGCCTCCCGGTGGAGCTTGACGCCCACGCAGCGGTGGATGGGGGTCCCCAGGCTGTGGAACTTTTCCTCATAGTCGGTCATGACGCCCCGGATGCCGTCGGCGTGGAGGTCGTCGGTGACCTCCCGCAGCTCATAGCCCGCCTTGGGGAACTGGAAGAGGGACCAGGCAAACAGACCGCTGTTGTCGGTCTTGAAGTGGATCTCCCCGCCGTCCCGGAGAACGCCCCGGTAGCGTTCCAGAAAGTCGGGGTGGGTCAGGCGGCGACGGGCGTGGCGGTTGGTGGGCCAGGGGTCGCAGAAGTTGATGTAGATGCGCTCCACCTCGTCGGGGGCGAAGTACTCCCGGAGATCGGCCACATCGGCGTCGATGAAGCGGACGTTTTGGAGACCCATGGCCTGGGCCCGCTCCATGGCGATGACCATGGCGTCAGGCACCCGCTCAATGGCCACGAAGAGGACCTCCGGCTCAGCGGCGGCGGTCTCACAGGTGAAGCGGCCCTTGCCGCAGCCCAGCTCCACCCGCAGCTGGCAGCCGGGGGAGAGAAGCTCCCGCCAATGTCCACGCCAGCTCTTGGGGTCCTTGATCTGATAATCGGAACAACGCTCCATCCGGGGGATGAGGTTGGGTTTCTTCCGCATACGCATGGGGAACAAGCCTCCTAATCATTCTCACAATACGGTTGACAGTCTACCACATGTTCGACGGAAAGTCGAATCCTTTTTCTCATTACATATGGAAGAAACAGAACGCGCCCACCTGCCTGGACAGGTGGGCGCGATAAAATGAGGGTTCAAAGTTGAGTGGGACAGACTCACACGCCGGAATAGGCGGAGTAGCCGCCGTCGATGGGCAGGACCACGCCGGTGATGGCGCTGGCGGCCTTGTCATCGCAGAGGAAGAACACGCCGCCCAGCAGCTCCTCGCTCTCCACGAACCGGTTCATGGGGGTGCCGGCCAGGATCTTGG
>NZ_JAPFEA010000146.1 GCF_026169115.1 Intestinimonas sp. | reverse complement strand
GTCTCAGGCTTGGGGTAGATGGTGTACTTGTTGGACTCCATGACCACCCAGGCCACCTCGTCGTTCTCCACCATCTCCACAAATTGAGAGTACTCGATCTGGGTGGAGTTGGAGCGGGCCATAGAGGAGGTGAAATAGTTGATCATGAGGGTGATGATGAGGGCCCAGAGGATGAGGGAGATGATCCCCATCATATTCTTGTTGCCGCCGGAATTATTTCCCGGGCCCTTGTTGTTGTTTTGGTTCAAGGCGCGTCCTCCTTTTTTGGAACTGTTCGCCTGCTATTTGTGAGATAACAAGTCACATTAAATATAGCACACGACACAAAAAAAGACAAGGAAGGGGGGAGTAAACTTTCTGTGAATGGGGGCAGGGGCGCCGGCACGCCATCATGGCCCCCTCTTTGAGGGAGCTGTCAGCGCAACTGACTGAGGGAGTCCTCCCATCCCGGAACAGGCTGGGGAGAAGCGGATGCTTCGCTTTGCTCAGCATGACGCGGTCATATTCCGTAGGGGCCGATGTCCTCATCGGCCCGGGCATCCGCGGCCCATTGTCCGCCGTAGGGACCGACCTGTGTGTCGGCCCCACGGACTACCCGATCAGACAGATGTAGGGGCGGCTGCCAGCCGCCCCTGCACGGGTCCGCCGTGCATCACAGGGCGTAGGGGCCCGCCTTTTCTTTTCCCGGTTCAGGCTTAAATTCTTCTTTTTCTCCCGGGTAAAGTGTGGTATACTGGACTGTGATTAAGCAGAAAGGCGGGACAAGTCCCATGAGAGAGAAACGGACCCCCCGGCCCGAGCCCATGGCCGAGGCCGACGGTATCATTGAGGGCCGCAACGCGGTCATCGAGGCCCTGCGGGCGGGCGCTCCCATTGACAAAATTTTTATTGCCAAGGGGGAGACCGACGCCGCCCTGGGCCACATCGCCTCCACGGCCCGGGGCAAGGGCATCGTGGTGGTGGAGGCGGACCGGCGGAAGCTGGACGCCATGAGCCGCACCCACGCCCACCAGGGGGTCATCGCCCAGGCCGCCGTCCGGGAGTACGCCACCGTGGACGACATCCTCAACGCCGCCCGGGAGAAGGGGGAGCCCCCCCTCATCGTGGTGTGTGATGAGCTCTCCGACCCCCACAACCTTGGGGCCGTCATCCGCACCGCCGAGTGCGCCGGGGCCCACGGGGTCATCATCCCCAAGCGGCGCTCCGCCGGCCTCACCGCCATCGTGGCCAAGACCTCGGCGGGGGCCGTCTCCCACGTGCCGGTGGCCCGGGTGCCCAACCTCACCGCCCTTTTGAAGGAGCTCAAGGAGGAGGGGGTCTGGATCTTCGGCACCGCCGCCGACGGCAATACCACCCTCTACGACGCCGACCTCAAGGGCCCCGCCGCCATCGTCATCGGCTCCGAGGGCAGCGGCATGGGCCGCCTGGTGGCCGAGCAGTGTGATTTCAAGGTCAGCATCCCCATGAAGGGCAAGCTCAACTCCCTCAACGCCTCCGCCGCAGCGGCCATCCTCCTCTATGAGGCCGTCCGCCAGCGGCTGGGATAACGGATACAGAGACAAAGGAAGGCCGGTATGGCAAAGGACGACGAAAAACAGGATAGCGGCTTCACCCTGGAGGAGATCCTGGCCGAGTACGGCGTGGACGTGAGCCGGTGGGAGGAGGAGGACCGGGTGGTCAAGGCTCCGCCGCCGGACCCCGGTCCCGACCTGCCCTGGCCGGAGGCCAAGCGTACGCCGCCCCCCAAGAACGTGGTCCTCTTTCCCGGCGCGTCCGTCTCCCTCGACGGAGCGGACGAGGAGGAGGACGAAGAGGAAGAGGACGAAGAGGACGACGGGGAGGAGCCGGAGGAGGAGACGGAAACCCCGCCGCCCCCGCCGGTGAAAAAGCCCCGGAGCGTTCCGGGCACCGACAACAAGGTGCTGGAGTTCCCCGAGGACGACACGCCCCCCCTCCAGGCGGGCTTGCGCCACCTGAAGGAGAAGGCGGACGCCTTTTCCGAGCAGATGTTCGCCGAGGAGGGCACCGAGGTCTCGGAGGAGACCATCCGGTTCCAGAAGCTCATCCCCGGCGTGGACGAGGAGGAGCCGGAGGAGGAGGAGCCCCCCCGCCGGGAGCGCAAACCCCGGAAGCCCCCCGAGCCGCCTCCTGACCTTCCGCCGGGGGAGCTGGCCAGCCGGTACGGCAGGGGGCTTGCCCTGCTGCGGCTGCGGTCGGTGCTGGTGGCCCTGCTGTGTCTGCCCCTTTTGTACCTCTCCTTCGCCGGCTTTTTCGGCCTGCCCCTGCCCGACGCCCTGGCCGGCTCCTTCCAGCTGCGGGTGTGGTGCTCCGGGGGACTGCTGGCGGTGGCCATGGTGCTGGGCGTCGATGTGCTCCTGCGGGGCTTTCTGGACCTTTTCCTTCTCCGCCCCGGCGGTGCCACCGCCGTCTGCTTCGCCTGCGGCGTCACCCTGTGGGATGCCTTCACCCAGCTCCTTCAGATGCCGGAGCGGACCACCCTGCCCTACTGCGCCGCCTGCGCCGCCGGGCTCTTCTGCGCCATGTGGGGGACCTACTCCAAGCGGCAGGGCCTGCGGCTCTCTTGCCGGACGGCGGCCGCCGCCTCGGAGCCCTATCTGGTGACCCTGGACCCCAAGAGCTGGAACGGCAGGGACGCCTACGCCAAGTGGTCGGGGCCGGCCTACGGCTTCGGCAGCCAGATCCAGGAGCCGGACGGGACCGAGCGGGTGCTGCGGTACGCGGTGCCCCTGCTGATGCTGGGGAGCCTGCTGTGCGCCCTCCTTGCCTCGGTGGGGCAGGGGGCCCCGGAGCGGCTGCCCTGGTGCCTCTCCGCCGCCGCCACCGCCTCGTCGGGCTTTTCCGCCCTGCTGTGTTTTTCCCGGCCCTACCGGGCCCTGGCCCGGCGGCTCTCCTCCAGCGGGGCGGCCCTGCCCGGCTGGTCCGGGGCCGAGCGGGCGGGGAAGGCCATCCTCCTCACCGACGCCGACCTCTTCCCGCCGGGGGAGGTGGCCCTCAACGGCATCAAGATCTTTGGGGACTACCCGGTGGAGAAGGTGGTGGCCGTCTGCGCCACCCTCATCAAGGAGAGCGGCTCCGGCCTGGACAAGATCTTCCACGACCTCCTCCGCACCCAGGGGGCAGTCTACCGCCGCTGCTCCGGCTTCACCCGACACGAGGGGGGCGGCCTCTCCGCCGACATCCGGGGGGAGCGCATCCTGGTGGGCTCGGCCTCCTTCATGGCCCTCATGGAGGTCCCCCTGCCCCAGGGACTCAACGTCCGCAGCGCCGTCTTCTGCGCCATCGAGGGGGAGCTGGCCGGCATCTTCGCCCTCAACTACGCCATGCACCCCGCCATTCCCCCCGCCATCTCCGCCCTGACGGCCAACAAGGTCTCCCCGGTGCTGTGTACCCGGGACTT
Organism: Intestinimonas sp.; assembly: GCF_026169115.1. Taxonomy (GTDB): domain Bacteria; phylum Bacillota; class Clostridia; order Oscillospirales; family Oscillospiraceae; genus Intestinimonas. The sequence continues at coordinate 841 of NZ_JAPFEA010000146.1, read as the reverse complement.
CAACCTCATTCCCGCCATGCTGCGGCAGAAGTTCAAGCTCCCCGTGGAGAAGATGGACTTCCCCGCCGTGGAGCGGCGGACCCAGCTCTCCGACCCCGCCGCCCTCCACAGCGCCCGGCTCACCGCCGTGCTGTGCCGGGAGGGGCTCTCCCCCTTTTCCGAGGCCGTGGTGGGGGCCAAGCGGCTGCGGCTGGCCGTCCGGATGACCACCGCCCTCACCGTGCTGGGGTCGGTCATCGGGCTGTTGCTGGCCTTTTACCTCACCTTCATCGGGGCCTGGGACTCCCTCTCCAGCGCCCAGATGACCCTTTTCCTCCTGGCCTGGACCGTCCCCACCCTCCTCATCTCCAGCTGGGTGGAGCGGTATTGAAGCAAAAAAGACCTTCCGCTCTAAGCGGAAGGTCTTTTTGTGTTTTGTGGGGGAAGGTCTGCGGGCGGCAGGTTGCCGCCCCTACCCAAACCCCGCAACGTGGTTTGGCGCGCCGGGGTCGTCGCGCCCCACAGAATGACGTGGTGCATGGGCGCGGCTTCCCAGACACGCCCATATATTCCCCGGCATTCTGAGCCGCAGGCGAAGAATCCGTTGTCTCCCCCTTAACGGGGGAGCTGTCAGCGAAGCCGACTGAGGGGGCCGCAGCGTGAAGAAAATGTGCCAGTGGCACATTTTTAGCGTAGGCCCGGCCAGCTATGCTGGACGGGTTTCGTTGGATCGGAGGATAGATTGACCCTACCCGGCCCACCCTCATCCGTCATTTGCTCCGCAAATGCCACCTTCCCCCTGGGAGGGGGAAGGTTTACAGGGGTGGGCGGGCCGATGGGGACATCGGCCCCTACGCTAATG
>NZ_JAPFEA010000090.1 GCF_026169115.1 Intestinimonas sp. | reverse complement strand
TTTTTTCCCCATTTCTCAACCCCTTGCGCCCCAAGGGTTTGAGGCCGCTTTTTGGTAGCATTTTGGTAGCATTTCCATTTTGGGACGGTTCCAAAGGGCAAAAAGCCCCGCCGCAGAATACTCTGAAATAATAAGGACCTCTTTGAACTAAAGGGGTTGTACAAAGCAATGCAGAATTGACTGGGGGAGTTGCAGATGCAACTCCCCCAGTCAATTTTTATATTCTCAATTTGATTTGGATATCACGGTATGATGAGTAATTATCGCCCGCCATACTGCGACGTTCTATGTGACCACTGGAAGGATTCAAAATCACCATGCTTATTTGACTGTTCTACCATCCGAATCATCCTCTCGCCCTCCCTGGTTGCTATTATGCCATGGAAACGAGGCGGTAGATATTTTTTATAAACAAGAGCAATCATTTCTACTACCATACACTCAGTCCATCGAAAAAACGAATGCTCCTTGTGCATAAGACATTTTTTCGATAAGCTGAGCCTGGGCAAGCGTTTATCGCTTTCTCACTCTACTTCCTCGTATTCCAGATCATCAGGCGTCCGAGCGCCATCTTTTTCAAATATACCATCCGTCTGACAATGAGGGCAATGGCCAAAGCTGTCGCCAAAAACGGGAATTAGGTCAATGGCGTATTTAAAACGTCTGCCACATTGAGGACAGTGGTAATACATGAAGCAGGGCCCCCAACTCATTTCTTCAGCCCTAGAATCTCGCGGGCGTCATTAGGAGTGGCTACCTCGTTGCCATACTCGCGGATAACCCGGGCAGCACGCTCCACGAACTGGCGATTGCTGCTGACCAACTGGCCCTTGCTATACATTACATTGTCCTCCATGCCCACGCGGATGTGGCCGCCAAGGGCGACAGCGCTATATAGAATCTCCATCGCAGAGTGCCCCACACCGAAGCAGCTCCATGTGGCGCCAGGGCACAACTGATCCATGGTTTCCTTCATGAACAGCAGATTCTTTAGGCTTCCAGGGATACCGTTGGCACAGCCCATGCAGAACTGGAAGTGCAGAGGGCCCTTCAACACGCCCTTCTTCAGGTAGTAGGCAGCGTTGCCTATCATGCCAGGATCAAATGCCTCAATTTCTGGCTTGATTCCCCACTCCTGCATATCCTGGCCCAGCGCCTCCAGGAATTGAGGAGAATTGAGAAACACAGAGGAATTCAGCCAGTTCATGGAGCCACAGTCAAAGGTGCCCATCTCTGGACGCAACTCCTTCAGATGAGCTTTCCGAAGTTCGTCGCTGGCTACCAAAGCACCGGAGGTGGTCATATTCAGTACGATGTCGCAGTCAGGGTGGTTGGTGCGCAGCAAACGGACGGTCTCAGCGAACTTCTCCACATCCATAGTACCATTGCCATTTTCATCGCGCATGTGCAGATGGGCGATGGCAGCGCCGCCTTGCCAACAGTCATAGACGTCCTCGGCAATCTCGGCAGGCGTCATGGGGACATTGGGGTTATTCTCTTTTTTAGGCCACGCACCGGTGGTGGCCACAGTGATGATGGTCTTTTTTGCCATGATAAATTCCTCCTTAAATGAAATGGTTTACAACATCTCAAAAATACCAGCCGCGCCCATTCCGCCACCGATACACATGGTAATCATGGCGTAGCGGCCACCCTGGCGCCGGAGTCTGGACAGGGCTTTACAGGTCAGTATTGCGCCGGTAGCACCCAAAGGATGGCCCAGTGCTAGAGCTCCGCCCTCAGGGTTGACCTTGCCCATGTCAAAGCCCAGCGTGCGGATGCAGGGGATGGCCTGAGCAGCAAATGCTTCGTTAAGCTCAATGGTGTCGATCTGTTCCAGGCTCATGCCGGTGCGCTTAAGTACCTTGGGCACAGCATAAATGGGGCCGAGGCCCATAAGCTCGGACTCGCAGCCTGCGACGGCAAACCCTACGAAACGAGCGATGGGTGCGATACCAAGCGCATCCGCCTTCTCCCTACTCATGACTACAACAAAGCTGGCGCCATCGCTCATCTGGGAGGAGTTCCCAGCAGTGACGATGCCTTCAAAGCTGGGCTTCAGCTGAGCCAGACTATCCAGAGAGGTACCTCGACGGATACCCTCGTCCTTGTCGATGACCTTGGTGGTGCCATCGGGAGCGGTGGTGGTGATGGGAATGATCTGATCATCAAAGGCGCCAGCATCCTGAGCGATGGCGGCCAGGGCGTGGCTGCGCACAGCCAGTTCGTCCATTTCCGTGCGGCTGATGTGGTGAAGCGCTGCTACACGCTCGGCAGTATAACCCGGAGCCATATAGGCTTCCTCATAAGCTGCGACCAGGGCGGGGTTCCGGAATTCCGGCTCCAGAAACATATTTTTGATGCGGGTCATGCTCTCTACTCCGCCGGCCACAACCACATCACACTGGTTGGCAATGACGGCATTGGCAGCAGTGGCGATGGTTTGCAGGCCGGAAGAACAGAAGCGATTTACAGTCTGGGCAGCAGTCTCCTTGGGCAGACCAGCCATCTGCGTAATCAGCCGGGCCATATTCCAGCCCTGGGTACCCTCAGGATTGGCACAGCCCACAATCACATCGTCAATTTCCTTGGGGTCCAGCTGAGGGATCTTGGCTAATACGCCTTTCAGGGTCTCGGCACCATAGGTGACAGGATGGACCGTAGAAAACCCACCCTTGTAGGCTTTGGTCACAGCAGAACGGCCATAGGCCACAATGACAGCTTCACGTTGATTCATAGTGGATATGCTCCTTTCCTTTACAATAAAATACAATAGATCATGTTATAGCTTTATTCGATAGACGCGCTCAAACTCCTCCAGCAACTGATCCCGAAAATCAGGATGTGCAATGGAGATGAGCTTCCGTGCCCGTTCCTTTACAGTTAGACCACGAAGACAGGCGGATCCGTACTCAGTGACCACAAAGTGGACGTTGCTCCTGGTATATGTAACACAAGTACCCTCTGGAAGCGTGGGACGGATACAGGATTCGATGATGGGTTGCCCGGTAAGTGGGTTCTTACGGGTGCGGGTAGATTTCAGGGTGATAATGGATTTTCCACCGGCCATTTGCGCACCAACGCCCGTGTCCACCTGACCACCGCTGCCTGAGATTTGATAAGCGCCCACGCCTTCAGAGGCACATTGACCACTCAGATCAACATAGAGGGCAGCATTGATGGAGACCATCTTACTATTCCTTGAAATTATTTCCAGTGCATTGGTGTAGGAAAGGCTTTTGTGCAGAATGGCCGGATTGTCGTCAATATAGTCATACAGTCTGCGGCTGCCCATAGTAAAAGAGGTGACGGTCAAGCCCTTGTGTAGGCTCTTATTATGATTGGTCGCCGCGCCGCATTCCAACAGCTCCATAGCACAGTCAGAGAAGGATTCGGTGTGGATACCAAGGCCTTTCTTTTCCCTTAGCCGTCCTGCCAGAGCGTCGATGGTGCCGCCGAAGCCCAACTGGATTGTGGATCCATCCTCCACAAGCTCTGCCACATGTCCGCCCAGCAGTTCGTCTTCCAGGGTAGGAGTCTCCCTGGCTAAGGTGGCGGGATAGCGGTCGGACTCTATGATTCCGTCCACTTGTGAGATGTGGATGAGTGTGTCACCAAAGGTTCTTGGACCGTGGGAGGCTACCTCAACAACGAGTCGTTTTGTCCTGGGAATAAGGTCCTGCTCCATAATGGCGGAACCACACATAGTGAACCAGCCATGCTTGTCCATGGGCGAAACAGTGACCACCATCAGGTCTATCTCTGAGACAGCCCAGCCCCAGTCCCGGGATATATTGCGCAGATGGTTGGGAACAAAGGAGCAGGTATCCCGGCTCGCGGGCCCTTGTAGAATTCGGTTGTAGAAGGCGGCCTCTATGGTAAAGGTACTTCCGGCGTTTGGCGCGCTGAAAACAGTCAGGTCCTCCAGAGGCAGATAGGTCATCAGGCGGATATTCTCTCTGCGGCCGATGAGCCCGCCCAAGGCATTTCCAAAATCTATGGGGGTAATCGCCCCGCCGGGCAGGAACACCGTACTGCCAGAGGCTACTGTTTCTGCCGCATCTTCTGCGCTCAATAGCTTGCGCTGGTACAGCTCACTTGTCATATTTCCTCCTGAAGAAAGGAGGCGGGCAGCAGTGTTGTCGCCCCCCCCTCTAGGTTCGATGCTCAGGGAGCTATTACTTGCTGTACTTACTGACAGCCATGCTTCCCTTTTCAGTGATGCTCAGCTTCCGCTTGAAGAGCCCGCCCTCAACAATATAGCCCTGGCGAGTCAAATGAGAGGAGATCGCAGCCATCTTCATAGAGGCCACGTTGTACTTCTTCACGAACTCAGCCTGCTTATCGGGAGCATTCTTTACGATAGTCAGCAGCTCCACATACATGGGGCACAGGTGCTCCTTGGCCATCTCAGCCTCGGCACCAGTAAGAGGAGCCAGAGCCTTCTCGCCCTTCTCAGTGATGGAGTAGGTATAGAACTTGGTTCCGGTCATTCCAGCGCGGACGATCAGGCCGCCCTGGTCCAGCTTTTCCACAGAGGCGGAAGCCTTAGCAGAGTCAACTCCCATATAGTCAGTGATGTCGGCCTGATAGCAGTGCCCCAGACGGATGAGAGACAGGACCTGTCTGTCAAAGTTGTCCAGTGTGACATCAATACGGTTGGTGGATGTGGGAATGCGCTCCCAATCCTTCCTACCATAGTATTTGGACTTACCGAAGCAACTGCCAATGAGAGCGGCCACCAGGGTAATCAGGAAGCCTGCGGTAGCCATGTAGATGTAGTTGCCAATGTTGAAAATGTGCAACACGTCGTTGAGCAAAGTGAACAGGCACATGGAAATCATACCAGCAAGAGCACCCACAAAAGCACCAGTGTTATTGAAGCGGGGCCAGATAGCGCCCAGCATCAGTAGGATGGCGGGGGGGACCAACCAGCAGTTTGCAAAGGCGAACAGATAGGTGGCACCGCCAGGGAATTGGCACAGGATCCAGGTGACAACGCCCAGACCAATCATAATGAACTTGGACATTCTCAGGGTCTGCTGAGGGGTGGCCTTGGGGTTGATCAGGCGTTGATAGATGTCGCGGCTAGCGACAGCAGAGGCGCCCAGAGCAGAGGTGGAAGCAGTGGAAATGGAGGCAGCGCAGGCACCTACTACAAACAAGGAGCCCAGGATAGGCACGAAGGTGCTGGCCAGGAAGCCGTAAGCACCGGTGGCAGCCAGTTTACCACCGCCCTGAACAAAGGCCTCAGGGTAGTTGGCACCGGCATACAGTCCGATGATGGTAAACGGAATCATGAAGATGATGACCAGTAGCACGGCGGCTAGAATGAAGGATTTGCGGGCAACCTTCTCGCTGCGGCAGGAGGCGATCTTCATCCAATAATAGTTGTTGCCCCAAACCAGAGCGGCCGCAAAGCAGATGACGAAGTTCAGCCAGGAAGGATAGGTCAATGCAAGTACGGGTGCACCGGAAGCGCCGTTGATACCGAAATTCATGAAGTCGCTGTTGGCCCAGTTAGCAGCAATGGCGTCAAAGCCGCCGAAGCGGTTGGCCAGCAAGGTGAGCATCAGGGGGACGCAGATGACACCCAGGCACACCTGGAAAAAGTCCGTGATAGTGGCAGCCCACAGGCCAGAGATGAAGGTAAAGGCAATGATGACCAGGAAGATGATCAGGGTAACCATGGTGGTATTCCAGCCAGTGTAGGCCACGATGGAGGATACGCAGGAGACAATGTTGTTGGCGAGGATACCACACATGCCGATTACGGAGGTCACGGCGACCACGGGACGAATCTTTGCAGAGTAACGCATCTCCAGATACTCAGGTAAGGTCTGCGCTCCGTTCAGACGGACAAACTTGCCCCACAGCACGCCGTAGAGCAGTAGACCAGCGATGCTGTAAATGAGCCCCCAAGACAAGGCGGTCTTCATGCCATACATGATGGTGAAGCCGGGGGCCAGGGCCACAGTGGTGCCAGCATAGCCAATGGCAATGACACCCATCATGTTAATGGTGGTGGACACGCCGCGGCCGGCCAGGACGAAATCAGAAGCGTCAGACACCCAGCGCTTGGCATAGAAGCCGCAGCCAACCAGGATTCCGATAAACACAATAAACATAACGACGAATACTGCGTTATTCATGGATACTCTCCTCTCTATATTGGAAGACAACGATGTCTCTGGAATTACAAATCATGGGTTCGCATTCGAAATTATTCGTCCAGAATGGCGATTACCCGGCACCAGCCAGCGCTGCCGCCCTTCACAGGGATGGGCAGAGCGTAGACAGTATAGCCGTCGTTGGGGATGTTATCTAGATTGGCCAGTTTCTCAATGTGGCAGTAGGCCTTCTGGCGGCCTTCGCGGTGGCCCTCCCAGATGATAGACGTGTCCTTGGTCTTGGAGAACTCCTGCGCCTCAAAGGGCAGAGGCACATCCCAACTCCAGCCGTCGGTACCACAGACATGGACACCTTGGTCAATCATCCAGTCGGTGGCCTCGGCACTGACACCTGCACCTGCAACCAAATACTCCTTCTGGGCCCAGCGGTCGCCATGGATGCCAGGGGTAGTGCTGCCCCGGGCACCGGACTTCACCAGAACAATCTCGCCAGGCTGCAGGGTGTGGTTGATCTCAGCCAGCTTGTCAACAAAATCCTGCTTGGTGATCTTATAGCCGTCAGGCTTGTCAGAAAAGTCCAGTTTGACGCCGCGGCCAATGCACCACTCTAGGGGAACCTGATCGATGGTCCAGGCCTTCTCGCCACCAGGAATATATGCCTCATTCTGGCGGGGGAAGTAGTGCCAGGGAGCATCCAGATGTGTTCCGGAATGGGTGCACATCTGAACAAAGTCAATGGCCCAACCGTTGCCCTCAGGGAGGTCATCTACGGTAGTGCCGGGGAAATAGTCACCCATACCAGGAGCTGTCTTCTTGTGGTCCCAGCGGTCGATTTTGGGAATCTGGATTGGGGGATCACAAGGCAAGTCCTCTTCCAACAGAACGGTCAAGTCAACGATTTTCATACAAAGATCCTCCTTCAATATAGCTTTGGGCAATGCCACAGAGTGTTAAAGCAAATCCTGTGCCAAGTATGGAAAATGGTGAATTCCATTGAAACGCAAGGATTTGACGTTCTTGGCAGGGACCGTGATGTGTAAATAAAACGGTACACATTGAGCTGGCTGTGGACTTGCCTCCCATATAAATTTCAAAAACGTTGCACACCAGAGAAAAAAGAAAGAAAAAAGGTGCTGAACTGCAAAAATAGAAAATGTAAGTTTTTTATAACATGTAAACAAATATATACATATTTTGCTGCTAAACTATCGGATTTGTGGAAGAAGAAGGAATTAAAAAGACGAAATTTGTAAAAATACACCAAAGTTAAAACAAAATTTTAGAAAGAAAGCCACTTGAGTTTTCTAGAGAATGACGCGTATAATAAAATAGTTTTATTCGCATTGGTGAGTTTCTGCGGTGGTCGCATCGGTAGTACAGCAATGCAAGACCAAGGACCGTTTGGAGCGGAGGTGTTTTAGGTGAAGCGAAATTCTTTGGATACCATTGCCAGAGAATTTATTGAGCAGCTCATCGCTGCAGTGTTGGATGAAAAGGGAAACTACATATTTGTCAGCCAGCACTGGCAGGACTGGTTTGGAAAGAAGGCCGAAGAGGTACTGGGACACAATGTGCTAGAAATTGTGCAGGATTCCCACGCAATGGAAGTACTTCGTACTGGAGAGCCACTCTCCGTCCAGCGGGTCATGAGTCGGGACACGCCTATATTCACCTCCTATCTGCCCAGGCGGAACAAGGATGGTAAGGTATGCGGCGTGTTCCTCTATGTGATAGTGGATGGAATCGCTAATGCTCGGGATATGATTCGACAGGTCGAGGTCATGGTCAATGAGGTCGATTATTATAAGGAAGAATTGTCCCGAGAGAGGGGTGCCCGCTATGGTCCTGACAGCATCATCGGTAGTAGCCCTGCTATTCTTCAGATGAAGAGCCAGATCATACAAGCAGCCAAATCCTCTTCCACGGTGCTCATTGAAGGGGAGACTGGTAGCGGTAAGGAGCTCGTCGCGCATTCTATTCATGCTCTCAGCGCCCGCCGGGCGGCCAACTTCGTACGTGTCAACTGCTCAGCCATACCGGCAGAGTTGATGGAGTCGGAGTTTTTTGGATATTCTGCGGGAGCCTTCACTGGGGCGCTCAAGAAAGGAAAGGTAGGCCGGTTCGAACTGGCTGATGGAGGCTCTATTTTTTTGGACGAGGTCAATCTGCTGACGCCCACCATCCAGCCTAAATTTCTGCGGGTGTTACAGGAGATGGAAATTGACCCCGTGGGCAGCGATCACCCCAGAGCAGTGGATGTGCGAGTCATTGCAGCCACCAATGTTCCGCTGGAGAATCTGGTACGAGAGAGAAAATTCCGCAATGATCTTTATTGGCGGCTGAATGTGATCCGAATCCAAACACCTCCCCTGAGGGAACGGATGGAAGACATCCCTGCCCTGACAGAAAATATCATTCAGCGGCTCAACACTCAACTGGGCATGGCGGTGCGTGGGGTGAGCAAAGGTGTGCTGGATCTGTTCATGGAATATACCTGGCCCGGCAACGTACGGGAGTTGCAGAACGCTATTGAGTCTGCAATGAATATGGCCCAGACGCCGATTTTACAGGTGCAGGACTTTTCGCCCCTGGTACAGCGGATCAATGCTGGCCGGTTCCGTATGCTCAGTGGGGATGAAGGATCTTCCCTGAAAAACTTCAAACAGGATTTTGAGCGAGAGGTGCTGATGGGTGCACTGGAAACCTGCGGTTGGAACAAGGCGAAAACGGCGCGTATGCTGGGAATATCCCGAACTACACTTTATAAAAAGCTGGAACAATATGGCCTCGTTGCCAATGTGGCTAAAATGGAGAACCATTAAGTAAACGGGCAGAAAAACCGTCTCTCGTTGCCTCCATCTAATGGATTCAAGACTTTACGAGATTGATATTTTTGGGTTCCTTCGCTTTTTTCAAACTGTTTTTGATTCCCAGTGCCGACAAAGCTGCTTGCAAACAGGTATGAAAAAGGGCTGTACATCAGTACAGCCCTGAACCTGTATAGTAATCGGCACTTTGTTTTTTGTGCTTTTCTGATTTTTGCGTTATCCTCCCTGCATCCGCATGAGCAGAGAGGAATACGCCCTGTTGAAAGAGGAAGGCAGAGCAGCCGGTCTTTTCCGTCCGCCGCCTGGCCAGATGGTGGACCGGTTCCAGCAGGTAAGAAAGCTATGGTACCCCTATATGGCCCACTATCTGTCTGTTGCGGGGCTGTCAGTCACCACCTACTTTCGTAAACTGATCAAGGAGGTCCCGTATGGCCTCGCGGGTCCAGCGGAAGGATGGTACAGGCCGTTGAAGAGAAACAGGGGGCTTTTAACCAAATTACCGGGAGCTCCACTACAACGACATTGGCTATGTGGAACTCACTCCACCTGAAGGTCAGTCCACCACCAAGGGTGCGTGAGACAAAAAGAAGTCCCCGGCAGATACTGCCGAAGCAATATCTGCCGGGGGTTCAGACACCTGCAAAGTTACCCCTGTCAGGGGGAACCAAAAGCGGCGGGGCGGGAGTATATCAGGTCGATCATTCACCCACGACTTGGGCTTTGATGAGGTTGGTGCTGCCGCTCAGGCCGATGGGCACGCCGGCGGTGATGACCACGGTATCGCCGCACTTGACGGCGCCCTCCTTCCGGGCCACGTCCACAGTCATGGAGAAGAGGCGGTCGGTGGAGTCCACCTCGCCGGTGAGGTAGGGGTGTACGCCCCAGGAGATGGCCAGCTGGCGGCGGGTCTGCTCGCTCTGGCACACGGCGATGATGGGGCAGGCGGGGCGGAACCGGGAGATGACCTTGGCGGTGTGGCCGGACTTGGTGGCGGCCAGGATGGCGGTGGCGCCCAGGTCCATGGCGGTGAGGCAGCAAGAGTGGGTAATGGCGTCGTTGATGCTGGAGACGCCGGGGGTGAGGGCGTTTTCACGGAAGCGGCCCCAGTAGTCGATGGCGGACTCGGCGGCCACGGCGGTGTCCACCATGGTCTTGAGTGCCTCCACGGGGTACTTGCCGGAGGCCGTCTCGCCGGAGAGCATGACGCAGGAGGTGCCGTCAAAGACGGCGTTGGCCACGTCGGAGACCTCGGCGCGGGTGGGCCGGGGATTGCGGATCATGGAGTCCAGCATCTGGGTGGCGGTGATGACAGGCTTGCCCTGGCGGATGGTGGCCTTAATCATACGCTTCTGGATAATGGGGACCTCGTGGGCGGGGATCTCCACGCCCAGGTCGCCCCGGGCCACCATGATGCCGTCGGAGGCGGCAATGATCTCCTCCAGGTTGTCCACGCCTTCCCGGTTCTCGATCTTGGAGATGATGCGGATATCCTCCCCGCCATACTCGCGCAGACAGGCCCGGATGTCCTCCACGTCGCTGGCCTTCCGGACGAAGGAGGCGGCGATAAAGTCGTAGTCGTGCTCAACGGCGAATTTCAGGTCCTCCCTGTCCTTTTCGGTGAGGGAGGGGAGCTGGATGTGGACGTCGGGGATGTTGATGGATTTATTGTTGGAGAGCGTGCCGCCGTTCTCCACCGTACAGATGATTCGATGGCCCTCCACCTTCTGTACCTTCAGCTCAATGAGACCGTCGTCTACCAGGATGCGGCAGCCGGGGCCCACCTCCTCGTGGAGGTTCTGGTAGGTCACGGAAACCTGGGTCTCGTCACCGACCACCTCGTCGGTGTCCAGCACGAACTGAGCGCCCCGCTCCAGAGTCACGGGGCCGTTGGAAAAGGTCTTGACGCGGATCTCAGGGCCTTTGGTGTCCATCATGGTGGCCACCGGGCTGCCCAGGGTGTCCCGGACCCGCTTGAACATATTCAGCCGGGCCAGCTGCTCGGCGTGATTGCCGTGGGAGAAGTTGAAACGGGCGCAGTTCATGCCGGCGAGGATGAGGGCCTTGAGCATCTCCTCGTTGTCTACGGCGGGGCCCAGTGTGCAGATCACTTTCGTCTTTCTCATAAGAATACCTCCTGATAGGTACCTAGGTTTGTTACGTTTGAAAGTCTACTTGCTTATCATACTACATCCAACGGCATTTTGGAAGTAAAATTTTTTAGAAATCTGTAAAAATACATTCCGCCACTTTCGTGAAAAATGACCGGAGGGGCGGAGCGGAAGAATGCGCGGAAAAGGTGCCAAAACTGACAAACGAATGGGGAGGTCCGCTAAAATGTAACTTCCGGAATAAACATCCCAATCGCGGAACGTTTATTCCGGAAATTCCATTCTCTGAATATTACCCCGCCTCAGAGGGGGTGAGCGCACCCAGCAGGACAAAGCGGGCGTTATCAAACTCATAACTGCAGGTGGAGAGGACCAGGATCCGGTCCGTTTCTTTGGGGGCAGGTCCGCTTTGGAACCAGGACTGTCCGGCCATCTCTGCCGCCCAGCCGGGAAGATCCTCCTTCGTTCGGGACAGGTCCCAGACCCCGTGGCCGCTGTCGGCCACGAACCCGGAGAAGAACGTGATCTCAAAGGTTCCCTCCGGCGTTTCCAGCAGGCCGGTGGGGTGCGCGTCATAAAATTCCTGCTGCTTATATTCCACCAGGTCGGAAAACATGGTTCCGTTGCGCATATTGTGGCCATAGACGATGCTGCACGGGTCGGAAAAGCCGGCGCTGCACTGGGCGTCCAGAAAGATGCTGCCGGCGATGTTCCACTCCCCCGTAATCATCCGCCGGAGGTAGTACTGGTCATCCGGCCCCTGCACCACGGGATAGTCGATTTTGGTGCCGGGAATGGAGAGCCAGGCCACCACATCGGGGTTGACCGCCCAAAGGGCGTCAAAATTTCTGGACGGGGTCTGCTCCGCCTCCGATTCCGGCTCTGATTCCGGCGCCGGGGGGAGGAGGGACAGTTCTTCCATCTTCTGGTAGGTCTGTGCCCCCTTCCGGTATTCGGTCAGGAGCGTGACGACCTTCCAGCCGGAAAATGCCATCACCGCCAGCAGGACGGCGCAGAGCGCCAGATAGACAGACCGCTTCTTTCTGCTCACCGCTCCCGCCGCTCCTTTCGCAGCCTGCCGACCAGCAGGAAGAAAAGAACGGACGCGCCGGCCAACAGGGAAAGCCACAGCTCCATTCGGGTCTCATCGCCGGTTTTGGGCGGCCCGCCGGGCTGCTCCAGCGGAGGTTCTCCACCGGGCCCGTCCGGCTCTGTGGGGTCTGCCGGCTCCGTGGGCCCCGGGGGGTCTATCGGGTCCGTGGGCCCCGGGGGGTCTGCCGGGTCTGTGGGCCCCGGGGGGTCTACCGGGCCTGTGGGCCCCGGTGGCTCTGCCGGGTCCGTGGGCCCCGGTGGCTCTGCCGGGTCCGTGGGCCCCGGTGGGTCTATCGGTTCTGTGGGCCCTGGGGGGTCTATCGGGTCCGTGGGCCCTGGGGGGTCTACCGGACCTGTGGGACCCGGGGGGTCTACCGGGCCTGTGGGCCCTGGGGGGATTACCGGGTCTGTGGGGACGGGGGGTACGACGGGCTCGCCCGTGACAAAGGTCAGGGAGAATCCGAAATCGATCCCCCGCAGGTCGTAGCTGTTGGGCAGCTGAGCCGCCAGGGTCACATGGGGCAGGGTGACGCTCTCCCCCGGCTTGAGTACAATGGTTTTCAGCTTTTCCACCTGTTTTTCCACAGGGTCCAGCCGGTGCAGATAGTTCCAAAGGCTCAGCCCGTCGGAGGAGAGCTGCTGCGGGGTATGGGGCAGCCGGATACCGGAACCGTCAAAGGAGAAGTACAGGCCGTAGGCATAGAGATAGCGATAGCCCAGGGCGATGAGCTCCGGGTCGGTCTCGAGCAGCTCATAGTCCTGCCGCAGCTGCCGCGCCCCGGCGTCGCCGGTCAGGGCGGCCCCCCAGCCCCAGGAGAGAAAGCGGGCATAGGCCGGGTCACCCTCCAATTCGGCGGCGGAGATGCTGCGGGGCTGACGGATCTCCGATTGTCCGGTGTATCCGCCGGCGGCGGAGCCCAGGATCTCACACTGGTGGCTGGGGTGGAGGTCCGCCAGACGTCTGGCCCGGCCACAGGTATGGGCAGAGTTGGCACAGTGGGTCTTGTAGTACTCCAGCAGGTACGCGGCATAGGAGGAATAACCCAGCTCCTCCAACCGCTCCTCCAGCCCCGCCACCTGCCGCAGGGTCATGTCTGCGCTGTCCCGGACGCCATAGACCGCCTTTAACGGTCCTGTGACGGAGCGCAGCACCGTCATGGAGCTGGGGATGTACTTGCCGTCAAAGCCCAGCTGTCCGGTGACCGCCCCGGCCTGTCGGGGCGGCTGGGTACGGAGGGCGGGGCTGGGCGGCCCCACGGTCACATCCCGGTCAATGTGATTCTCTGTGGTGAAGGCGTAGTCCGAAAAGGAATAGGTGCGGTCACTTTCGTTCTCGATGCGGATGCCCACCTGGGCGGACTGCCCCGGCTGGGTCAGGCCCGCCATGAGGGTGTTGGCCGCATCGGCGCAGTCGATGGTCACCTGTTCCCCGGCCTGGGCGGAGAGGGTGTAGACCACCGTGTTGTTCTTTGTGTCATAGGTGCGGGTATAGCCGGCGGAGGCGGCCTGAGCGGGCACAGCCACCCTTACAGCGAGGCTGAACCCGAGGACTGCCGTCAGCAGCCCGCGCCATATTTGCCTGTGCATGGTTCAGCCCCCCTGTAAGGGGCGGACGCCGGAGTACGGCGTCCGCCCTCTGTGATACAGACTCTGTTGTGTCAGGAATGTGTAGGGCAATCAGGGCACGGTAGGAGTATAATATCCCTTGCCAGTCTTGACAATGTTGTAGACCAGTTGTTCGGCGGAATTTGTAGTAACGGCAGCCACACTGTCAGTATTGCTGTTTTCAAATTCTTTCCAAGTAGCCTTGACGGCATCCCAGTCCATCTGCACCGCCTCCATGACGGGGGTGATGGTGTAGGTGGCGCCCTTAAAGGCATTGCCGGCCTTCTCCGAGATGGACACGGATTTCAGCAGGGGCTCGGAGATGGACGTGCCGTCCAGGGCCTTGGTGTAGTAAAAATAGCCATCCTTAGCCAGATACCAGGCAGCGGTATTAGCATCCTTCAGAGCAGCCCCGTCAGTCTGGACCTTGTCCGCAAAGTTCAGCTCCACGGCGTAGGGTTTTTGGAAATCATCCGTCTTGTGGAAATCACTACCGTAATAATCATCCAGTTTTGCGTCGCCCTTTCCGTGCGTCACGGTAAGACCAGTCAGTCCGCCCACCGCGCCATCTCCGTTTTGGGTTGTGGCATCCTTGTATATATTATAGGCGTACTTGACCTCGAAGTTTTCAGGCTTCGCTGCTGTACCAGTGGTGCCAATGACCGGTGTCACCTGCACCAGATGGTGGTTTCCGCTGCCGGTGGGGGAAGCCTCACTCACATAGGCCAGGTAGCTGTAAACGGTGTTGGCCTGAGCGGTCCCTGTGGTCTCCTTCCGCAGGACGGTGATGCCCTGTGGAACACTAGTGGTGTAGGTGGTATAGCCATTTGTCGTGTAAGCCTTAATCATCTCATCGCTGATGAGCACGGGGACATAACCATTTTCTTTCGTCTTATCCGCGGTTGTCTCATAGACCACCTTGATCTTATCCACTGTGCCGTCCGGAGCATTGTCCTCCATCTGCAGCAGGCTCAGGGTCTCCTCCAGCTTTACCCGGACGATCACGGGCACGTTGCCGCTGTTGGTGACGCCCACCTCCTTGGTGACGTCCGTACCGGGGACCAGAGGGATGGGGTTATCCTTGTCGAAGGCTTCCGTGATGGTCACGTCAAAGTTGTCCATGCCGAAGACGTTCTCGACCTTGTCCGTGGTGGTGAACCAGGCGAAGGTGCCCGCCGCCACCATAACCACGGCCAGAGCGCCGGCGCCAAGCGCGATTTTCTTCTTGTTTTTCATATCTCTGCTCCCTTTCTTTCTCTATGGAAGGAATCGATTCCGGCACATCGCGCCGATGTGCCGGCAGCCGCCGGTCAGGGTGGGGGCTATGTCTCCGCCCGCTTTTTGCGCCAGGCCCCAAGGCCGATCCAGCCCCCGGTGACCAGGACCACCGCCCCGATGCTCAGCACCAGATGGGTCTGGATCCAGGCCACCGCCGCCCCCAGCAGGGGGATGTGGAACACCACCACGCCGATGACCGCGTCGCCGGGAAACATGGGGTCGGTCTGGTCCACCGCGTCGCCCTTGGTCTCGATCAAAACCTGCCCATCCTTCATCAGGGTGTTCACTACCCGGTGGGTGACGGTGGTCCCCACCTCGTCGGTGGGGTAATAGGTGACGATGTCGCCGGTCTGGAGCTCCTCCGCCGGGACGGCCTTGACGATGACCAGATCCCCCTTGCTCAGCTCCGGCTCCATGCTGCCGGACAGCACATTGTAGGCCCGAAAGCCCAAAAAGGTCTTATTGGGGTCCTGGTTCAGGGCAAACATCAGGCTCCCCCCCAGCAGGGCGACGATCAGCACCACAAAAATCACATCGCCCAGGATCTGTCCGAATTTCTTCACGCCGTATCACCCCCCCACGTCGTTTCCCAGCCCGCCGGCAGGTCGCCGGCCCAGGCGTCCTTCCAGGCGAAGGCGTCGGCCTGCACCGTCTCGGCGTAGACATAGATGTCCAGGTCATACTGGGTCAGCAGTTTGTTGTACTCGGCCAGCACTCTGGCGTGGGCCTGCTCCAGCGTTTCGCCCGTGCCCAGAGAGACCGTCTCGATGGGCCAGACGTCCTCCGCCGTCCGAATGGTCACCGCCCGGAAGACCGGCGCTGTGCGCCCGGTGACCGGGACGATCTGGTTGTAGTACAGCCACTCGGAATCCTTGGCGCGCCCCCGGTACCAGCCGACGGTTCCGCTTTGGTCCCAATAGGGGCTCGGATTGGTCCTGTTGGGGGTCAGAGCGAGCCGCAGGGCAAAGTTTTTCTGCCCTTCCTCCACCTGACTGTCGTCTTGAAGAATATCCAGCAGCTGCTGGGCGGTAAATGCGCCGTCTGGGCCCAGTCCCCCCTGGTCGGCGGCGAAAAAGCGGATGTAGCCGGGGTTTTCCACCCGGTTTGCGGCATTGCTCTCTTTTTTAGGCGTCCAGACCTCCTGGAGCTTCACCC
The DNA here is from genome assembly GCF_026169115.1 of Intestinimonas sp. Taxonomy (GTDB): domain Bacteria; phylum Bacillota; class Clostridia; order Oscillospirales; family Oscillospiraceae; genus Intestinimonas. The sequence goes on along the minus strand of NZ_JAPFEA010000090.1, from coordinate 8,107 downwards.
GCACCACAAAGGGTATTTCGCCGGTGTTGACGATCTGGGGGTCCTTGGGCAGCACGTCCCCCGGCTGCACCGGGGTGTCCGGGTCCTGCCAGGAGGGCTCCTCGATCACAAAGTCCAGTTCGGAGATATCCAACTGGTTGACCACATGGTCCTTGCCGGAAAAGTAGGAATAGGTCCCGCCGCAGATCACCACCAGAAGACACAGCGCGGCTCCGGCTGCGGCCAGGGGGAGGGGGCTGCGGCGTCTCTTCTGCACCCGTTTTCCGGCGGTCTTCTTCTGCAGCCGTTTTCCAGCCGCCTTTTTCTGCCCTTGCTTTCCGGCGCACAGCAAACGTTTACCTGCCATTGGCCTCCTCCTCTCCCTCTTCTCTTCCTCTGCCATCCGGCGGACCGTTTGGACCGCTCACCGGCTTTTGCAGGACTGGGTCGGGCACCGCCACATCATCCAGGAGTTCACAGGGGCTCTCAATAGTCAGGGGCTCCTTGCTATCGGTGGGGATGTGGTTGACGATGAATTTGCCCGCCGCGGCGGCGTAACTGCCCCGATGGTCGTCTGCAACGGGAGCGCCCCGGACCACATTGACCACAGTGGCGGCGGCGTTTTCTCCCGCAGTCACCGTAACAGAGATGTCTTGTGCCGGGGTGATATTCCCCGGCACCAAGGAGGCGGCCGCCTCCTTGATCGTATAGGTCCCGGCTGCGGGGTTATCCAGCACCACGCGCTCTCCGGGATGGAGGGAAGCGGTGCGGATCAGCTTGCCGCCTTCCTCATAGATCTGTATGGTATAGGCGTAATCCAGATCCCCCAAATTGGGGATGGCCCCGTCCTCATAGCGCAGCTCCTTGGTGACGGTAAGGGTATGGGTCACCGTCGGCGCCATCAGGTCGGCCTCGCCGGCGTCCACATAAAAGGGCGGTTGAAGCTGGGTGATGTGTTCTGTTCCGCTGTGCGGCGTCGGTGCAGCTTCACCCGGTGTGGCTGTCTCTCCGCTGCGGGTCTGGAAGGTGCTGTCCACCACCTCAGACTTGCTGAGCCAGCCCTCGATATTCAGCAGGTTCAGCAGTACGTCCAGATCCAGGTTGGCCAGCAGGGCGGTGTTTTCCTCGGTACCCACATAGGGATTGATCCGATTCACCGTGCCCTTGACCGTGTCGGCATAGACGGCATTGCCCATCGTCACGGTACTGCCGAAGTTCAGCCCCAGGAAGGCCCCGGCGTAGCCCATGGTGGTATTGGCGTCGGTGTTCGGGCCGGAGCCGCCGCCGTACACATCGTAGCCGTCCCAGGTGGCCACGCCGGTGACCCTCACGTTTTCGATCTTGGAGCGGTTGGCCTTGATGAGGTCCACATTCAGGCCAACACCATTGATAATGGCTTTCAGCAATCCCAAATCTATGCTGAGGAGCATGGCGTCGCTCATGGCCCCCATAAAGCCGCCGGCGATCTCATCGGACATGACAAGGATCAAATCGGTGACGGCGCAGTTTTTGATGCGGCAGACATCGGCGTAGCCCACGAAGCCGCCGGCGATCTCGTGCCAGCCGCCCTGGGCCAGGACGGAGCAGCCCCCTGCCGTTCCGGTGAGGGTGGAGTCCTGAATGTGGGAGCCGAACACATCGCCCACACCGGCGGAAAGGCCCAGAAGATCCCCCAAAATGCCCAATTCATCTGTGGTGGCCACATCTCCGGCCTTCAGTATGGAGCTTTTGCCCATCCGGGCCACAAAGCCGCCGGCGTAGTTTTTGCCGCTGACCAGAGAGAGGTCCTCTGCCGAACAGAACCGGACCACCCCCGCCTGGAGCAGTCCGCCGAACCCGCCGGAGCAGGCAGCCTTGTCCTCGTCCTCGTTCCACTCCGCAGATTTCCAGGCGTAGCCGTTGGTGCTGCTCACCCGGTAGCCCTCCTGGACGCCGGAGACGGAGCTGTTGTATATGTAGCTCTTGGCCAGCTCCAGGGCGCTGATCTGTCCCACGGTCAGCAGCTGGAGCAGGGTGAACTGCTGGCTGCTGCCCCCCTCGTCCGCGCCGGAGACGCTCAGGGTGTCGGCGGCGTCGGCATAACCGAAGAAGCCGCCGGCGTAGTCCCCCGCCGTCACCGAGCGCAGGCCGGTCACGGTGATGTTGGCTCCCTGGGAAGCTGCGTCCGAATCAAGGGAGGGCCGATCAGGGTGTGTTTTGCTGCCCACCTGGGCGCCCTGGAGCAGTCCGGCGAAGCCGCCGGCGCTCCGGCCCCCTTCTCCGGCCACATAGAAGCCCCAGTCGTCCACCGCCGACACATCGGCGTAATAGACCGTGGGGACCGTGGCCGAGATCAGGCTGAGGAAGTTATCAGGGAGACGGACCAACTTACCCAGCAGGCCCAGCCCGCCCAGCGAGGCCACCGATACGGCGCTCATGCTGCCGGCAAAGCCCCCCGCGTCGCTGAGCGCGCCGGAGGCGGTGACGCTGCGCAGGCGCTTGGTGAAGCAGTGGCTGGACACGGGGCTGTAAGTGTGGACCAGGGGAGAGGCGTCTTCGGCAAACCCCTCCGGGTCGGCCTCGCCCCAGATCTGCCCGCCGCGCACCGCACCGGCAAAGCCGCCGGCGCTGCCGTTGTGGGAGATGATCTTGCTGCCGGAGCTGCACCCATACACGCCGCTGGTCTTGATGACCGGCACGATGGCGTTGACCACGCCCAGGAGCTGATTGTCGATGCTTTCCACGCCGCTGACCAGTCCGCCCAGCAGGGAGGACTCCAGATCCGCCTGGGCCACGCCGCCGGTGAGCATCGCGCCCACAAAGCCGCCGGATTGCTGGACCGCCTCTGCCGATAGAAGGTCATAGGCGATGCCGTGCTCCACCACGCCGGTGGTCATGACGCCGCAGTACCCGCCGGAGGCTTCCGTTCCGTCGTGGCCCACGGCGTAGCCGTAATACCGGGAAAAATCCGCCCGCTGGTCGGCGTTATGCTGATGGAGGTATTCCATCTGGGCCTGGGTCACGTTCCGCAGGGGGCCGGTGACGCCGGTGTTGCGCTGGGTGGGGACCACCACCTGCCCCACAGAGAGCAGCTGGCCGAGATCCACCAGCCCGCCCAGCAGACTGATATTGCCCAGGGAGGCCAGGTCCGCCGCCCGGGTGTATCCGCTGTACCCGCCGGCATACTGGCTGGCGTCCACCTTCAGCAGCTGAAGAATGTCGCAGGTCTGGCCGGTGCCGTAGACTTCTGTTTCGTGATGCTCGGCGTTGCCGGAGTAGTCGGCGGTCTTGGCGCTTCGCTCCTTGACTTCCGCTGCATTTTCATCGTTGCCCCAGATCTGGCCGCCAGCGTTGAGGCCCACATAGCCCCCAGCAACGCCGATCTTGGTGGCATCGCCGGTCACCCCTGCCAGCTTCGAGCCGTAGGAGAGCACCGTGCCGCCGCAGGGAACGCACTTGGCGTAGCTGTTCTTCACGCTGGGCACCATGGTCTGGAGGGCGGACAGCAGGCCACCGTCAAGTTCAATGATAACGTCCAGGATCCCGCCGGTTCCCTCTGCCGCCCTGGCCACGTCGCCGGGCGCCATGCGGCCAATGAAGCCGCCGGCATATTCCTCGCCCCGGACGGCGTCAATATGGTTGGCATAGCAGCCCTCGATATGGCTGCCCTCAAAGTTGCCGATGAACCCGCCGGCCATGCCGGTATCTGTCCAGCCACCAACCAGATCGCTCACCCGGTCAAAGGCGGTGATGGCGCAGCCGCCGGAGGGTCCCTGGGTGTGGCTGGTCTTGAGAATGGACACCGCGCAGTCCAACAGGTTTGCAATGCCTGTCACGCTGGCCAGCTCCCCTATGATCCCTGCGCTGCCCAGCTGGGCTACCGAGCCGATGGTCACATAGCCGCCAAAGCCGCCGGCATAGGAGGTGGCATCCACAGCGGCGAGGTTTTCATTGGCGCAATCGGTGACCTGAACCGCCGTTCCGTAGCCCAGGAAGCCGCCGGCGCTGCCGCAGGTCGTGCCGTTGGTCCCGGCGCGGTTCTGGGCGTCCTTCCGCTCCCCGGGGACATCGGACGCACCCGCAGGCACAGCCGATACGGAATAAGCCAGGTCGCTGCCCCCATTGACGGTGCAGCCATTGAAGCGGTTGGGGAAGGTGTTCAGCAGGGAGAGTACGCCGTTCAGGCCCAATAGGGACATGACGTCGATCGTGTCAAAAGTATTGTCCAGCACCCCGGCGATGGAGCCGGTGTCGGCCACAGCGCAGAAGCCGCCGGCATAGCCGTCCGCTTCCGCCGCAGCGAGCCTGGAAACGGCGCAGTTTGTGAATTTGCTGTTGACGCTCCAGGCCACAAAACCACCGGCTGCGGCGTTCTTGGCATCGTTCCGGGCTGTCACAGAAAAGCCGGAGGGGATACCGGTGACCGACGAGTCGCGGACAAAAGTGTGGACTGCGTCAATGACGGAGACCAGGTTGCTGACGGAGATCAGGCCGAGCAGCTCCAGACCGTTGCTGTTCTGCCCGGCCACCGTGCCGGGGATGATCTGGCCGCCGAAGCCGCCGGCGTAGGACGCCGCTGAGACAGAGCGCAGATCATGGATGCTTACATTGACCACATCGCCGCCCATGGCGTAGCCTACCGCGCCGCCGGCGCGGTCGCCGGTGGCGGTGACGGTATAACCGCCGCTGCCGCCGGTCAGGGCCACATGGTTCAGCTCGAATCGCTCATACTGTACGGCGGTCAGATTGCTGAGCAGGTCCACGGCGCTGACCAGTGTGGCCTGTCCCACGATGCCGCCCACATAGTCGCGGCCCGAAACGGCAGACAGACCGTGGATCTCTGTAAGATACTGGGCCGTTACCGTACCGCTGTTCCCGATCTGGTCCTCCACCGCCATTTGCAGGGTGTCGCTGGCCAGTCCGTCTGTGCCTGTAATGGTGAGTTCTGAACCATCCTCCTGATAGAACCGGTCTGTATTCTCGTTGTCCCGGTAGACGATCTGCGCACCTGTATCGCTGTAATAGGTGAACCGCACCTGCCCCTTGCTGTTGGTGACCTGCTGATAGACCGGCACCACGGCATTGTGGCCCCTGTTCGGCAGATCGTGCTGGTTAGAGACGGTCTCGTTCCCGTTTAGGACAGCTGACCAGTCTTCATTGCGGAATGTGGCGGAATGCACCGGCTTTTTGCCTTCATCCAGATGGATCGAGTCATAGACGTGATAGATTGTTTTTCCGGAGATATCAGGCACCGGAGCAACCGCCCACGGGTTGCCGTGGACATCCTCCAGAACGATTTTACCATCCACCAGCCGCCCGTACACACCGCTAATCAGGTCGCCATTATGGATAAGTCCTTTTTCAACGATATCGTCCACTGACACATAGACCGGCTGGCCGTCTGCATCCTTGAGCTGGGTGCGGGAGTACTGCCGCTCCACGACCTCCTCCACGATCTGGCCGCCCTGGAGATAACCCACAAAGCCGCCCACCCGCTGGTCGCCGGTCACCGTATAATCGGTTCCTTCCACCGAGCACCCCGCCAGCTGGGAGGCGTGCAGACCGATGAGGCTCAGGACGCCAGCGTCCAGATTGACGCCCAGCACCTTGTTCAGCAGCTCCGTCAGAGCGCCGCCCAGCTCCAGCGTCCCGTCGCCTTTCAGCTCCAGGTTCAGCGTCTCGTCCAAAAGGTTCAGGGCCTCGGCCAGATCGCCGATGCCCACATAGCCCGCAAAGCCGCCCACATAGCTGCCCTTGGCCGTGACGCTGCTCAGCCCCGTGACGCCGCATTGCGTGTTCTCCGCGCTGATGGTGACCGTGCTGGCCATCACTGCCCCGGCAAAGCCGCCGGCATAGGCCAGATTGGTGGTGATACCGTCGTTTCCCTGTGTAGAAGTGACCTGGAGGGCGCTGCCCTCGGCCATGCAGTCGGTGAGGGCGCACCCGGCGGGGAAGTCCACCAGATTGACGCCCAAACCCTGGAGCAGACCCACAATGGGGGTGTTGTTGACGCGTCCGGCAAAGCCGCCCACATTGGTCAAGGCGGTGACAGATCCGATCCCGGTGACAGAGCAGCCCGTGAGCCGGGTGCCCTGGAGCCGTCCGGCAAAGCCGCCGGCATAGCTGCCAGCGGCGGAGACCGCACCTGTATCCGCCGCAAAGGAGACCGTACAGCTGGTCAGGACCGCCGGGTCATAGCCCACCGGGATCAGCTTGTCTACCCCCAGCTTGTCGATCAGGTTGCCGACAAGATCCTCCGTGGGCAGCAGGATATTCAAAACGGAGTCCAGAATACTGCCCAGGCCCTCCAGAAGTCCATTTACCCCCTCCAGTGTACCGCGGAGCAGATAGCTGGTCGCGCCCATGGTCTTGCCCACAAAGCCACCGACACACGCCTGACCGGAAATGTCGGAGACATTGCGGACGTGGCAATTTGTGACCGTCACATTGCCGCTGATCTGTCCGGCAAAGGCTCCCACCGGGACATCGGCGGCCACTTCGGGAAGGGTCACGCCATCCAGCACCAGGTCTCGCACTTCGACTTTTTCAAAACCGAGCGCGGTCACATCGGTCCAGCCCACCAGCAGCCCGGCCACATCGCCCAGCAGCCCGGTGATGGTGCCCAGCAGGCCGCCTACCAGCCCCACCAGGCCGCCCAGGATCCCGCCGATAATGCCGCCGGAGCCGCCGCTGTCCTTTTTCACATCATCCGCGACGCCTTTGGAGTAGAGCGCGCCGAAAAAGCCCACGCCGTGTTTGTCAGCAGTTTCCACTACCCGCACTTGGGAAATGCATCGTTCCTCCCCTTGTGCAAGAGGGCGAAGTATGTAGTGAGGTACGCCCAAAAGATCAGTAGAGACGTCCATTCCTGCACCGATCATGGTGCCGCAGAAATCCAGCGGGGTCCATTCTCCTGTCAAAGTGATGTCTGCAACAATGGCGTAATCCTCGTCAGCTGTAAATTTGCGAGATTTGTCCAAAAGTCCACCTGTATCTGGGACGGGATCACCGGAACCGATCTTCCGAAGCTCCTCCTCCGAGTCAATGAGGATGTAGGACACCTTGTCCAGTTCCAGGACGGCAGGCGCTCCGTCTGCCAGCGGGTCCGCTTCCGGAAGCTCCTCGGCGCCCGGCGCTCCGGGTACCGGCGTATCGGAGGGGGTTTCCGGTTGAGACATATCGGGCTCCGGCTCTGGTATTTGCTCTGGTTGTTCCGGGTCGGAACCATCCGGTGTCGTGCTCGGCGCTGGAACCTCCGGTGTTTCATCCGGAGGCGGTTCCGGAGCAGGCGTCTCCGGCGTTTCGTAGGGCCCGTCATCCGGGGAGGGCTGTGTCTCATCCGGCGCAGGAACTGCCGGTAGATCGGGCGGCCCGCTGTCTGGAGGGGGCCCCGTCTCATCCGGCGCAGGGTCACCCACCGGGACGTCCTCAAAGGGTTCCCACCCGGTCTCCGTCTGCGGGATCTCGGTGGTGTCCTCCCGCTCGCTCTGCGCCGCAGCCACGGGCAGACTCAGATGCATGACCAGACAGAAGCACAGGAAGCAGGCCAAGAACCTTGTATGCAATCTATGCTTTATCATGTATCCTCCTGTTTCTCTCGATCTCCTGCCAAACTGATAAAAAGTAAGCCAAATCGGAAGCAAAAAAGAGGCCGGCGAGTAAAACTCGCCGGCAACATCACAGATGCTCTGAGAATTGAAGGTGGAGCAGCATCTTCTCGGTCAGTACAACCTGACTTGCCAGAGAAATCTCACTCGCAGCGCCTCAGGCCGTTTCTGATTCCAAATGACTCCAAATCTTTGGTCTGGGGTGTTACTGGGGAACGGCACCGCCGGCTTCGTCCAGCGGATTATGGGAAAATGAATGAATTCTTTTGTTTATTATAGCAAATGTTCACATCATTTTCAATACAGAAAGCGCATATCGACGAATAAAATCTCGTTCATTTTCCACAAAAATTTTTGAAGCTGCTTCCCCCGGCAAGACGCTTCGGTCTTGCCGGGTCCCCTGGGATAAGCCCTCGCCCCCCGTAAAAAAAGCCCACGGCACAGGTGAACTGTGAACTGAACTGCCCCAGCCTATGCAGACAGCACAAAAAAGAGCCCCTGGTAGGAAATATTGAGTTTTAAGTGGAGAGGCGTCGCGCCAG
>NZ_JAPFEA010000003.1 GCF_026169115.1 Intestinimonas sp. | reverse complement strand
GGGCCAGCCTGCTCACCCGGCCCGACGCCCCCGACGGCGAGGCGGCCTTCCTCACCGGCCCCATGACCCGGGCCCAGCTGGAGGAGGTCTGCGCCGGGCTGGGGCTCCAGTCTGTGTTCCGTGTCCTGGAGTGAGGGCATAGACTGACCTGGAGCCTGCCGGCTCCCTTTTCCAGAAACGCTTAGGGGGTACATATACCATGTCACTCATCGTACAGAAATTCGGCGGGTCCTCCGTCGCGGATGCAGACCACATCCGCAACGTGGCCCGCATCATTACAGAGACCTACCGCCGGGGCCACAGCCTGGTGGTGGTCCTCTCGGCCCAGGGCGACACCACCGACGATCTCATCGCCAAGGCGGCTGAGGTCAATCCCAAGGCATCCAAACGGGAGATGGACATGCTCCTCTCCACCGGCGAGCAGATCTCCTGCGCCCTGTGTGCCATGGCCATCGAGGCCATGGGCTATCCGGTGGTCTCCCTCACCGGCTGGCAGGCCGGCTTCAAGACCAACTCGGTTTACAGCTGTGCCCGGATCAAGAGCGTCCGCTCCGAGCGGATTCTGGCCGAGCTGGACAAGAAGAAAATCGTCATCATTACCGGCTTCCAGGGGATCAACAAGTACGGCGACATCACCACGCTGGGCCGGGGCGGCTCCGACACCTCGGCGGTGGCGCTGGCGGCCAGTCTCCATGCCGACCTGTGCCAGATCTATACCGATGTGGACGGCATCTATACGGCAGATCCCCGCACGGTGCGCGGGGCGCGGAAGCTGGACGAGATCACCTATGACGAGATGCTGGAGCTGGCCACCCTGGGGGCCCAGGTCCTGCACAACCGATCGGTGGAGATGGCCAAGCGGTACAACGTGAATCTGGAGGTCCTCTCCAGCTTCTCCGGCCAGCCCGGGACCAAAGTCAAGGAGGTTGCGAAAACCATGGAAAAGCCCTATGTCAGCGGCATTGCCAAGGATAAGAACATTGCCCGTCTGGCCCTCATCGGCCTGCCGGATAAGCCAGGTACCGCCTTCCGCCTGTTCTCCGCTCTGGCGAAGTACAAGATCAACGTGGACATCATCCTCCAGTCCATTGGCCGGGATGAGACCAAGGACATCAGCTTCACCGTGGACCTGGACGACATGGAGCGGGCCAAGCAGGTCATGACCGAGCTGAAGGACGTGCTGGGCTTCGACCACATCGACGTCACCGACGAGATCGCCAAGGTCTCCATCGTGGGCGCCGGTATGATAAACAACCCCGGCGTGGCCTCCCTGATGTTCGAGTCCCTCTACAACGCCGGCATCAACATCCATATGATCTCCACCAGTGAGATCAAGGTCTCCGTGCTGGTGGACAAGTGCGACGCCGATACCGCCGTTCAGGTCATCCACGACCGCTTTTACGAGGAGTTTGGCAACATCTGAATCTGATACGTCGGACAGAGCCCATGGGGCCTGGGACCGCGCCCGAAGAGGGCGGTCCCGGGCCCCTGTGTTGCTCCTTGGGAAAAATGAGGGTCTTTGGGCGGATGTGAAACTTCATGCGCCAAGCGCGTACCACGAAAACGGGCAGAGGCTTGTGGCGCATGAAGTTTATGCGCATATGGGCCGTCCCGGCCCATGCGCTTTGATTTCATGGCCGTGCCGCTGAAAACGGCACATGGCAATTTTGCTATGCTTTTGCATGGAAAAATTGACGGGGCGCACAGAAAGGGCTCCGAAGGCTTTGTAAATAAAATTATGTAATCTAAATGGGGAAAAGGACATGGGGTCAAATAGGCCGAATATAGGTATAAAACAAAAAATATTGAAAAATATAGCGGGAATAGATGTGGAAAACCATGTGGACAATGTGGATAACTCAACGTAGAACTCCTTCGATGGATAAAATTATGTAAACTATTTACAAGATTATGGAAAAACAAAAAAGTTGTGAAAAGCATGAAAAATGGGAAAGCAGGAAGATATTTTTCAGACAGTTGAAAAAATATCCATCTGGAAAAGGAGGGGGGAAAGGTCCCGCCGGGACCGGGGATATACCTGTTGTATAATAGGAGAGAGGGGGCACACCAGCGGGAAACTTGCTTGACAAGTGCCCGGGGTTATAGTATCATATCAAAGCAGTCCGTGTCAGAGTACCGTGAATTTCATACGCTGGTATAGCTCAGTTGGTAGAGCAGCTGATTCGTAATCAGCAGGTCGCAGGTTCGAGTCCCGTTACCAGCTCCAAAACACCCCGAAAACCAAGGTTTTCGGGGTGTTTTTAGCTATAAATTATTTCGCTTGCTTGACCCACAATGTACAGATTCCAAATCAGCTCTTCAAAAAAGAACTTGTTTAGGCAAATGCGTAAGACCCATTTGGGCCCACGCGAGGATAGAACACAGAAAGCACCGGAGATCTTCCGGTGCTTTTGCCATTTATATGGACTGTACCATGAAGCTGCCCATCTCTGAAACAACCCTTATGGATCAACTCTACCACATTTGCAACATCAGCAAACGGAAAGCCAGCTGGCTGGCATCCGCCAAGGGTAGAGCGTTTCCATATCCTCCCAGAAGGATGGAGGAGTTTCGGACAGAAGAATAAAACAGCGGCATGGGTGTCCCATGCCGCTGTTTCCACTTCGATCAGAAAAGGACGGTTAAAACCGATATTTTCTCGAAATAAAACAAAAACGCCGCAAAGCGGCGACACCAAATCGCAACTCAGCGCAGCGGTTGTGATATGGAAAGGAGAAGCAGCAAAATGAGTGCGCTCTGACTTATATAAAAAAGTCGGAGCAAACGATATGACGTTTGCTCCGACGTGGCGCAGCGGGTGGGATTCGAACCCACGTGCGGTTGCCCGCAAACTGATTTCGAGTCAGCCCCGTTATGACCACTTCGATACCGCTGCATATCAAATTACAGGCGCACACAGCGCCTTATAAAAGATACCCTATTTTTTTCTCTTTGTCAATGCCGTGTCTTGAAGTCCCGGGGGCTTTCCGCTATAATATGGACCAATGAATCATCCCGCCGCCGGGCGGCATCGTCTGCGGCGGCGGAATACATTGGGAAACGAGGCTTCGATATGGATACTCCCCGCATTCTGGTCTCCACCTCCAAAGGGCAGTGGGTCAGCTATCGGCAGGCCCTTCGCAGCGCCGGCGCCTGTCCCGAAGGCGGCTACTGTCCGGCCCCCGATCTCAGCTTCGACGGGCTCCTGCTGGCCGGCGGCGACGACATGGACCCTGCCTTTTTCGGTCAGCCCAATCAGGGCTCCAAAGACATTGATCTGGACCGGGATCGGGCTGAGCTGGCCCTGGCCAAGGCATTTTCTGACGCCGGAAAGCCCATCCTCGGCATCTGCCGGGGCCATCAGGTTCTGAACGTGGCCTTCGGCGGCGACCTCATCCAGGATCTCGGCCCCGTGGGCAACCTCTTCCACCGCCCGTCCCCCGGCTGCCACTGGGACAAGGTCCACCCGATCCGCACTCTGCCCGGCTCCGTTCTGGATACCCTCTACGGACCGACACTGGTCACCAACAGCTCCCACCATCAGGCGGTGGACCGGCTGGGCGACGGGTTCACGGCCACCGCCTGGAGCGAATCCGGTGTGGTGGAGGCCATGGAGCACGCCTCTCTGCCCATTCTGACCGTTCAGTTCCACCCCGAACGCATGTCCTACGCGCTCCGCCGCCCGGACGCCGACGACGGCGCGAAGATCTTCGATTGGTTCCTGGCCCGCTGCCGGGCCCAGAATGGCTGACCCTACCTGTTTTGACGTGTTTACATGAGGACGGAGGAACAATATCACATGGAAGAACTGAAAAAACGAATTTTGAAGGATGCCGAAGTGGGGGACGGCGACATCATCCGGGTGGATATGTTCCTCAACCACTGTATGGACATGGAGCTTCTGGAGCACGTTGGCAAGGCCCTGGCCAAGCGTTTCAAGGGAGAAAAGATCACCAAGGTGCTCACCGTGGAGTCCTCCGGCATCGCTGTGGCCTGCTTCACCGCCCTGCACCTGGGCGTCCCCGCCATTTACGCCAAGAAATTTCAGACCGGCTACATCGACCCCGAGGTCTACACCGCCGAGGTCCACTCCTTCTCCATGGAAAAGTCCTACACCATCCGGGTCTCCAAACGCTATCTGGACGAGGACGACCGGGTGCTGCTGGTGGACGACATCCTGGCCAGCGGTCAGGCTACCCTGGGTCTGTTGGAAATCGTCTCCAAGGCGGGCTCTGAGGTGGCAGGTGTGGGCGTGGCCATCGAGAAGGCTACCAAGGACGGCGGCGATGTGCTCCGCCGCATGGGCATCCGTGTGGAGTCCCTGGCGGTGATCTCCCGGCTGGAGGAGGGACACATCGTCCTGGATGATGAGGACTGAGCCCGTGGACCGTTGGGAAGAGGTGCGGGACCTCACCAACCAAAAGAACGCCTTCATGCGTCACAGCGGCATCTGCATCCTGTCCGTGACGCCCGAACGGGTGACGGCCCAGGCCGTCATCGGCCCCAACAGCCTGAATACCGGCGGCGGAGTCCACGGCGGGGTCTATTTCACCCTGGCCGACGCCGCCTCCGGCGCTCTGTGCCGGGCCGACGGCCGGAAGTACGTCACCGAGTGCGCCGACATCCGCTTCCTCAAGGGGGCAAAGGAGGGCGTCATCACTGCAAACGCCACCCTGATCCGCCGGGGCCGGCGGAGCTGCGTGGTCCAGGTGGACATCACCGACGAGGGCGGCGCCCGGCTGGCCCTCTTCACCGCCAACTTCGCCTGTGTGGGCGGGAACGATCAGGAAACCGAAAAACCAGCCTGCCGGTCCCAGTGACCGACAGGCTGGTTTTCATGTTTTTCGGGTACGATACCGCCCTACTGCCCAGGCGGCCACATTGAGGAGCAGGGATACCCCCGTGAGCACACAGGCCGCAAGCAGCATAGCGCCGGCGGTATCCATCAGGGCGCTCCAATCCTCGTAGTACACGCCGCCGTAAAAATAGACGCAGGCCAGCAGGAGGGCGAGGGCGCAGCAGGCGAGACTTGGCCCGGTAAAGCGGACGTCTCTCCGCAGAAGGCCGGCCCCCGCCAGACCCCAGGAGCCAAGCCCCAGAAATAGGGCTCCCAATAAGATCATCGACACGATCACCGCCATAGCGCTCATCCTTTCTAATTATCAACAGCGATTTTGAGATCTGTCTGGCATGAGTACGGTGCGGTCAGTCTCCGCCCCGCGTCTCCTCCTCCGGCACATATTCCAGAATGTCCCCCGGCTGGCAGTCCAGGGCCTTACAGATGGCCTCCAGGGTGGTGAAGCGCACCGCCTTGGCGTGGTTGTTCTTCAAAATGGAGAGGTTGGCTAGGGTGATGTCCACCCTCTGGGCCAGCTCCCGCAGGCTCATTTTCCGCCTGGCCATCATCACATCCAGATTCACGACAATGGGCATACTGGCACCCCCTCAGATGGTCAGGTCATTTTCCGCCTTCAGCTCCGCCGCTTGGCGGAAGAGGGCGGACATGACCAGGCAGAGCAGCCCGCCCATGAAGAAGATGGGGACAAAGAGGGCGTTGTAGGTCAGAAGGGGCTGGATGGAGGCGTAATACCAGAAGCCCCACAGCAGCCGGACCAGCGCGGCAGCAGAGATGAGAAAACAGCAGATTCCAGCCCGCCCCATATTGGCGGCATTGCCCATAGAAAAGGTGCGTGCTTTGAGGATGGTGCCCAGCACCCGGCGGGCCTGCCACAGAATGACCGCTGTACATACTCCGCAGAAGAGGAGAAACAGGGTAAGCACCACATCATAGGCTCCGGAGGTCCATACCCACTTCCAGCTCAGCAGGAAAACGATCAGAACACGGGCCGGCGCCTCCCAGCTCCGCTCATAGGGCGTCAGGTCCAGCAGAGGCTGAACCCCCTTCATCATGGCCAGTCCAGGCACCAGGACCAGGGCGATGAGGTTACACACAAAGGTGATGGTGACCAGGACCTTCAATACCCTGGCCAGCTTCTGCACACTTGTCGCGGGCATGGACAGCCCTCCCTTCCCCATTAAAATATCACAGCGACTATTGAATGTCAATTATTTTTTATTGAAAAACGATAAATTCTGTGTGCAGGCTGGGACGATCACCCGCCCTCCGCCCCTGACTTAGGACGGCAGAACACACTTTTTGAGGTGAACTTCATGGAAGGCTATCAGCTTCGCCCCGCCCGGCCTGACGACCTGGACCAGATCTGGGCCCTGGTCCAGCGGGCGGTGGCCAAAATGAATGGAGAGGGTAGCATGCAGTGGAACGCCGACTATCCGCTCCGCGAAGACTATGCCGAAGACATCCGCTGCGGCAGCCTGTGGTGCGCCGCTGCCGATGATGGGCAGATCCTGGGCACGGCCTGCATCGACCAGGAGGAGGACCCCGCCTACCGGGAGATCCCCTGGACCACGCCCGGTCCGGCCATGTTCGTCCACCGGGCTGCGGTGGACCCCGAGGTCCAGCGGACCGGCGTGGCCACCGCGTTGCTGGAACAGGCGGCGGAATTGGCCCGAGAAAAGGGGCTGCCCGCCCTGCGGCTGGACACTTACTGTGAAAACAGCGGGATGCGCCGCCTTTTGGAGAAGCTGAGGTTTTGCTGGACGGGGGAGTTCCGCCAGCCCTTTCGGCCCCGCCCCTTTTTCGCCTATGAGCTGGCACTCTGAGGGCCGGACTGTGACTCCATCGGAAAAAGACGGGAGAATGAGGATGTTCGCTCCGCTCAGCGAGACTTCGGAGATGCAAGTGACGATTGCGGCCAGGAACAAAGTGACTGCAACGGCGCGGGACCGGGATCATCCGGTCCCGCGCCGCTTTTTGTAGGGGACAGGGAGGGCTTTCTGTCTCTGGGCAAATGTGAAAAAAGAGGTGATTTTCAAGGGGAAAGCTGGGCGGAACACGCAAAAAAATTCCGGTTAGACCCGTTGGGACACAAGGGCTTTGGCTAATTCGACGAAATGTTGCAGAAAATAAGTCTTGCAATCTGTCTTCAAATCGGTTACAATCTGGTTACAAAAGATATGACATGATTACAACATCTGCAAGGAGGATGCATCCGATATGCGTATGCGTATCCTGTGCCTGATGCTCTGCCTGGCCATGGCCCTTCCCATGGGGAGCCAGGCGCTGGCGGCGGAGGCCGCCGCCGACGGGCAGACTGCCGAAGGCGCTTATTTTCTGGTGGACGGGGTCCCCTGCGAGGACCCGGGTCTCACTGTCTACAACGGCATCACCTATGTCTCCCTGGTCAACGCCGTGCTGGGCCTGCGGCCCGACGCCGTCATCGGCTGGGAGGGCGAGTATGCGGTGGTCACCGCGGAGGGCCTGAACATCCGGGTCCGGGTGGGCGACCAGTATATCGAGGCCAACGGCCGCTGCCTGTACGTCCTCAACGGCGTCATCGCCCAGGAAGGGCGTGTGCTGGTGCCGGTGCGCACCATCGCCCAGGCTATGGGCGGCTGGGTGAGCTGGAACCAGGAGAGCGGCGTGGTGGAGGTATACAGCGGCGAGGGGCCCATCGCCTCCGGCGAGAGCTTCTACGACAGCGACTGCCTCTACTGGCTCTCCCACATCATCAACGCCGAGAGCGGGAACCAGCCCCTGGACGGCAAGCTGGCTGTGGGCACCGTCATCATGAACCGGGTGGCCAGCCCCCGCTTCCCCAACACCATTTACGACGTCATCTTTGCCCCCAACCAGTTCACCCCCACCAGAAACGGCAGCATCTACCGGGAGCCCAATACCGAAAGCGTGGCCGCCGCCAAGCTGATCCTGGAGGGCGTCCGGGTGGGCGGCAGCAGCCTCTATTTCGTCAACCCCTCCGTCTCCCCCAACAGCTGGGCCCAGCGCAACCGCACCTATGTGACCACCATCGGGGCTCACGCCTTCTTTAGCTGAATCTGTTCTGCCGGGGCCGAATGAACTGAACCAGTAAAAACGGACAGTGACAAAATACCCCCTGATGTAGGAAAATAGACTACATCAGGGGGTATCGTTATGCGGAAACGAAATTACACACAGGTTCAGGGGCTGCTGCCGGAAATCAAAGTCATGCTG
>NZ_JAPFEA010000086.1 GCF_026169115.1 Intestinimonas sp. | reverse complement strand
GTCCAGCACTTTTCAGACGTACCGGCCACCCACTGGGCCTACCAGCAGGTGGAGCGGAGCTACGCCGACGGCGTGATGGAGGGCACCGGCGGCGACCCCGCCAAGGGGACCGGCCTGTTCCGCCCCGATGTGACCCTGACCATGGCCCAGTTCATCACCATCCTGGGCCGGGGCTTTTACGGCCCGGAGGTCCAGGCCGAGCTGGATAAAGGGAACGCTTCCCCCTGGTACGCCCCCGCCCAGACCGTCGGAACGGCCCACGGCCTGTTTGCCGGCACGAAGGCCGGCATGGAGGAGCCGGTCTCCCGCTATGACATGGCCCTGGTCATGACCAACATCCTCCGGGACAAGGGCTTCGCCCTGCCCACCCAGGGGGAAATGGCCGCCGCCCAGGGGGAGATCGGCGACTTTACCTCCATCCCTGCCGGCTACAAAGACGCTGTGACCACCGTCTTCTCTCTTGACATCATTACAGGCACCGATGAGCAGGGCACCTTCGCCGGGGACCGCTCCGTGGACCGGGCTCAGGCCGCCGTCCTCTATGGTCGGCTGAAAGGGGTGCTCAGCGGCGGCAGTCAGACCCCCGCCGGGCCGGAGCAGCCGGTGGAATCAGAAAAGCCCATTACGCCGGAATCGCCCGCCGCCCCCAGCAACGTGGTGGGCATCATCAGCTCCACCCCCGTGACGCTGAGTCTGGACACCCACAAGCCCATTGTGGACTATTGGAGCGAGCAGAGCGACGAGATCAAGGCATTGACCGATAAGGACGCATTTAATGCGGCAGTGGATACGCTGGTTCACTCTGACATCATTATTCACCAAGGCGAATTGAAAAACAGCGTCAATCAATACTATAACTATGCAGTAACAGCGAAAGACAATTTCAATAATGGGGTTGGAAAAGTCAACTCGGCTATGATTAGTTTGTATGCTTACAATGCTCAGTATGGAGAGAAACTCAGAGGCGACCTTGCTTTTTATACGGCACGTCCTCTTCCTGACGAGCGCAATGCCATTTTTGCCCCCATTTTCGCCCAGTTCACCGACGGCATGTCTGACCGGGAAAAGGTGGAGATCTGCGTCAAAGCGGTGTGTGACCGATTTGACTATGAGGTAAACGGCGGATTCAGCTGGACGAACGGAAAAACCACCGGGGATTGCGATGATTTTTCTAGTGCCATCGAGCAAATCGTCGGAGCCGCTGGTATTCCTTGCTATCAGTTAAACGGTAAAGTCCGCGATGGCGCCCACGCATGGAACCATGTATTCATCGACGGGACGTGGTACGCCCTCGACGGCGGGGCCGCCGACGTGGGGCATCCCATCATCCTGACCATGAGCCAGCACGAGGAACTCTATGGCTACCCCCATTCTATGAATGTTGGTGGAGAAATTGATGTAACTCAGGCCCTCGTCGAGACCGCCGAACGCTACCGCTGAGCCCGGCGGCCAAACCAATACAAAAGGCGCGCTGCGAAAGCAGCGCGCCTTTTTGATGGGAAAATTTCTTACAGGCTGTTGGCAAAGTCCATGGGGACGTAGGTCACGCCGTCGCGGATGTAGGCGTAGGTGCTCAGCTCCACGGCGTTGCCGGCGGCGTCCGTGCAGGCATAGCCCTGGGGATAGAAGAAGGCGGGGTCGTCGTTGGGGGCGAAGGTATAGCTGGTCGCGCCCTTGGTGATGGTGACGCTGCTGCTGGTCCAGGTCACGTCGTAGCCCTTGTACTCGGCCACCTGGCGCAGGGGCACGTCGGCCATGAAGGTCTCCAGGGGACGCCCGGCGGCCCGGCCAGTGTTGAACATCATGGTGGTCAGCAGGTTGGCGTACAGGTTGTGGGTCAGGCCCATCTCCCGCTCGGCTGTCTGGATGCCCAGCTCGGTGACATAGGCGTCGCCGGCGGCGCGGCTCTCAGCGTACTTGGCCTGCATGGTCTCGGCGGCGGCCATCATCTCGTCGTACATGATCTGCTCCTGCAGGTCCCAGAAGTCCATCACGCCCTTGCTGTAAAGGGTGCGGTCCTGCTCGGCCAGGGTGCACAGGCGCTTGAACATCCAGAAGGCGCCGTTGGGGTCGTAGACCTCGCCGTCCACCTTGTAGGCGGCAGCGGTGTCGGTGATGCCGGAGAAGTGGGGGATGAAGACGGAGTGCTGGGCGTTGCCCAGGCACAGCCAGTCGATGGCGGCGCACTCAGCGGGCCAGTCGGGGAAGGTCTGGAGCACATGGATCTGAGAGGAACGCTCGGTGCCGATGACGCGGTTGTTCTCCTGGCCGGGCAGGGTCACGTCCAGGGGGGTACCCTCCAGGCGGTTGCGGTAAATGTCCATCACGGTCAGGGCGCTCACCTTCTGGTCGGGGGTGTAGAACAGGGGATAGAACTCATCGCTCTTGTACTCGCCGGCCTTGGAGGGGGCCAGGATGGTCATACCGGCCCAGTTGCGCATGTTGCTGGAGTCCTCACGGATGTTGTTGCTGACGGACTTGGCCAGGTGGTAGAGCTCGCCCTCCTTGGCCGCCAGGCCCAGCTTGTCGATGGTCTCAAAGAGGCCCTTGGAGTAGTAATAGCCGTCCTCGGGGGTGGCCTTGGGGTCCACCAGACCGATCATGTTGTGGTTACCGAACACGGCCACCTGATCGTCGGGCATCTTCATGGCGCAGTACTGATGGCCGCCGTAGATCTCCACGATCCAGGCTTCCTTCTGGTCGGTAATCATGACGGTGTTGCCCTCTTCGGAGCCGTACTCGTCCACATAGCCCAGCAGGGCCTCCACGCCCTCACGGGCGGTCTTGGCCACGGCGGCCACGGTGGCGGCCAGGATGGCCTCACGCAGGCCGGGCTCCACGAAGGGGTCCTCCTTCTCCCACGCCTCGCAGGTGGAGGTGGAGACCGTTGCGGTGACACTCACACCGTACTCGTTGGTGCAGGAGCCGGGGTACATGCCGTCGTCGCCACGGGTGTAGTCGGGCACATAGTTGTATTTGTAGGTTGTGGCAGGCAGAGGAAGCTTGAAGCCATTGGCCGTGTCCTCAAGGTAACGACCGGGCTCGTTCTCCACCCGGGGCTGGACATAGAACATCTTGTTGTAAGCGCCGTTGCTCTGGTCCTCGCTGCGGGCGATCATATAAGAGCCGTCCGTACTGGCATCCTTGCCGACATACACACCGGTGCAGGCGAGGGCACTGCTGCTCAGCAGCATAGAGCCGGCCAGCACAACAGACAGAACGCGAAGGGACTTTTTCATGATGGTATCCATCTCCTCTTTTTTCATTCAGATCCTGGGGCGCTGAGGTGGGTTCCCTCCTTTCTTTCACCGGCTCCCTCAAAGGCCGGTCATTTTGGCAACACCCCAATAATTGCACAAATCGTCCACTTTGTCAACCTCATTTTTTGTAAAATAAACCAAGGACCAGAAAAACAGGGGCGTTCCGATGAAATTCATCGGAACGCCCCTGTTTTGGTCTGGATTATTGCACGGATTCCACGATGGCGTCGGCCAGGGCCTCCAGCTCCGAAGCCTTGTCGGGGTGGAGGGCGGAGGCCAGGGAGAGCCGCTCGTTGAGGAGGGTCATGTTCTTGAGCTCCTCGTCCACGAACTTCTGCATAAGGTCCCCGGACTTGGGCGCCCAGGAGCCGTTTTCGATGATGGCGAAGGTGCGGTGCTGGAGGTTGAGTCCCTTGAGGTGCATGAGGTAATCGTGCATCACGGGGTAGATGCCCAGGTTGTAGGTGACGCTGGCCAGGACGATGTGGCTCAGGCGGAAGGACTCGCTGACCAGCTGGGAGACATGGGTGTTGGACACGTCGTAGACCCACACATTGGTGACGCCCTTCTCGCACAGCTTAGCGGCCAGAGCCTGAGCGGCCGCCTCGGTGTTGCCGTACATGGAGGCGTAGGCGATCATGACGCCCTTCTCCTCGGGCTCATAGCGGCTCCACTTGTCGTACTTGTCGATGAAGTAGCCCAGATCCTTCCGCCACACGGGACCGTGGAGGGGGCAGAGGTACTTGATCTGGTCCAGGATGCCGCCGGCCTTTTTCAGCAGGAGCTGGATGTGGGGGCCGTACTTGCCCACGATGTTGGTGAGGTAGCGGCGGGCGTCGTCGATCCAGTCCCGGTCAAAGTTGACCTCGTCGGCAAAGAGCTTGCCATCCAGAGCGCCGAAGGAGCCGAAGGCGTCGGCGGAGAAGAGGACGCCGTCGGTGGTGTCGAAGGTGACCATGGCCTCGGGCCAGTGGACCATGGGGGCGGCCACGAAGGTGACGTTGTGCCTGCCGAAGGAGCAGCCGTCGCCCTCCTTCACCTCGATGAGCTCATGGCCGTCCACCTGGAAGCCGAACTGGCGCATGAACATGAAGGACTTCTCGGTGGAGATGATCTTCACCTCCGGCCAGCGCAGAAGGATCTCCTCAATGGAGGCCCCGTGGTCGGGCTCCATGTGGTTGATGACCAGGTAGTCCAGGGGCCGGCCATCCAGCAGGTGCTCGATGTTCTCCAACAGCTGGCGGCAGACCGACCAGTCCACGGTGTCAAAGAGGACGGTCTTCTCGTCCAGCAGCAGATAGGCGTTGTAGCTCACGCCACGGGGAATGGGGTGGATATTCTCAAACAGATGGAGCCGGTGGTCGTTGGCCCCCACCCAGTACAGGTCTTCCGTCACATTACGGACACAATACATGATAGTCCCTCCTTCTTACTCAGGCATCAATGAACATGTCTTTCTTTTCCGCGCACTCGGGGCACACCCACTCCTCGGGCAGATTTTCAAACAGGGTGCCGGGGGCGATCTCGCCGTCCTCGTCGCCTACCTCGGGGATGTACTCATAGCCGCAGCCGCCGCAGACATAGCGCTTGCCGATGGGCTCGGGCTTGGGGGGCGCGGGGCGCTTCATCTTGACCATGGGGGGCGCGGGCTGCTTCTCGCCGCAGTCCAGGGCGGCGGTCAGCAGGGGCAGGATCTCCGCCACATCGCCCACGATGCCGTAGTCACAGTTCTTGAAGATGGGGGCGTTGCCATTTTTGTTGATGGCCACGATGGTGGAGGCGTCCTTGATGCCCTTGAGGTGCTGGACCGCGCCGGAGATGCCGCAGGCGATGTAGAGGTTGCCCTTGAACTTCTGGCCGGACATGCCCACATAGCGGTCCAGGGGGACATACTTCAAGGTCTCGGCCACCGGGCGGGAGGAGCCCACGGCGGCGCCGGCCGCCTTGGCCAGGGCCTCGATGAGCTTCATGTTCTTCTTCTCCCCGATGCCCTGACCGGCGGAGACCACCCGCTCGGCCTGGGAGATGGGGGTGTCCATGGGGATGCCCACGGTGAAGTCGTGGCCGTCCTTCTTCAGGTGCTCCACCAGAGCGGCCACCTGCTCGGCGGGGCTGCCCTCCTTGAGGAGGATCTTCTTGCGCACGCCGGTGATGGGGGCGGGCTTCTTGGGCCGGCTGGAGGAGCCGCCCTCGCTCTTGGGCGGCTTGCCCATGATGGCGGCGGAGATGACCACCCGCTGGATCTCGTTGGTGCCCTCGTAGATGGTGGTGATCTTGGCGTCCCGGTACATCCGCTCCACGTCCATGCCCTTGAGGAAGCCGGTGCCTCCGAAGATCTGGAGGGCGTCGTTGGTGACCTCCAGGGCAATGTCGGAGGCGTACATCTTGGCCATGGCCGACTCGGTGCCGTAGGGCTCGTGGTGCTCCTTCAAATCGGCGGCGGAGTAGATGAGCAGCCGGGCGCAGCGCAGCTTGGTGGCCATGTCGGCCAGCTTGAAGCCGATGGACTGGTTGAAGCCGATGGGCTTGCCGAACTGGACCCGCTCCTTGGCGTAGTCCACGGCGGCCTCATAGGCCCCCTGGGCGATGCCCAGGGCCTGGGCCGCGATGCCGATGCGCCCGCCGTCCAGGGTGGACATGGCGATCTTGAAGCCCTGGCCCTCCTTGCCCAGCAGGTTCTCCTTGGGGACCTTCACGTCGTTGAAGATCAGCTCGGCGGTGGAGGAGGAGCGAATGCCCATCTTGTCGTAGTGGTCGCCGAAGGTGAAGCCCTCCCAGCCCTTCTCCACGATGAAGGCCGAGATGCCCCGGGTGCCGATGTCGGGGGTGGTGACGGCAAAGACCACGTAGGTGTCCGCCTTGGGGGCATTGGTGATGAAGATCTTGCCGCCGTTGAGGAGCCAGTGGTCGCCCTTGTCCACGGCGGTGGTCTCGGTGCCGCCGGCGTCGGAACCGGCGTTGGGCTCGGTGAGGCCGAAGGCGCCGATCTTCTCGCCCCTGGCCAGGGGGACCAGGTACTTCTGCTTCTGCTCCTCGGTGCCATAGGCGAAGATGGGCCAGGAGCCCAGGGACACGTGGGCCGACAGAATGACGCCGGTGCCGCCGTCCACCCGGGAGAGCTCCTCCACCGCGATGGCATAGCTGATGGCGTCCAGACCGGCGCCGCCGTACTCCTTGGGATAGGGGATGCCCATCAGGCCCATCTCCCCCAGCTTTTTGACCGCCTCGTCGGGGAACAGATTCTCCTTATCCATCAGGAAGGCCTGGGGTTTCACCTCCGCCTCGGCGAAGGCCCGGATCTGGGCCCGCAGGGCCTCGTGTTGCGCCGTGGTTTTGAACAGCATGGTGTCTCCTCCTTGTATTTTAATCAGTAATAATAACCATTATCTTTATATGGCGATTCTAACATTTGAATCCATCGTTTGTCAATAGGATTTATGTGTTTTTATAAAATTCGCCTTTTTGTCCTCCAGATAAAGGGAAATCTGCGCAGCGTACAAAATTTTCACGGCTGTGACGCGGAAAGCAGTATATAGCCAGTTTTGCTATGCTTTTGCATAGCAAAAAGCCGCCGCCCAAACGGGCGGCGGCTGGGATTTTTGCCTTGTTGCAGTCCTGATTTCTGTCAATCGGTCTCACCGGGGTCCGCCCCGGCGGCCTTCTGTCCGGCCTGGGTCAGGCGGGCCTCCACGGCGGCGGGGTCGTCGAAGACCTGCTGGAAGGCGGCGGCGTCCATGGTCTCGAACTCCAGCAGATACCGGGCCACCAGCTCCAGGGCGGGGCGCTGCTCGGTGAGGATCCGGCGGCAGCGGGCATAGGCGTTGTCGATGAGGGACTTGACCTCCTCGTCGATGATGGCGGCCACTTCCTCGGAGTAGTTCTTGGTCTGGGCCATGCTCCGGCCAATGAAGACCTCGTCGTGTCCGGAGTCGAAGACCACGTTGCCCAGGCGCTGGCTCATGCCGTACCGGGTGACCATGTTCCGGGCGATCTCGGTGGCCCGGCGGATGTCGCTGCCGGCGCCGGTGGAGATGTCCCCCAGCACCAGCTCCTCGGCCATGCGCCCGCCCAGCAGGCTGGACAGCCGCTCGGTGAGCTCCTGCCGGGACTGGTAGCCCCGGTCCTCCTGGGGCAGGGAGATGGTCATGCCGCCGGCGCCCCCACGGGGGATGATGGTGATCTGGTGGACAGGGTCGGCGGTCTCCAGGGCGTGGCCCACCACGGCGTGGCCGGCCTCATGGTAGGCGGTGAGCTTCCGCTCCCGCTCGATGACGGTCTTGCTCCGCTTCTCCGGGCCGGCGATGACCTTGATAACGGAGTCCTGGATGTCTGGGAGGGTGATGAAGGGCTGGTCCTTCCGGGCGGCCAGGAGGGCGGCCTCGTTCATCAGGTTTTCCAGGTCAGCGCCGGTGAAGCCGCCGGTGGACTTGGCCACCTCGTGGAGGTCCACATCCTCGGCCAGGGGCTTTTTCCGGCAGTGGACCTTCAAAATGGCCTCCCGGCCCTTCATATCGGGGTAGCCCACGTAGACCTGCCGGTCGAAGCGGCCAGGGCGCAGGAGGGCGGGGTCCAGGATGTCCACCCGGTTGGTGGCGGCCAGGACGATGACTCCCTCGTTGGCGGAAAAGCCGTCCATCTCCACCAGGAGCTGGTTGAGGGTCTGCTCCCGCTCGTCGTGACCGCCGCCCAGGCCGGCGCCCCGCTGGCGTCCCACGGCGTCGATCTCGTCAATGAAGACGATGGCGGGACAGTCCTTCTTGGCCTGGTCAAAGAGGTCCCGGACCCGGCTGGCGCCCACGCCCACGTAGAGCTCCACGAAGTCGGAGCCGGAGATGGACAGGAAGTTGACCCCGGCCTCCCCGGCCACGGCCCGGGCCAGCAGGGTCTTGCCGGTGCCCGGCGGGCCCACCAGCAGCACGCCCTTGGGGATGCGGGCTCCCAGGGCCACAAATTTCTTGGGGTCCCGGAGAAATTCCACGATCTCCTGGAGCTCCTCCTTCTCCTCGTCGGCCCCGGCCACGTCCTCAAAGGTGACCTTTTTCTCTCCCTGCTCCTCCAGCGTGCGGGTCCTGGCCCGGCCAAAGCGGGCGGTCTTGTCGCCTCCGCCGGCGCCGTTCTGGCGGACGAACATCAGGTAGAACATGAAGCCGAAGGCCAGCAGCACCCCGGCGTAGGGCAGCATGGACAGCCAGGGGGAAGGGGTGGGATCGTCGGGGTACTCGTAGTCGGTGATGATGCCCGCCCGCCACTGCTTCACGACGGTGTCGTTGAAGTCCTGGTAGAAGAGCTCAAAGGAGTAGAGATCATAGGTCAGGGTGGTCTCGTCCTTGAGCACCATGGTGAGCGTGTTGTTCTTGTCCACCATCAGCTTCTCCACCTGCTGCTGCTCCAGGGCACGGCGGACCTGGGCGTAGGTGGGCTTCGCCCCGGCGTTCATGTTCTGGAGGGTCCACAGGGTGCCCACCAGAATCACCAGGATGAGGGCGTAAAAGGCCGCATCGCGCAGCGTGAATTTTTTCAAGAGTGAACCACGTCCTTTATGTGGAGTGAGGCGCGCTCAGGCATTCTCATAGACAGCCGGCTTGAGGACCCCGATGTAGGGCAGGTTGCGGTACTTCTCGGCATAGTCCAGGCCGTAGCCCACCACAAAAAGGTCCTCCACGGTAAAGCCGGTGTAGTCGGCGGTGATGGGCTTGGTGCGGCGGGAGGGCTTATCCAGCAGAGTACAAAGCCGGACGGAGGCGGGGTGCCGGGCCTGGAGGAGCTGGAAGAGGTAGGAGAGGGTGTTCCCGCTGTCCAGAATGTCCTCCACCACGATGATGTCCCGGCCCTCGATGCTCTCAGAGAGGTCCTTGGTGATCTTCACCTGTCCGGAGGAGGTGGTGCCGGCGCCGTAGGAGGAGACGGCCATGAAGTCCACGGTGCAGGGGAGGGTGATGGAGCGGGCCAAGTCGGCCATGAAGATGAACGACCCCCGGAGCACGCTGATGAGCATGGGCTCCTTTCCGGCGTAATCCTGGTCGATCTGGGCGGCGATCTGGGCCACCCGGTCCTTCAATTCCTGTTCGGTGAACAGTACCCGTTCGATATCCTGTTCCAGCATAAGCTCAATCCTTCCTTTTTTTGAATGAAGCCCCGGGACCGGGGCGCTTTCACACAGAGTCGCCCGGGAGGAGGGGGACCGCCCGGAGCTCCAGGGCATGGGCGTTGGGGGCGGCCAGGCGGGCGGCGTCGGGGCCGAAGCCACCCAGCCACACCGGACCGGCGTCGTCGGCCACCACCAGGAGCCGCTCCCGGTCCGGACGGGGCACCTTGGCGTCGATGAGGAGTTTTTTCACCTTCTTCCGGGGCCGGCCCGGCAGGGTGATGGCGTCTCCCGTCTCCCTGGGCCGGACGGTGAGGGGACCGTCCAGGGCGGCGGGGTCCAGATAGCAGAGGAAGGGGTCTGACGGCGGCACAGGGGGCGCGGCGGCGTACCGGCAGACCAGCCGCCAGCCCAGCTGGGGCAGCTCGGTCCTGCCGGGGACGTTCAGAGGGACCGGCGTCCAGCCGCCCTCCTCCCCCTCCGCTGCCGCCGGCTCCAGCACCAGCAGTCCGTAGGCCCGCCGGGCCGTGAGCCCGTGGGGCAGGTCCACCGAGCCGGAGGGGTCTCCGCTCCGGGCCAGGGCCACCACGCTCCGCAGATGGGCGGAGCGGTACTGGTGGACCCCCAGCCGCCCGAAGAGGGCGGCCACCGCCCGGACGGCCACGGGGTCGGGGCTGTCGGCCAGCCATCCGGCGGGGAGAGCCAGACCGCCGGCAGGGGTGGGCTCCGCCTCCCGGACGGCGGCCAGGGCCTGGGCCGTGAGGTAATCGTTGTCGGCCCGGAGATAGGTCACGGTATCCGAAAGCCGCGGGATAAGGGCCGGGTTGAGCTCCTCCAGCAGGGGGATGATCTGGCGGCGGAGCCGGTTCCGGGCGTAAGTGGTGTCGGCGTTGGTGCTGTCCTCCACATGGGGGAGACCCTGTTCCTCCAGATAGGCCAGAACCTGGGCCCGGGTGGTGGTGAGAAGGGGGCGGATCAGGTTCCCCCACCGGGGGCGGATCCCGGTCAGCCCCCGGAGGCCGCTCCCCCGGATGAGGTGGAGGAGCATGGTCTCCACATTGTCGTTGGCGGTGTGGGCGGTGGCGATGAGCCCCGCCCCGCGCTCCTCCGCCGTCCGCTCCAGGAACTCATAGCGCAGGGCCCGGGCAGTCTCCTCGATGCCGGTCCCCCGGCGCTCGGCCTCTCCGGCGACGTCCCCGCTGCCCAGGGCGCAGGGGATGCCCCAGTCCCGGCACAGTCCCTGCACGAAGGCGGCGTCCCGGTCTGATTCCGCCCCACGGAGCCGGTGATCGAAGTGGGCGGCGGTGAGGGTGAAGCCCAGCTCCGCCGCCTGGGTCCTGAGCCAGTGGAGCAGGCACACCGAGTCGGCCCCGCCGGAGACGGCACAGAGGATGTGGCTCCCTGGGGCGAGCATGGCGTATTCCCTTGTGAGGGCTTGGGTCTCGCTCAGCATATTCAGTACTCCTGATGGGTCCGGTCGATGGAGGAGAAGGTGGTGTATTCGGGCAGCCACTGGAGCTCTACCTTCCGGGTCTCGCCGTGGCGGTTCTTGGCGATGATGCACTCGGCCAGGTTGCGGCTCTCGCTGTCCTCATTATAATAGTCGTCCCGGTAGAGGAACATGACGATGTCGGCGTCCTGCTCTATGGCGCCCGACTCCCGGAGGTCGGAGAGCATGGGCCGCTTGTCCTGGCGGCTCTCGGGTCCACGGGAGAGCTGGGAGAGACAGACTACCGGCACATTGAGCTCCTTGGCCATGATCTTCAGGGCCCTGGAAATGTCGGAGACCACCTGCTGGCGGTTCTCGCCGGCGTACTTCTGCTTCCCCCCCGCCGACTGCATGAGCTGGAGGTAGTCGATGACCACCAGCCCCAGGTCCTCCACCCGGCGGCACTTGGCGTTCATATCGGCCACCGAGAGGGAGGGGTTGTCGTCGATGAGGATGCGGGAGCGGCCCAGGGCGGCGGCGGCCAGGGCCACCTTGTCCCAGTCCTCGTCGGTGAGCCGGCCAGTGACCAGCTTTTTGTTGTCCACAAAGGCCTCGTTGGAAATAAGGCGCATACAAAGCTGCTCCCGGCTCATCTCCAGGGAGAAAAAGACGGCTGTCTTGCCCGAGAATTTGCCCACCTGGAGGAGGACGTTGAGGGCGAAGGAGGTCTTGCCCATGCCGGGCCGGGCGGCTAAGAGGATGAGGTCGGAGTTGTTGAGTCCGGAGATGGCGGCGTCCACGTCGGGCAGGCCGGTGGACAGCCCCGGCACGGCGGAGTCGGACTTGGAGAGCTCCTCCAGCCGGTCCAGCACGTCCAGCACCACGGAGGAGAGGGGGGTGAGCCCCTGGCTGGCCCTGCCCTGGCGGATGGCGTAGATCCGCTGCTCGGCGGCGTCCAGCACCTCCTGTCCGGCGGCGGTGCCCTCCTGGACCATGGCGGTCAGGTCCCCCGCCGTCTCGGCGATGCGCCGGAGGAGGGACTTGTCCTTGACGATGTCCATATACTCCCCCACGTTGGCGGCGGTGGGGGTGACCTCCATGAGCTGGAGGATATAGGCCCGGGAGGTGTTCTCGTCAAAGACGCCGTTCAGGCGCATCTTGTCCAGCACCGTCACCGGGTCCACCGTCTCGGAGAGGGAGAACATGGAGTAGATGGTCTCATAGATGTCCCGGTTCTGCCGGAGATAGAAGTCCTCCGGCCGCAGCTTTTCAATGACGGCAGGGATACACCGCTCGTCGATGAGCATGGAGCCCAGCACCGCCTGCTCAGCCTCCACCGAGTGGGGCATCTGCCGGGTCAGCAGTTCCTCGTCCATGGCCATGTTCGTTCACCTCTCCTGGGCGATTTTTTCTGACGGGCTTCCCCCTGAGGGGGAAGGTTCAGGCGCGGCGGGGCGGCCTTACTCCTCGGCCACCGTCACGGTGAGGGTGCCCGAGATCTCATAGCCCAGCTTGCACTTGAGCTGGTAGGTGCCGAAGCTCTTGATGGGCTCGTCCTGGACGATCTTGGCCTTGGCGATGTCCAGGCCAAACTGCTCCTTGAGGGCGTCGGAGATCTCCTTGCTGGTCACGGCGCCGAACAGCCGCCCGCCGGCGCCCGCCTTGGCGGTGAGCTTGACCACGATGCCCTTGAGCCGCTCGGCCACGGCCTGGGCCTCCGCCTTCTCGGCGGCCTCCTGTGCCTTCTTGGCCTTCTCCTGCTGCTTCATGGTGTTGAGGTTCTCGGCGGTGGCGGCCACCGCCAGCTTCCGGGGAAGAAGGAAGTTCCGGGCGTAGCCGTCGCTGGCCTCGATGAGCTGGCCCTTCTTGCCCTGGCCCTTCACGTCCTGCAATAAGATCACTTTCATGGTCATTCATCCTTTCAGGGTATGATTTTTTAGTAAGCCACATGGAACTCGGAAAAGCGCCAGCCATCGGCGGTGCGTTCCATGCGGATGGGATAGTGTTGGGTATAAATACCGGTGGCCTGGGGAACACCGTCGCCCTCGGCGGCCTCTTCCAGGCTGGCATAGTGGCCGATGAGGTCAAAGACGATCTCGTCCTCCCCCTCCTCCACCAGCGCAAAGCTGTCGGGCTGGCCGCAGACGTCATACTCCAGGTTGCTGCCGCGGGAGACGTCCAGATAGATCATGCGCCCGTCCTCCAGCGCGGTGAACAGGGGGATGGTCTCCGTCCCGCTGTCAAAATTCAGGAGGGTCTCCTGGTACTCCCGGGTGAAGAGACCGTCCAGCATGGCCTGAAAGTCGTCCCACCGCTGGTAGCGCCCGGCGGAAATGAGATAGGTCCAGCCGTTGTCCAGCGTAACGGTCTCCCAGGTCTCGATCTCCGGGGCGGAGCCGTCCATCAGGGGGAAGTCCAGATCCACACTGACGGTGTTGCAGCCCATGAGGAAGCCAGCGGCGATCCGGGCGCGGCGGTAGAGGTCCTGCTGCTCCGGCGTGAGGAAATCGGGAACGGGCTCCTCGGCCTGGGCGTCGGGGACAGGGGGCTCGGCGGGGGACGTCTCTGGGGCGGGAGATGTCTCCTGAACGGGGACCGTCTCCGTGACGGAAACGGGCTCTGTCGCAGGGGAGGAACCGGTCTCCGTCGTCTGTCCGCCGCAGGCGGTCAGGGTACACACCAGGGCGGCGGCGAGGGCCAAGCGGAACATGGGCGCTTTCATAGAAAAACCTCCCTTTCGGCTGGGTTCAGTCCTCCTCGAAATACTGGTCGATGGCACGCAGAAGGTCCTGCAAAACGGCGTTCACATCCGGATTCGGCACCTGCGCCCCGGCGGTGGCGGCGTTGCGTCCCCATGCGGCAAGCCGCATGGGGGCCCCAGGGATCTCACATCCTCGGGCGGAATGAATCCGCCCTGCGGAAATTCTCCGCTCCGCTCCGAATTTTGCGGCGGCAGCGCCGCCCGCCGGGTCAGTCCTCCTCGAAGTACTGGTCAATGGCACGGAGCAGGTCCTGGAGTACTGCGTTCACGTCCGGGTTCGGCACCTGGGCGCCGGCGGTGGCGGCGTTACCGCCGCCCCCCAGCTTCTCCAGCACCACCTGCACGTTGGTGTTGCCCATGCTGCGGGCGGAGATGATGGTCCGCTCCCCGTCGTCGTCAGGCGAGAGGACGAAGGAGGCGTCGATGCCGCTGATGTTGAGGAGCTCGTCGGCGGCCTGGGCGGCGGTGACCCGGCCCACCGGGTGGTCCACCGCCGTGACGGCGATGTCTCCGTGGTACATCCGGGCGTTGCGGATGATGTCGTAGCGGGAGATGACCCCGGCCAGGTCGTTTTGGAAGAGCTTCTTCACATCGCCGGTGTCGGCCCCCGAGCGGCGGAGGAAGGCCGCCGCCTCAAAGGTCCGGGTGCCGGTGCGCATGGTGAAGTTCTTGGTGTCCAGCACGATGCCGGCCAGCACCGCTTCGGCCTCGATCTTGAGGAGGTCGGTGGGCTCCAGGATATACTGGAGGAGCTCCGTGACCAGCTCACTGGCCGAGGAGGCATAGGGCTCGTGGAAATTGAGGGCGGCGTTGGAGATATAGGAGGCCGCCCGGCGGTGGTGGTCGATGACGGCCACCCGGGTGCAGCACTCCAGCAGGTCCTGACTCATGACCTGCTCGGGGCGGTTGGTGTCCACCACTACCAGCAGGGTCCGGGGGTCGGCCAGGACGATGGCGTCCTGGGGGGAGAGGAAGCCGTCCTTGTACTCCGGGACCTGGGAGAGCTTTTCGGCCATGTCGGCGGCGGGGTTGTTGCCCCCCTCCTTGATGATGCGCACGGGGACCCCCTTCTTCCGGGCGATGGCGCACACGCCGGCGCAGGCCCCGATGCAGTCCAGGTCGGGGAATTTGTGGCCCATGACGAAGACATAGGAGGAGTCGGCCACCAGCTCGGCCAGGGCGTTGGCCATGACCCGGCTTTTGACCTTGGTGCGCTTTTCCATCTCCTTGTTCCGTCCGCCGTAAAACTCGAAGTTGAACTTGTTTTTGACCACCGCCTGGTCGCCGCCCCGGGAGAGGGCCATTTCGATGGAGAGGGAGGCGTACTCAAAGAGCTCCCGGAAGTCGGGGGCGTCCTTGCCCACGCCGATGGAGACGGTGGCCGGCGCCGCCCCTGCGGCGGCGGGGGGAATGTCGTGGATGGCGTCCAGGATGTCGAACTTGGTCTCCTGGAAGTGCTTGAGATAGCGTTCCTCAAAGACAAAGAGGTAGCGGTCCCGGTCATAGCGGAGGAAGAGCCCGCCGGTGGGGTGGACCCAGGCCGAGAGCCGCTTGTCGATCTCGCTGCGCAGGGCGGCCCGGGCGGCCTCGTCGGTGTTCTTCATGGCGTCCTCGTAGTTGTCCAGCAGCAGGATGGCCACCACAGGCTGAGAGGCGAAAAACTCCTCCTTTACCTGGGCGTACTCGGTGATCTCCACCCAGTAGGTGGTGGCCAGCATGGCCGCCCGGCTCCGCTTCTCCTCAGAGCGGACCAGGGAACCGTAGACCAGGAACCGCCGGTCGTCCAGCACCACCTCCCCGGGACAGACGCTCTTGCCCTCCAGGAGCCAGCGGGTATCAAAGCCGGGCACCAGGGCGGAAAGGGTGGTGTCGAAGAGGTGCTCCCGCCCGTCAGTGAGCTGGAGGAATCGCTCATTGGACCAGATGATCTCGTCCGTGTCCGGGTGGAAAATGACCATGGGCAGGGGGGAGTTGACCATGGTGTCCCGGGTGGCCACGTTCATATTGGAGGTGACCGACTCAATGTATCGGAGCATCTCCCGCTTGCGGATGCTGTTGCTGCGGCGGAGATAGAGGTAGAGAATGACCACCACCACCAGCTCAATGACCGCCAGCGGCCTGGAAAAGAGGGCCGAGGCCAGGGCGAAGAGAACCAGACAGGCTAGATAGAGCCCCAGACTGGGCTCCAGCAGCCGGGACAGCTTGTTGTTTTTCAAGGACACACCTCCTTCACGGACGCGGGGGGGCGCATACAGAAAGCGCAAGACCTCCTGGGCCACTTCCGCCCAAAGGCCTTGCGCCCACAGCGCAGGCAGGCCCCGTAAGCCATTTCCCGCATCCCATCCGGTTTCATTCTGTGCCCAACATTATAGCAGAAGCGGCACAGGATTACAAGCGCGGCGGCACAGGCTTTCTCCCCCCTCGCCGGAGATTTTCCCCCGCAGAGCTGTGATGACGGCGCGGCGGGGAAAAAACCTGTGGATTTCCGTCACTTTCTCTATTGCGTTAAAGTGTTGAACCTGCTATAATGGCACCAATATCGGTCCCGGCGAGACCTGCGGGCTCCGGCCCGTCCCCCGCGAGACCCACTGCATTTTTAGGGAGGCATCCACCATGGAGGAGATCAAGATCCAGCGCACCGAGCATCCCGCAGACAGACCCGACGCCCACACCCTGGGCTTCGGCAGGGTTTTTTCCGACCACATGTTCCTGCTCAACTATGACAAGGGCCAGGGCTGGCACGACCCCCGGATCGTACCCTACGCCCCCTTCACGCTGGACCCTTCCGCCATGGTATTTCACTATGCCCAGGAGGTCTTCGAGGGGCTGAAGGCTTACCGCACCGCCGAAGGGGCCGTGCAGCTCTTCCGCCCCATCGACAACGCCCGTCGGCTCAACGACTCCTGTGAGCGGCTGTGCATCCCCCCCATCCCCGAGGAGGACTTCGTGGAGGCGGTGAAGGCCCTGGTGCGGGTGGACGCCGACTGGGTCCCCGACGCCCCCGGCACCAGTCTCTACATCCGGCCCTTCATCATCGCCACCGACCCCAATCTGGGGGTCCACGCCTCCCATAGCTATCTTTTCTGCATCATCACCGGCCCCGTGGGCGCCTACTACGCCGAGGGCATCAACCCGGTGAAGATCTACGTGGAGTCCGACGACGTCCGGGCCGTCAAGGGCGGCACCGGGTACACCAAGTGCGGCGGCAACTACGCCGCCTCCATCCGGGCCGGCGAGCGGGCCGAGGCCCAGGGCTACGCCCAGGTGCTGTGGCTGGACGGCGTCCACCGCAAGTACATTGAGGAAGTGGGCTCCATGAACGTCATGTTCAAGCTGGACGGCAGGATCGTCACCCCCATGCTCACCGGCTCGGTCCTCCCCGGCATCACCCGCCGCTCCTGTCTGGAGCTGCTGCGGAGCTGGGGCTACGAGGTGGAGGAGCGGCTCATCACCGCCCAGGAGCTCTTTGACGCCGCCCAGGCCGGCAAGCTGGAGGAAGCCTGGGGCACCGGCACCGCCGCCGTGGTCTCCCCCATCGGTGAGATGGGCTGGGAGGACCGGCATGTGGCGGTCAACGGCGGGGAGATCGGCCCCGTCACCCAGAAGCTCTATGACACCCTCACCGGTATCCAGTGGGGGAAGCAGCCCGACCCCTACGGCTGGGTGGTCAGGCTGTAAATGGATGCAAAAAGGCCGCAGACCTAAGGTCTGCGGCCTTTTTCTGTCCGGAAACCGTATTCCTTTTTTGTGGGGCGCTCCCCCCAAAAACCTTCCCCCTGGGAGGAAAAAGGTCTGCGGGCGGCGGATCGCCGCCCCTGCAACGCTATCGCGGCGCTGGCGCAGGGGCCGATGCCCCCATCGGCCCGGCGTGTATCGCGGCGGGGTCTACACCCTGCCCACCCCCTCAGTCACCTGCGGTGACAGCTCCCCCGTCCAGGGGGAGCTATATTCCGCGGGGCGCGGCTTCCCAGACGCGCCCGATAAAGCCTGCCCCCCCGTCATGCTGAGCGGAGCGAAGCATCCGTCTCCCCGTCCTTTTATGGGGTGGAACAGTCCCTCAAAGAGGGGACGGATTCTTCGGCCTGCGGCCTCAGAATGACGAGAAAAATACCTCCGAATGACGGGGAATCTGTGGGGCGCGGCTTCCCAGACGCGCCCGCAGCGCCGCCCTGTTCTCTGTTGGGGACCTCACTTCCCCCACACCAGGGTGATGGCCTTGTTGAGGTTTTCGATCTTGGCCACCTCCGGGTCGCCGCCGTACTCGCCGTCCAGGGTCCAGGGCAGGGGCTCGGTGGCGGTCACCTTCAGGCGGTGGGTGTGGAAGGCGGCCACCTGGCGGCTCTCCTCCCGGTTCTGGCGGACCAGGCTCACCAGGGCGGCCTGGAGATCGGCCACATTTTTGGGCTGGCGGACCAGCACCACTTCAAAGACGCCGTCGTCCAGGGAGACCTTGTTGGAGGGGAAGACCTTGAAGCCACCCACCGAATTGGTGTTGGTGACCATGCCGTAGATGAAATCCCCCTCCAGGGTGCCGCCGTCGTGCTCCACCGTCAGGTGGTAGCCCCGGCCCAGGTCCCCCAGCTTGGTGGCCCCCTCCAGCACATAGGCCAGGTGGCCGAAGGCGTTTTTGAACTCCTGGGGGGTATCGTAGCTCACGTCGGTGAAGATACCGAAGGCGGCCACATAGACGAAGGTCTTGTCGTTGAACCGCCCCATGTCACAGGGGCGGGGCGGCCCCTCCACCGCCGTGACCGCCGCCTTTTCCACCCCCCTGGGCAGACCCAGGTTCTTGGAGAAGTCGTTGGTGGTGCCGGCGGGGATATAGCCCAGCACCGGCGGCGCGTCCAGGGTCAAAAGCCCCGACACCGTCTCGCTGAGGGTGCCGTCCCCGCCGCAGCAGACCACCCGGTCGTACCACCAGCCCTGCCGGGCCGCCACACGGGCGGCGTCCGCCTTGCCCTGGGTGGGCCACACCGTCACCAGATAGCCCGCCTTGGTGAAGAGGTCCACCACGTTGGCCAGATGGGACTTGATGAGGCCCTTTCCGGCCTGAGGGTTGTAGATAAAGAGCAGTCGTTTCATTCCTTGTGTTCCTCCGATGGGTTTGATCTGCCTTACATTATGATACAAGCCCGCCCCAAAAGACAAGTCAGATTTTGTGAACAAAAGCTGTGGGATATACTTGCATTTTTATGCACAGCAGTCTAAACTACTGTTCAGACAAGCCGTCACAAGGGAGTGTTTTTCATGTATCGCCGCGCCTTCCGCGCCGCCTTCCCGGCCACTGTGCCGGTGCTCATGGGCTATCTGGCCATCGGTATGGCCTTCGGGCTCATGCTGGAGGCCATTGGATACAATTTCATCTGGGCCTTCTTCATGTCCCTCACCATTTACGCCGGGTCGGGGCAGTACCTGGGGGTAGAGCTGCTGGGTTCCGCCGCCGCCCTGGGCAGCGTGGCCCTCTTGACCTTCATCATCAACTTCCGCCATCTGGTCTACGGGCTGAGCATGCTCGAAAAGTTCAAGGGCATGGGCATCCGGAAGCTCTATATGATCTTCTCCCTCACCGACGAGACCTACGCCCTGCTCTCCTCGGCCCGTGTACCCGAGCGGGTGGACCCCCACGCCTATTACTTCGCCATCGCCGTGCTGGACCACTGCTACTGGATCGCCGGGTCGGTGCTCGGCAGCGTGGCGGGGGCCCTGCTGGGCTTCGACACCACCGGCATCGACTTTGCCATGACCGCCCTTTTCATCGTCATCGCCGTGGACCAGTGGGACACCTACCGCGCCCACCTGCCCGCCCTGCTGGGCTTCGGCGTCACGGTGGTCTCCCTGGTCCTGCTGGGGCCGGACTCCATGCTCATCCCCGCCCTGTGCGCCATCGTCGTCATCCTGCTCTTTCTCCGGGTCCGTCTGGACGTCCGGGCGGAGCAGCCCCGAAAGGAGGAAGTCTGACATGCCCCTCACCACCGGACAGGCCATCGCCGCCATTATTGTCATGGCCCTGGTCACCTTTCTCACACGGGCCCTGCCCTTCCTCCTCTTTGACCGGGGCGGCACGCCCCCCAAGGTGGTCCTCTACCTGGGCCGGGTCCTGCCCCCCGCCGTCATCGCCATGCTCATCGTCTACTGCCTGAGAAACACCCAATTCGGCTTCGGCCCCGACCTAGCCGCCTTCGCCGGCTGGGCCCCCCAACTCATCGCCGCCGCCGTGGTGGTGGTCCTCCACCTCTGGAAGCACAACAACCTGCTGAGCATCTTCGGCGGCACCATCCTCTATATGGTGCTGGTCCAGGCCGTTTTTTAGTCCCCGCTCCCCGTCATTCTGAGGTATTTTTCTCGTCATTCTGAGGCCGCAGGCCGAAGGATCCGTTGGCTCCCTCTTTGAGGGAGCTGTCACCGCAGGTGACTGAGGGAGTCCTTCCATCACGGAACAGGACGGGGGAAACGGGTCCTTCGCTCCGCTCAGGACGACGCGGGCGGCAGATTGCCGCCCCTACGCGCCAAACCACGCCCGATGCCCACCCTCATCCGCCCCAGTGTGCCCACTGGGGCACCTTCCCCCTTCAAGGGGGAAGGTCCGGGGTACGCAAACCTTCCCCCCATAGGGGGGAAGGTGGCTGGCCGAAGGCCAGACGGATGAGGGGACGGCCAGGATACAGACCATGCCGGTCTGCGGGCGGCCGCAGGCCGCCCCTACCCCATGACCGCAGCGTTTTCCGTAGGGGCGGCCTGTGGCCGCCCACATGGGACCGCCGGGCCGATGGGGACATCGGCCCCTACGCCAACGCTGCGGTAGCTTCGTAGGGGCAGCATACACGCCGCCCTCACCGGTACTCCAGCAGCACGGCCCCCAGCGCACGGGCAAACATGCGCCCGGCGGCCAGAGCCTCCTGGAGGGTGTTGCCGTGGCTGCCCACCTCCACCAGCATGGCGCCGGGGGCGGTCTGCTGGTTGTAGCGGTTTTCCCGGAGCCCGATGGGCCGGGCCAGGGTGGGCCAGAGGGTGTTCATCTCCTTCTGGACCTGCACCGCCAGGGCCAGGTTTTCCAACCAGCCCGGATGGTCATAGAGGGCGTTGGAGCCCATGACCAGCATGACCTGGGCGCACTTCTCCCCATTGATGGTGGTGATGGGCTTGTAGACGGTGCCGTCCGCACCGATGAGGGCGTCCCGGTGGACGTCCAGCACCACCCGGATGGTGGGGTACTGCTCCAGCCACCGCTCCACCGCCGCCAGGGAGCGGTCATAGGAGCCGTTGTACTCCGGGTAGTCGTAGAGGGCGGTGTCGTGGACCACGGTGAGGCCCATCTCGGTGAGGACCTTGGCGATCTCGTCCCCCACCCGCACCACGCTCTTGCCGGTGTCGGTGGTGCGGCACTCCCCGGTGGCCGTGTAGGTGTCGGTCCCATCTGGGGTGTACGCCTCGCTGCCGTGGGTGTGGACGATGAGGACCTGGGGCCCCTCCTGGGGAATGGTCAGGGTGAGCCTGGCCTGGGCCAGGGCGGCCACGTCCAGCGGCAGCTTGGGCCGGTTCTCGATGTAGACCCCCTGGGCGGAGTCGTAGCCGCTGCCGCTGGTGGGGAGCAGGGTCTTGCCCACGATGTCCTCCGGGGCCGTGGTGACCTGGGGGAGCCGCTCCGGGTCCTCCGGGTCGTCCGGCTCGCCGGCGGGCCGGTGCTCCCCCGGGCCGTCCTCCGCCGGTTCCACCCGCCCCACCCCGGCAGAGAGGGCGGGGGACTGGTTCAGCACCAGCTTGGGCCAGCCGGTCAGCCCGCCCTCCTCCTCCGGCAGGTCGCCCAGCTCGGCCTGCAGGGCCGCCGATACAAAGGCGGGGCTCTCCGCCAGGGTGCGGATGGCCTCCGCCGCCGCCCCCATGTCGGCGGTCAGGGCGAGCACCCACACCGTCACCGTGGCCAGAAAGAGGGCCACCCCCCTCCGCACCAGCCTCGTCCACCGGACTTGTCCCTTTTCCATGTCGCACCCCGTCCTTTCTTTCGTTTCCTGGAGAGTCTATGCCCGCCGCACCCAGTCTATGTGCCCGGAAAAGCGACGAAAACGCCCTTGAAATCCCGCCCTGCTGTGGTATACTGGGTGAACACAGACGAAAGGCGGGTGAGGAGATGCGGATGGTGTGGGAGTCCTCCGGGGTGCGTTTTATCCGGGAGATGGTGGAGGTGTACTTTGACCGGCGGGTCTCCCGCTCGGCGGCGGAGCTGGCCTACTTCCTGATCCTCAGCTTTTTCCCCGTCCTCATCTGCATCAACGCCTTTGTGGGCCTGCTGCGGCTGGACGTGAACCTGGTGGTGGAGGCGGCGGAAGGCATCCTGCCCGCGGAGGTCCTCCCCATCCTGGGGGACTACATCGGCTACATCTCCATCAACCAGTCCAACGCCATGCTTCTGGCCGGGATCACCATGGTCCTTTTCTCGGCCTCGGCGGCCTTCCGGGCCCTCATGAATATCATGGCCGACATCTATGAGCGGCCCACCTACCGCGGGGTGGGGCAGGTGGCGGCCAGCGTCCTCTTTTCCGTCCTCTTTCTGGTGACCATCTACCTCTCCATCGCCGTCCTCCTCACCGGCAGCTGGTTCCTCCATCTGGTGGAGCGGCGCTTTGCCTGGATCGCCCAGTTGGTGGGCAGCTGGCAGTCCCTGCGCTTTTTCCTTCTCTTCTGTCTGGTCCTCCTCTTTGTGCTGCTGGTCTACCGGCTCTCCGCCCCCAGGGGCGTCTCCCGCCCCCCCATCCTCACCGGCGGCGTCCTGGCCGCGGCGGCCCTGGTGGCCGCCTCCATGCTCTTCTCCTGGTTCATCGGCCTATCGTCCCGGTACTCCCTGGTCTACGGGTCCCTGGCCTCGGTCATCATCCTGCTGGTGTGGCTCTACCTGTGCGGGAACATCCTCATCCTGGGCAACGTGTTCAACTACGTCTGGTACAAGCGGAACAGGCGCTGAGGGACGGTACCGGAAGGGGAGGGGACGGATTCTTCGGCCTGTGGCCTCAGAATGACAGAAAACGGAACGTAGTTTGGCGCGCCCCACACCTCCCTCACGTCATCCTGAGCGCAGCGAAGGATCCGTTTCCCCGGTCCTCATACGCAGCAAGGCCGGCGCGACAGAAGTCGCGCCGGCCTCTTTCCATCCCTGGTTCGGAAATCAATCATAGCTTGTCTGGATGTTGATTGCAATGGTATCGTTTCCATCGCCGGAAGGCGCATATGCGTAGTCAACGTGGTTCACGCCCATGGTGACCAGCAGGTTGTGACCCTTGTAGCCCACCTCCAGCTTTCCCTCTATAGTCCGGTAGGTGGTGCGCTCAAAATCACAGTCCTTCAGCGCCTCAATGAACTGATCG
Organism: Intestinimonas sp.; assembly: GCF_026169115.1. Lineage (GTDB taxonomy): Bacteria > Bacillota > Clostridia > Oscillospirales > Oscillospiraceae > Intestinimonas. The sequence goes on along the minus strand of NZ_JAPFEA010000086.1, from coordinate 4,308 downwards.
AACACATTGGAGTTCAGCCGGGCGGGGAAGACGCTCCCCAGAGCCTCAGTGACATCGGCGGCGTTGTAGTAATAGGTAGCAATCGGTATGTAGCCGCCAAATGCCTGTTCCAGAAGCTCATTCATTTCATCGGAGAGGAGAGAGTTATCCTTATAGGGTCCCATGGGACTATACTCCTTCAATGTCACACCATAGAGAGCGCCGAAGTTGGGGACCCAGTTATAGTCCTCGTAGTAGACATAGTCCGGCTTGCCCATCTGGCTGTAGAGCTTCACGCCCTGCTGCTCCATGTAGCCCTCGATTTTGGGGGCGATAACGGGGGCAACCGCCCTTTTGTAGTTCCAGTCTTCACCCTGCCAGTGAAGGACGCTGGTGGCCTTGTTATAGGTCAAATCTCCGCTGTAGGATCTCAGCGTTCCGTCACCCAGAGTCTTAAACTTCATATCATTGGCAATGACCTTTTCCGTGGATGTTGTGACAGGAATGGTATAGACATCCCCTGCCTGGCTACCCTCCTTGTCGGGCAGGGCGGCATACCAGGCGTCGGCGGGAACATCGGCAAACTGCCCGGCGGCGTAGGTGTTCACCTTGCCGAACTGGTCCAGCCCGGCGGCCAGGGCCGGCGCGGCGGTGCTCAGGCACAGCACACCGGCCAGGGCCAGGGACAAAATGCGTTTTTTCATGGTTCCGTTCCTCCTTGCTTTGTGTTTCTAAAAGAATCATAGCACAATCCTCCCCCGGAAAAAATATGCTGGCTGCATCGTCTTTGCCTTTTGTTTCCCCCGCGGTCCAGCCGCCCACGGACTGGGCCGGAGGTGTTTTGCGCCGGGCGGTTGACAGGGCCCTCCGTCTCCGATATAATTAACTTTGTTAACTATATGGCTGTCTATGCGCCGGGAAAGGAGGCGAGGGCCATGGAATGGACAGACATGATGCACTTCCAGCAGCAGATGCAGAAGATCATACGGGCGCTGCTGCCCGTCCGAACGTCGATGCTGACGGCCAGCGAATGTGAGCTGCTGGCCCATCTGTACCTGCAGCCGGAGCAGAACACCCCCATCCTGCTCAGTCAGAACAGCGGCATGAAAAAAGAAGCGGTAAGCCGCTGCCTGAAGGCCCTTTCTGAAAAGGACTGCATCCGCAAGGAGCGCCAGACGGCGGATGAGCGGAGCTACCGGCTGTTTATCACAAAGACCGGCCTCGCCGAATTGAAGCAGGGCTATGAACGCATCTTGCAGCCCTTTTACGACCTGTGGCGCAGCTGCGGCAGGGATTTTGAGCATTTTATGGACGCCGCAGACAGGCTCGCCGCACACCTGGAGGAAGGAGTGTGCCCCACCCGTGACAATGAAGTTTTATGACGCCCTTCAGCTGGACCCCGCCAGCCTGAAACGGAAGATCGCCGCCTGCGCCACCCGGCGGGAACGGCTCTATTACTGGTCCGCCATGGCCGTGCGCGCCGTGCTCATCGTGGTCTTTGCCGTCGCGTTCATCGGCCTGCTCTCCGGTCTGTTCGGCGACGACAACGCCCCCCTGGCGGTGGTGCTGTTCTGCATGCTGCTGGGCCTGCGCTTTGTCAATTTTGAGTATTGCATCGGGGACTCCCTGGCCGCACTGGCGGCGGTGCTGGCCATTTTGGTCCTGGCCCCCAGCGCGGCGGCGGCCCTCCCGCCGGTTTTCCTGCTGCCGCTGCACCTTGCGGCCTGCTTTGCCCTGCTCTGTATGACCGCCCAGCGGCCCGAAATGGGCAACGGCGGCCTTTACAGCTTTGCCTACATCTATCTGACCGGCAATCCCGTGTTTGGCGAGGCCCTGCTCCGCCGGGGGCTCCTGGCCCTGGCCGGCTATCTGATCTGCGGCGCGATTTTGTTTGTCAAGCACCGGAACTGCCACAGGACCACCCGTTTCAGCCAGGTGCTCCGCAGGTTCGACCTCTCCTCCCCCACCCACCTCTGGCAGCTGCGCCTGGCCCTGGGCATGAGTCTGGTCATGACCGCCGGTCAGATCTTCCATGTGGAGCGGTTCATGTGGATGGGCTTCGCCTGCTCGTCGCTGCTCTCGGAGTACCCCTATTCCGAGCGCACCTCCGTCCGCTTCCGGCAGCGGATCGCAGGCGTGGCCGCGGGCTCCTGCGTGTTCATCGCCCTCTACCTGCTCATGCCCGAGTCCCTCCACCCCCTGATGGGTCCTCTGGGCGGTCTGTGCCTGGGCTTCTGCGCTGATTACCGGTACAAGACGGCCATGAACTGCCTGGGGGCCCTCATGCTGGGCGCCGGGCTCTACGGGCTGCACGGCGCGGTGCTCCTCCGGATCGCGGATACCCTCCTGGGCGTGACCTTCGGCCTGGTCTTCTCCCTCCTGTTCCACCATCTGGCGGGGCGTCGGCTCCTGTCCGGCAGGAAGGACGACGTACCGTCCGGCCAATAAAACCTCTCCTGACACAAAAATCCCCGTACCTTCCCGAGTGGGAAGGTACGGGGATTCTTTTTCAGCCCGGACCCGACGGCGTCAGGTCAGGCATGTCGTTTGGATGCGCCCGCTTACCGGGGGTTCTTGATGGCAGCCTGAGCGGCGGCCAGACGGGCGATGGGCACACGGAAGGGAGAGCAGGAGACGTAGCTGAGGCCCACCTTGTGGCAGAACTCCACGGAGGTGGGGTCGCCGCCGTGCTCGCCGCAGATGCCCATGTGCATCTCGGGCTGGACGGACTTGCCCAGCTTGACGCCGTTCTCCACCAGCTTGCCCACGCCGTTCTGGTCCAGGTGGGCGAAGGGATCGGACTCGTAGATCTTCTTGTCGTAGTAGTAGCCCAGGAACTTGCCGGCGTCGTCACGGCTGAAGCCGAAGGTCAGCTGGGTGAGGTCGTTGGTGCCGAAGGAGAAGAACTCGGCCTCGGCGGCGATCTCATCGGCCAGCAGGGCGGCGCGGGGGTTCTCGATCATGGTGCCCACCTCGTACTTGAGGTCGATGCCGGACTCGGCGATGAGCTTGTCGGCGGTGCTCACCACGATCTCCTTGACGTACTTCATCTCCTTGATGTCGGTGGTCAGGGGGATCATGATCTCGGGCTTGATGGTGTACTGGCCCTTCTTGGTCACGTTGATGGCGGCGCTGATGACAGCGGTGGTCTGCATCTCGGCGATCTCAGGATAGGCCACGGCCAGGCGGCAGCCGCGGAAGCCCATCATGGGGTTGACCTCGTGGAGGGCGGCCACGACCTCGTTGAGCCGCTCGGTGGTGATGCCCATGTCGGCGGCCAGCTCGGCGATGTCCTCGGGCTTGCTGGGCAGGAACTCGTGGAGCGGGGGATCCAGGTAGCGGACGACCACCGGGCGCTCGCCCATGACCTCGTAGATGCCCTCGAAGTCGCCCTGCTGGTAGGGCAGCAGCTTGGCCAGGGCCTTCTTGCGCTCCTCGGTGTTCTCGGCCACGATCATCTCACGGACGGCCTTGATGCGGTCGCCCTCGAAGAACATATGCTCGGTGCGGACCAGACCGATGCCCTCGGCGCCGAAGGTCACGGCCTGCTTGGCGTCCCGGGGGGTGTCGGCGTTGGTGTAGACGCCCAGCTGGCGGTACTTGTCGGCCCAGCCCATCAGGCGGCCAAAGTAGCCGGAGCCGGGATCGGCGGGCACGGTGGCCACGGCCTCACCGTAGATGTTGCCGGTGGAGCCGTCCAGGCTGATCCAGTCGCCCTCCTTGTAGGTCTTGCCGCCCAGGGTGAACTGCTTGGCGGCATAGTCCACCACGATGTCGCCGCAGCCGGACACGCAGCAGGTGCCCATGCCGCGGGCCACCACGGCGGCGTGAGAGGTCATGCCGCCGCGGACGGTGAGGATGCCCTGAGCGACCTGCATGCCCTCGATGTCCTCGGGAGAGGTCTCCAGACGGACCAGGACCACCTTCTCGCCGCGGGCGGCCCACTCCTTGGCCTCCTCAGCGGTGAAGACCACGCGGCCGCAGGCGGCGCCGGGAGAGGCGGCCAGGCCCTTGCCCACCACGGCGGCCTTCTTCAGGGCCTCGGCGTCAAAGGTGGGGTGGAGCAGAGCGTCGAGCTGCTTGGGCTCCACGCGGCACACGGCCTCCTTCTCGTCGATCATGCCCTCGTCCACCAGGTCCACGGCCACCTTCAGGGCGGCGGCGGCGGTGCGCTTGCCGTTGCGGGTCTGGAGCATGTAGAGCTTGCCATCCTCGATGGTGAACTCCATGTCCTGCATGTCGTTGTAGTGTTTTTCCAGTTTTTCCGCGATAGCGGCAAACTGTTCATACACCTCGGGCATGACGTCCCGCAGCTGGTCGATGGTCTGG
>NZ_JAPFEA010000025.1 GCF_026169115.1 Intestinimonas sp. | reverse complement strand
GGTTAAGTATCGCAACTCAACTTTAACCGATGAGGCCGTTTCCTTCATCCTTTTTTATTCAGATGTCCAATATGTATTGTAGTCCTACACAAAGCTTGAGCATCTCTGGAAATGCCCTCTTGACAAGCGGTCCGTAATTGCATATAATACTACTGTTAAAGCCATAAATATGGCCCTTTATGTGGTGGGTGTCGCCACTTCGGAGGGAGGGGAAATAGATGTCGGAAGTCCATGTGAGAGAAAACGAGTCTCTGGAGAGCGCGCTGAAGCGTTTCAAGCGCAGCTGCGCCAAGTCCGGAGTGCTGGCTGAGGTGCGTAAGCGCGAGCACTACGAGAGTCCCAGTGTCAAGCGCCGTAAGAAGTCCGAGGCCGCCCGTAAGAACCGTAAGAAGTTCTATTGATGCGCATAAAAGCCCAGCGCCGCAAGGCGCTGGGCTTTTGTATTGCGGAATGTGTGCCGGTGGGCGAAAAGGGGCCTGCTTCCGGCGGGGGAGTGCGAGGGGGCGGCAGCCCGCCTCGCGTGGGATCGAATGCCCCGCGGCAGAGCCGCGGCGAGCGGAGCGAGGACTTCCCTGGCTCAGCCGGGGAAGTAACGGCATTTTGACCCAGCGCCGCAAGGCGCTGGGCTTTTGTATTGCGGAATGTGTGCCGGTGGATGGAAAGGGGCCTGCTTCCGGCGGGGGAGTGCGAGGGGCGGCAGCGGCGCCGTATTTCGACAGACGGGTTCTCTTTTTCCCCATTTCATGATATACTGAACCAAAGATTTTGTGAAAAGGGAGGATGATCCCCATGTCCGCGGAGCTGCCTGCCGCCAGCGCCACACCGGAGGAGACGGTGGAAGCCTTTGAGCAGATCGCCAGGGGAATGACCTGGAGCAAGGCCCTTTACAGCGTGGTGCTCTTTTTGTTCTGTCTGGCGGTGATGAAGACGGTGATGACCCTCATTGACCGGACCATGACCCGTTTGAAGGTGGAGCCCACCGTCCACAAATTTACCCGTTCCTGCCTGAAAGTCCTCCTCTGGATCGTCACAGGTCTGGTGGTGGCGGGGTATCTGGAGTTCCCCGTCAACTCCCTGGTGACCGTGCTGGGCGTCATCGGCGTAGCCCTCTCCCTCTCCCTGCAAGGGAGCCTGTCCAATCTGGCGGGCGGCATCATGGTCATGGCCTCCCGGCCCTTTGCCATGGGCGACTATGTGGAGGCCGGCGGCGTGGCCGGCACGGTCCATGAGATCGGCCTTATCTACACCAAGCTGAAAACCATCGACAACAAGATCATCTTCATCCCCAACGGCGAGATCTCGGGGGAGAAGATCGTCAACTATAACAAACAGGAGCAGCGCCGGGTGGATCTCACCTTCACGGTCTCCTACGACGCCGACCCGGAGCAGGTGAAGGAGATCATGCGGCAGGTCATCGGGGCCCACCCCAAGGCCCTCTTTACCCCGGAGCCCTTCGTCCGCACCACCGAACTGGGGGAGAGCAGCGTGAGCTACACCCTCCGGGCCTGGTGTGCCACCGAGGACTATTGGGACCTGTATTTTGATCTGCTGGAGCAGGTCCGGGCGGCCTTTGACCGGGAGGGGGTGGAGCTCACCTACAACCATTTGAACGTCCACATCATGAAGGAGTAAAGGAGGTTGCTGCCATGTACGAAACCAACCAGCTGGCCGGAAAGGGACTCAAACTGCTGTTTCTTGCGGAACTGCTCCTGATGGTCTCCGTCGTGCTGGCGGGGCTTCTGGAAAGTGGACTGGAGCTGGCCGCTCTGATCCTGAGCCTGGTGGGCCTGCATAGGGCGGCGCCCAGTCACCCCCTGTTCCGGCGGGCCCTTCACCTGACCGTTGCCCAACTGGCGATCAGCGGTCTGACCACTCTAATCTATGGTGTGGGCCCCCGTATCCTTCCGCTGAGGGCCATCACGGGGCTGGGGATGCTCTTCACCGTGGCGGTTTTCATTCTGCAATTCTACATCGTCTACCTGATCTGCACGGCGGCGGGGGAGCTCCTCACCGCCGGTGGCTTCGACGCGGAGGCCGCACGGGGAAGGGCAGCGTGGAAATTCTATCTGGCCAATGTGGTGCTCAGTTTGCTTTTCACTGTGGCGGCAACCTTTATACTATCCTTAATGACCGCAATAGGGACCGCCAGTGTGATGGCCTTTTCTTTCGTGTCCTCCCTGGTGATGGGGATCGTACGGCTGACCTGTCTCATCATATATCTGATATTCCTCTACCATGCCTATCACGCCTTGCTGAACGGGGACTGAGGGGCCTGGGCGGTCAGCCCGGCATAGCCAGCCCCTGGATGAAGCCCCCCAGGCTGGCCGAGAGGACCTCGCCGGCCACCACGGTGTTTTTGTAGAGGAGCAGCCCGGCCTCCACGCCGCTCTCCCCGGAGGGGTAATTGGTCACCGCATAGGCGTATCGCTTCACCCGCTTGCCCCTGTACTGGGTGAGGTCAAAGCCCTGCTGGGCCTGGAGGTCCAGATACTGGGTATAGGTCTCGTCGAATTCCTCGGGGATGAGGAGCTCCTCCACCGACAGGGGCTCGGGGGAGACGGTCCAGCCGTAGCTCTCCAGGTAGGCCACCCGGTCCTCGTTGGTTTTGACGCCCTTGGGGCTGGCGGGGGCGGGGGAGACGGCGTCCACCTCCCCGGCGGAGAGGACTCCGGAGGTGAGGACGGCGGCTCCGCACAGCGCCAGCAGCAGGGCAGCCGCCCCGGCGGCCAGTCTCCCACGGCGCAGCTTGGCAGTCCAGATAAACACAGCGCAACGCTCCTTCCATGCTGGTCTCAAGGGATGGATATGCGGGAAGGGGCGCTGTTATGACCAGGAAAAGGAGCGCACAGACATGGCATTGGAGCGGTTGGACAAGATCCTCTCGGGCACCGGGCGCTGGTCCCGCCGGGAGGTGAAGGACCTGGTGAAGGCCGGGCGGGTAACGGCGGACGGGGCCGTGGTGGGCCGGCCGGAGGACAAATTCGAGCGGGCGGCCACGGTGCTGGCGGTGGACGGGGAACCGGTGGACGGCGAGCGGTATGTCTACGTCATGCTCCACAAGCCGGGCGGGGTGCTCTCCGCCACCGAGGACCCCAGGCAGCCCACAGTGCTGGACCTGCTGCCCCCGCATCTCCGCCGGATCGGGCTCTTTCCCGTGGGCCGGTTGGACAAGGACACCGAAGGGCTCCTTCTCCTCACCAACGACGGGCCCCTGGGGCACCGGCTGCTCGCCCCCAAAAAGCATGTGGACAAGGTCTACTTCGTCCGGGTGGACGGCGTGCTGGACGGGGCGGACGCCGCCGCCTTCCGGGCTGGAATGACCCTGGAAGACGGGCTGCGGTGCCTGCCGGCGGAGCTGGAGGTCCTATCGAGCCCGGATACCGGGCTGGTCACCCTCCGGGAGGGGAAGTATCACCAGGTCAAGCGGATGCTCTCTGACCGGGGCAAGCCGGTTTTGTACCTCAAGCGGCTGTCCATGGGGCCCATCCACCTGGACCCGGCGTTGGAGGCGGGCATGTGGCGGCCCCTCACGGCGGCGGAGCGGGCGGCGCTGGAGGCCCTGCCCTGAGCCGGGGCGGCCCCCCACAGGACAGGGACAGAGCGGCTTCGGCATTTTTCACAAAAAAATGCGAGTTGCCTATTGAAAAGGGAGAAAAAAACCGGTATAATAAAAAAGACGGGGTTGCGAGTTCGCAGGACCCCGCAGTCAGAGAGATCCAGCGCCTTCATGCGCTGAGAGAAGGGGGCAACGCACGATGTCCAGCCGGATTTTCCAAAGCGTGGTTTTGCAGATGAAGGACAGCACCGACCGCGCCATCGGCGTCATCGATTCCGAAGGAACGGTGGTAGCCTGCAACGAGCTCACCTGCATTGGAGAAAAGTGGTCCGGCGCGGTGGAGGCGGTGAACGCCGCCGATGCTGAGCTGGTCTCCTTTGGCGGCAACACCTTCAAGCCGCTGGCGGGGTGGAGCTCCCAGTTTGATTATGCCGCCTTTGCCCGGGGAGAGGATGAGACCGCCCGGACGGTGTGTGCCATGGCCGTGGTGGCGCTCAACGGGGCCAAAGCCTATTACGAAGAAAAGCACGACAAGGCCACCTTTGTCAAGAGCATCATTTCCGACAATATTCTCCTGGGCGATATCTACGTCCGGGCCAAGGAGCTCCATTTTGTCTCCGAGGTGCCCCGGGCTGTTTTCCTCATCCGTCAGGTGGGGAGCACCGACATGGCCTCCATCGACGTGGTGCAGTCCCTGTTCCCGGACAAGCAGTCTGACTTTGTCCTCTCCATCAACGAGACGGATCTGGCCCTCATCAAGCAGCTGGGGGATGGGGTGGAGGCCAAGGACCTCTACCGCATCGCCGAGCAGGTGGAGAACGCCCTCAAGAACGAGCTGGGGCTGAAGGTGGTCATCGGCGTCGGCACGGTGGTGGGCCACATCCGGGAGCTGGCCCGGGCCTATAAGGAGGCCCAGGTGGCCATTGATGTGGGCAAGGTCTTTGACACCGAGAAATCCATCATCAACTATGAGAATCTGGGCATTGGCCGGCTCATCTACCAGCTGCCCACCACCCTGTGTGAGATGTTCCTTCAGGAGGTCTTTAAGAAAAACCCCATCGACTCCCTGGATCAGGAGACCCTTTTCACCATCAACAAGTTCTTTGAGAACAACCTGAACGTCTCCGAGACGGCCCGGAAGCTCTTTGTCCACCGGAATACCCTGGTCTACCGGCTGGAGAAGATCAAGAAGCTCACCGGTCTGGACCTGCGGGAGTTTGACGACGCCATCACCTTCAAGGTGGCGCTGATGGTCAAGAAGTATCTGGTGTCCCGAGGCATCGAATCCTAAAAATCGAACATGATCTGCGGCGGGGGCGGAGCCCCCGTCCTACCGAGGTTCAGTCTCGCGTTTTTTGGTAGGGCGGGGGACCTGCTCCCGCCGCTGTCTTTGTGTCCTGTCTGAGAGGAATGGGTATATGATTCGGCTCATCGACGTGCAAAAGACCTATGACAACGGCACCCGGGCGCTCAAGGGTGTCTCCATGAAGATCGAAGACGGAGAGTTCGTCTTCCTGGTGGGCCCCTCCGGTTCGGGAAAGTCCACCATTTTGAAGCTCATCACCGGAGAGGTGACCTGCACCGGTGGCCGTCTGATGGTCAACGGGTACAACCTCAACAACATCCGCCCCCGTCAGATCCCCTACATGCGCCGCACTCTGGGGGTCATTTTCCAGGACTTCCGGCTCATCGAGAAGAAGACTGTGGAGGAGAATCTGACCTTCGTCATGCGTGTAGTGGGGGCCTCGCCCCGGGAGATCCGGAAACGGGTGCCCTATGTTTTGCAGCTGGTGGGACTGGACCACAAGGGGGACCGGCTCCCCACAGAGCTCTCCGGCGGCGAGCAGCAGCGTGTGGCCATCGCCCGGGCGCTGGTGAACAATCCCCAGGTCATCGTGGCCGATGAGCCCACCGGAAACCTGGACCCTCAACGCTCCCTGGAGATCATGATGCTCCTGGAGAAGATCAATGAGCTGGGCACCACCGTCATGGTGGTGACCCATGAAAAGGAGCTGGTCAACCGCTTCTCCAAGCGGGTGGTGGCAATCGAAAGCGGACGGATCATCAGCGACGGAATGGGTGGGTATTACAACAATGGGTCAGTATAATATGGGTTATCATGTCAAAGAGGGCTTCCGCAGCATCTTTACCCACGGTCTTATGTCCTTTGCCGCCGTGTGTATGATCGTGGCCTGCCTCATCATCATGGGCTCCTTCTCCCTGGTGGCCATCAATCTGGACAACACCCTGGGGGACCTGGAGGCTAAAAACGAGTTTACCGCCTATGTGGACGAGGGGCTGAACGAGACCCAGGCCCGGGCCCTCCAGTCCAGACTGGAGGCCATCCCCAATGTGGATTCCGCCACCTTTGTGACGGCCCAGCAGGCCCTGGAGGACTATAAGCAGCGGTATGTGGACAGTGAGTACGCCGAGCTCTTTGAGCTCCCCGACGAGGTGCTGCGGCACCGCTTCCGCATCCATGTGGAGGACATCGAGGCCCTGGCCCAGACGGTGGCGGCGGTGGGGCAGGTGGCAGGCATTGCCGACACCCAGGCGGCGCTGGAGGTGGCCCAGGGCTTCGTCACTGTCCGAAACGTAGCCGGAGCGGTGGCCTGGATCCTCATTCTCATGCTGCTGGTCATCTCTCTGTTCATCATCGCCAACACCATCAAGCTGGCCACCTTCCACCGCCGGGAGGAGATCGCCATCATGAAGATGTGTGGCGCCACCAACTGGTTCGTCCGCTGGCCCTTTATCTTTGAGGGCATGATCCTGGGACTCATCGGCGCGCTGGCGGCCTTCCTCATCCAGTGGGGCATTTACGGCATCATCGTGGCCGCCATCACGGAGTACGGCGGCCTTCAGATCCTCGCCATCGTGCCCTTCAAGGCCCTGGCCCTCCGGGTGCTGGGGGCCTTTGCGGCGGCTGGCCTGGCCATCGGCGCGGGCGGCAGTCTGCTGGCCATCCGCAAGTTCCTGCAGGTGTGACCTGTACCGTCCGGGAAAGGAGAGACAACGTGTCCGAAGCAAAGCGTACCCCCAAAAAATCACCCCCCAAACGGCCCAGACGGGACTGGCACAAGAAAGTGGTGGCGCTGCTTGCCCTGCTCATGGCGCTGCTGATGGTGCTTCCCATGGTGACCATGGTGCTCCAGACGGCGGGGGCCGTCACCCAAGAGGAGCTCCAGGCCCAGATCGACGCCGGAAAATCCCAGGTGGCCGACCTCAACAACCAAATCGACGCCCTGGGAGAGCAGCTGGCAGACATCCAGAACGACAAGTCTCAGGCGCTGGCCCAAAAGGGGCTTCTCGAGCAGCAGATCAACGCGCTCAACGAGAGCATCGGCGGCATCAACGCCACCATCGCCCAATACGATCAGCTCATTGCCGAAAAGGAGGCCCAGGTGGCCGAGACCCAGGCCAAGGAGGAGGAGCAGTACGCCCTCTTCTGCAAGCGGGTCCGGGTGATGGAGGAGATGGGAAGGGTCTCCTACTGGGACATCCTTTTCGGGGCCTCCAGCTTCTCCGATCTGCTGGACCGGGCCACCATGGTCAGCGAGATCATGGAATATGACAACCAGATCATGGAGGACCTGGCGGCCACCAGGCAGGCGCTCATGACCCAGCAGGAGGGATTGGAGACCTCCCGGGCCGACCAACAGGCCCAGAAGAAGGAGCTGGAGGGCCAGCAGACGGCGCTCAAGGCCAAAAAGAGCGAGGTGGACACCCTCATCGAGAGCATCCGGGCCGACGAATCCAAGCTGGAACAGGCGGAGGCCGCTCTGAGGGCGGAGGCTGACCGGATCGACGCCCAGATCGTCCGGCGTCAGCGGGAGCTCCAGGCCCTCATCGCCGCGGGTCAGATCAGCTTTGACCCCGGCTCCGGCTGGCAGTGGCCGGTGCCTGGCTACTATACCATTACATCGGTGTTCGGCCCCCGGATCCACCCCATCACCGGCCGGCCGGGCAATCACACCGGCACCGACATCGCTGCGCCCGGCGGCACCAAGATCCTGTCCGCCCGGGGCGGTGTGGTGACCATCTCGACCTACAACAACTCCTATGGCAACTATGTGGTGGTACAGCATGACAACGGTATCTCCACCCTCTATGCCCACATGAATTCCCGGGTGGTGTCCGAGGGAGACGTGGTGACCCAGGGGCAGGTCCTGGGCTATGTGGGCACCACAGGCTCCTCCACCGGTAACCACCTCCACCTGGAATTCCGGGTCAACGGCAGCCGGACCGACGCGCTGACCTATTATCCCGCCCTGGCGGGCCAGTTCATCTACCGCTGAGGCGCTGGCGAACAGACACACCGCTGCAAAGACGGGGCGAAAGCCCCGTCTTTGGCGTTTTGGAAGGAGGGCTCTGATTGAAAGAAAAACGCTTTTCCCTGCTGTCTCTGCTTGTGACGGCAGTCCTCGCCGTGCTGCTCACAGTCGGCGCGCTGGCCGGCGGGGCCTGGGCGCTGCTGGGGCCGGAGGGCCTGGGGATGGTGGAGACCGTGGCTCTGGTCAACACCCTGTTTGTGGGGGAGCACGACCTGGGGACGGCTTCGGACCAGGCCATGGACGCCCTCATTGAGGGGCTGGGGGATCGCTGGTCCTATTACATGGACGCCGAGGGTTATGCCGCCCAGCAGGAGAGCCGCAGCAATTCCTATGTGGGCATCGGCGTCACTGTGACCTACCCTGAGGAGGGGGGACTGCTCATCCAGTCGATGGCGGAGGGCGGACCGGCAGAGGAGGCCGGCCTGCGCGCCGGAGAGCGGATCGTGGCGGTGGACGGCACGGCGCTGACGGCGGAGAATCGGCAGGAGGGCGCCTCCCTCATCAAGGGCGAGGAGGGCACGGCGGTGACCCTCACCCTGGAAAGCCCCGACGGGAGCCGCCGGGAGGTCACCGTGACCCGGAAGCGGGTGGAGGAGCCTCCCGCCAGGGGAGAGCTCCTCTCTGACGGCACAGGGCTGGTCACCATCAAAAACTTCAACAGCCGCTGTGCGCAGGAGACCATGGCCGCCGTGGAGGAACTTGTCGTCCAGGGGGCGGAGCGGCTGGTCTTTGATGTGCGCAACAACGGCGGAGGCTATGTGGATGAGCTCACCGCCCTGTTGGACGACCTGCTGCCCGAGGGGGATATCTTCCGCAGCGAGACCAAGGCAGGGACCAAGCGGGTGGTCACCTCCGACGCCGACTGTGTAGACCTCCCCATGGCGGTGCTGGTCAATGGCGGCACCTATTCGGCGGCGGAGCTCTTTGCCGCCCAGCTCCAGGAGATGGACCGGGGGATCATCGTGGGGGAGCCCACCTTCGGCAAGGGCTTTTCCCAGCAGACCTTTCCTCTGATGAGCGGCGGCGCCGTCAATCTGTCCACTGCCCGATACTATACCGGCGGCGGCGTCTGTCTCATCGGTGCCGGCCTTACCCTGGACCGGGAGGTCACCCTTACCGAGGAACAGAACGCCGCCCTCTCCGCCGGCGTCCTGGCTCCGGAGGACGACCCCCAGCTCCAGGCGGCTGTCGATCTGCTGAAAGGCTGAATAGAAACTGCCGCCCTCCCAGGATAAAGCTGGAGGGCGGCAGTTTTTTGAGGTTCAGGGTCCGGTCTGCGGGGTAACAGCGGTTTGGACTGCATCGCCTTTTCGAGTGAGGAGGATTCCGGCGCACAGAGCGGTGAAGGGGGCCACGGTGACCAGGCCGAAAGAGCCGATGACGGTGTGAATGAGCTCGGCAGCGACATATTTATAATTGAGAATGTTGTCCACCGGAGTCCCCTGGGCCATGAAGACCATCAAAAGGGCGATGTAGCCGCCGGAATAGGCAAAGAGGAGGGTGGTGGTCATGGTGCCCATGGCGGCACGCCCCACATTGATCCCGGAGCGGACGGCCTCCTTCCAGCTAAGATCGGGGCGCTTCTCGACCACCTCCCGGACAGCAGAGGTGATGTCCACGGAGAGGTCCATCACCGCCCCAGAGGCCCCCAGGAAGATAGAGGCCATGAAAATCTTTGTGAGATCCAGGTGTTGGTAGCCGGAGTAGAGGAGACTTTCCGAGTAGGACATCACCGCCCCATGGATGTGAAATAGGTCGGTGAAGAGGATGCCGAGCACACAGGTGACAAGAATACCCAGGAAGGAGCCGGATACGGCGGCCAGACACCGGCGGTCAAAGCCGTATACCAGAGCAATGATGAGTACTGTGAGGAACAGGGTGATGGCCAGCCCCACCCAGATGGGATTCCACCCCTTGAGGTAGAGGGGGACCAGTACTTTCCACAGGGTGAGTATGGTGAGGACGAAGGAGGCGATGGCCCGGATGCCGGTGGGGCCGGCAAAGAGGATCAGGAAGAGGGCGAAGCCAGTAGCCATGAGGGCCTCCCAGCCCAGGCGGTCGTGGTCGGACATGGTGACGTTGGTGATGGTGTTCCCATCGTGGCTCACCACCACCAGGGCCCGGTCACCGGGGGCGTAGAGCTTGTCCTGCTCCAGAGAGCCGTTGAGCATATTGATGCCGGTGACGGTCTGACCAGCGAAGGTGCCATTGAGCAGTTCCAGCTCGCAGCGCTGTTCGCCGGAGCGGACCAGGCCGGTATCCACAATGGTGGAGTCATCCACCGATAGAACCCGGGCGGAACAGCGTTCGGCTTCCCGGTAGAGGAGTGCCCCTTCAAAGCCGGTGGGGAGGAGGAGCAGAAAGACGATGGCGGCCAGACAGACCAGCACTGGGGCATGGTAGCGAATGGTCTCCGGGGAAAGGGGATGCTTCATGGCGCAAAACTCCTTTTGATGCGCGCCGCCCTCCTCCGCCTGGGAAGGGCGGGGGAGGGCGGCTATTCAAATGATGCGGGAGGAAGCGGTTCAGGCGGCGGTCAAGCCCAGCAGGGCGGCCAGCTTGACATAGATCTGGGTGTTGTCATAGTACCCATTGAAGGTGTCGGCGCCCACGCCCTGGGCCAGTACGGCCACGGGGAGGCCGGTGTGGCTGTAAGAGGTGAAGGAGATGCCGGCCTTGTTGTTGATGATGTGGGTGAGGGTGACGCTCAAGGGCTCATAGGTGCCGTAGAGGACGTACTCCTCCTGCTCATACTTGCTGGCGGCGGTGCCGTTGATGCTCTTCTCATAGGCGGCGCGGAGCTGCTCCAGCTCGTAGTCGGTGAGCACCAGCTTGTCGCCCGCCTCACCGGCGGCCTTCAGACCGAAGAGAGTCTCTATGTCCTTGAGCACATCCGCAAAGGAGGTCTTGTTCTCCTTGTAAGCGGCCACATAGTCGCTGTCAAACTTGGCATAGGAGATCTTCTGACTCTCCAGCAGGTCCAGGTAGGTGTCATAGTCGGTGCCGGCGAAGCCGATGGTGAGGCCGCCGGTCTCATGGTCGCCGGTGACTACGATCAGGGTCTCATCGGGGTGCTTGGCAGCAAATTCGATGGCCACCTGAACGGCATCAGCCATTGCCTTGGTGTCGTGGATGGAGGAGGCAGCGTCATTGGCGTGGCAGGCCCAGTCGATCTTGCCGCCCTCGCACATCAGGAAAAAGCCCTTTTCGTTGTCCAGCACCTCGACGCCCTTTTCCACATAGTCGGCCAGGGACCACATGTCGTCGGTGCGGTCCAGCTCATAGGCCAGGGCATCGCTGTCGGCCAGGTCCTCGTCAATGAGGATGGCCTTGCCGGTGGCGGGGCCGACAGCCTCGGCCTCGGCGTTGGTCATAGCTACGGTATAGCCAGCGGTTTTAGCCAGGTCATAGAGATTTTTCTGGTCGCCCTTGCTGCCAGTGGGCTTGAGGAGGCCGCCGCCGGCAAAGTAGTCGAAGTCGGAGTCGATGAGCTCCAGGCCAATCTCATAGTAGCTGCTGCGGCTGGCTTGATGGGCGTAGAAGGCGGCGGGGGTGGCGTGGTTGAGGTTGACGGAGGTGATGACGCCGATCTTGTAGTCCTTCTGATCCCGGAGCTGCTCGGCGATGGTCTCATAGGCCACAGAGCCGGTCTCGTCCACATTGATGGAGCCGGAGTAGGTTTTGTGGCCGGTGGAGATGGAGGTGGCGGTGGAAGCCGAGTCGGGGGCAAAGGAGTTGGAGTCATAGGTGACGGCGGAGCCGGCGGCCTCAAAATTCATGAAATTGAGGTATTCAGGGCCGTCCAGAACGGCCCCCTGGTTGTCGTCCAGGCTGGGCTGTGCCTGCCAGTAATCTTTGTCCTTAAGTGCGCCCAGAAAATCGGAAGTGGACTGGATCTGGGGATAGCTCATGCCGTCGCCGATGAACAGAAAGACGTATTTGGGGGTGGCGGCCGGGGCATTGGTCTGCACAGCCCCAGGAGTGGGAGAGGCGGCGGGTTTGGGGGTGACAGCTGCGGCGGAACAGGCCGCCAGGCTTCCGCCCAGGGACAGGGCGGCCAGGGAGATGGCCAGGGTACGTTTGAGTTTCATGCTTCTCTTCCTCCATTTCAATTTTGCGTCCGCTGCATCTCCGAACCGACGGGTACGGGGCGGACGCACGCATGAGGTGCAGACTTATCCTACCGGAAAGTGGGTTGCGTGTGCCACCAGCCGGAGGTAAAACTTTGGAAAGAACCAGTAAACATGGAAAAGAGCCGGTAAAGCCGGATAAGATCGGGAAGGCGCGCATATCCTCTCCCGAGGTGAATGCGATGATCGGCCATATCGTGCCCGGGGCGGGGGACCGCCTTCTGGTCCGCCTTACACGGGAGGAGATATACGGACTGCCCCTGCTGCGGGGGGAGACGCCGGGGGACAGGCTGACGGTCCGGCGGGTCCGGCGGACGGCGGCTGCCCTTCGGAAAAAAGGGGTGGTCCGGGCGCTGGCCCCGGAGGGCTTTCCCTTCTGGGAGACGGTCCTCAAGCAGGGACTGCGTCCGGTGGAGACAGGGGAGCTCTGCCGGGCCCTGGCCGCTCCCATTGCCCTGGCGGCGCTGGAGGGGGAGAGGGTCCCGCCGCATCTGGCCAGCGTGCTTCTGCGGGGGGAACGGGTCACCCGGGCCCTGCGGACGGCGGCCCTGGAGCTGTGCCCCAGGGTGCGGCAGCTCCTGGTGGAGGTCCCCGCCGGCGGCGAGGCGCTCCGGCAGCAGCTGCGGCAGGAATTCGGACTGCCGGCGGTGGAGGGACACGCAGGGCGGGAGGTCCATCTGACGCTGTGCTTCTCTCGCCCTGACGGAACCCTCCCGGGGCGGACGGCGGACCTCTCCGGGGAGACGCCCGCCCCGGCAGGCTGCCGCTTCGGCTTGCGGCAGGGGGCCCTTCCCGAGGACGCCGCTGCCCTGCCGCTGCTGTCCGTTCTGTGGACGTCGGGCCGGCTGGAGCGGGACGAGATCAGCGTGACCCCCATTTTCGCACTTGACAGACCGGAGGAAAGTACATATAATACAGGATAATGCAAAGGTGTCCCTATTTATATGGCAGATCTGGACCAAACATGGTCATTCCAGGGGAGATTTCCCCCATTTTTATAGGAAAAGGCGCAGAAAGGAAGCATAAGCAGCATGGCGAAAGAGTATAAACTGAGCCCCGAGCGATTCAAGGCGCTCCAGGACGAGCTGGTCTATCTGAAGACGGTCCGGGAAAAGGAAGTGGCCGATCAGATCAAGGAGGCCCGGTCCTTCGGCGACCTGAGCGAGAACAGCGAGTATGACGAGGCCAAGAACGAGCAGGGCAAGCTCTACTCCCGGATCGCGGAGGTGGAGGGCATCCTGCAAAACTGCGTGGTCATCGAGGAGCACCATGACGAGAACCATAATTCGGTGCGCCTGGGCAGCAAGATCACCGTTCTGGACAAGGAGTTTGACGAGAAAGAGGTCTACCAGGTGGTGGGCTCTCAGGAGGCCGACCCCATGAACGGCCTCATTTCCGAGGAATCTCCCTTCGGCAGGGCCCTTCTGGGCAAGGCCGTCGGAGATGACGTGGTGGTGGAGGCGCCTGCCGGCGTCCTGCGCTACCAGGTCTTAGATATTCAAAAGGCCTGAGAAAGGCGAGGAACAGGAGGAACCCAAAATGACAGAAGAGAAGAACGCAGGCGCTCCCGAGGAGCTGGATCTGTCCGAGCAGAGACGCATCCGCCGCGCCAAGCTCAAAGAGCTCCAGGATGCGGGCCAGGACCCCTTCCAGATCACCAAATACGTCGTCACTGCCCACAGCGCCGATGTGAAAGAGAAGTTCGACGAGATGGAGGGGAAACAGGTCTCCGTGGCCGGTCGGATCATGTCCAAGCGGGGCATGGGCAAGGCCGTGTTCTGCGATCTTCAGGACGGAAAGGGCCGTATCCAGCTCTATGTCCGCATCGACGAACTGGGTGAGGAGCCCTTTGCCAAGTTCAAGAAGACCGACATCGGCGACATTGTGGGCGTCGAGGGCGAGGTCTTCAAGACCAAGCGGGGCGAGATCTCCATCAAGGCCCACAAGGTCACCCTTCTGTCCAAGTCCCTCATCCCCCTGCCTGAGAAGTTCCATGGATTGAAGGACATTGAGACCCGGTTCCGTCAGCGCTATGTGGACCTCATCATGAATGAGGATGTGCGCCGGACCTTTGAGATCCGCACCAAGTTCATCAAGCATGTCCGCGCCTATCTGGACCAGCGGGACTATATGGAGGTGGAGACCCCCGTCCTCAATACCATCTCCGGCGGCGCCACCGCCCGGCCCTTTATCACCCACCACAACACCCTGGACATCGACATGTATATGCGCATCGCCACCGAGCTCCACCTCAAGCGGCTCATCGTGGGCGGCTTCGAGCGGGTGTATGAGATCGGGCGCATCTTCCGCAATGAGGGCATGGACCCCAAGCACAACCCGGAGTTCACCACCATTGAGCTCTATGAGTCCTATGCCGATTTCAACGATATGATGGATATTACCGAGGGGATCATCTCCTCCGCCGCCAAGGAGATCCTGGGCGACTACCACATCCAGTGGCTGGGGGCCGACATCGACCTGACCCTGGGCTGGCAGCGGCTGACCATGATCGACGCGGTGAAGAAGTATGTGGGCGTGGACTTTGCCGCCATCAGCGACGACGAGACTGCCTGCCGGGCCGCTGAGGCCGTGGGCGTGGATATGGAAGACTGTGAGCGCACCTGGGGCACCGCGCTTTACGAGTGCTTCGACCAGCGGGTGGAGGAGAAGCTGATCCAGCCCACCTTCATCACCATGTACCCGGTGGAGGTCTCCCCCCTGAGCAAGCGGTCCCCCAAGGACCCCCGCCTCACCGAGCGGTTCGAGCTTTTCATCAACCATGCGGAGTTCGCCAACGCCTTCTCCGAGCTCAACGATCCCATCGACCAGCGGGGCCGCTTTGAACACGAGCTGGCCCTTCGGGACGCCGGCAACGACGAGGCCGGCATGATGGACGAGGACTTTATCAATGCCCTGGAATACGGCATGCCCCCCACGGGCGGACTGGGCATCGGCATTGACCGCTGCGTCATGCTGCTGACTAACTCCGACACCATCCGTGAGGTCATCCTGTTCCCGACTATGAAGCCGTTAGATTAAAAAACACTGATATTTCAACGGTCCTGAGACTTTGACCAACGAGATTTACGACCAATTTACGACCAAATAGAGAGAACACGCGAGGAGTGGGAAATGCGTTAGCTTTTCCCGCTCCTTTTT
>NZ_JAPFEA010000066.1 GCF_026169115.1 Intestinimonas sp. | reverse complement strand
GTTAAAAACCGGAGAGGCGCCGCTGGCGCGACGCCTCTCCACTTTAAACTCAATATTTCCTACCAGGGGCTCTTTTTTGTGCTGTCAGCATAATCTGGGGCAGTTCAGCTTGATGGTAGCCGTCTGGATCTCAAGCACGGGCACAGAGATCATCCGGGCCAGCCGCAGTGTGATGAGGGAGGACACGACCAGCATCAGCAGGACGACCACAAAGGTAATGATAAGGCTCATGTCCAAAAATACCTTGAATTCACGGTGGCTGATCTCGACGCCCACGCTCCAGCCCTGTTCACCGCCAACCGGCGTGTAGCCAAAGCACTTGTTGTCCCCGTCAAAACGGTAAGAGGACACGCCGCTCTCTCCGGCGATCATTGACCTGTGGACCGCCGCCACCTGTTTCAGACTGGAGTCCGTCTCCGCCTGCTTGATGAAGTTGACGCCGTCCATCACATAGCTGGGGTCCGGATGCCCGATCACATTCCCCTTTGCGTCCAGAATGTATGCCTGCCCCTCTTCGCCTACGGTCAGCCCCTTGACAATATCGCTCAGGAACTCAGCATTCACACCGCCGTAGACAATACCGTCAAACCGTCCGTTTTTCAGAATGGGGACCTCCAGCAGGAAAATGGTCTGGTTGCCGTCATAAATGAGGTCGGAGATCACAGGCCGCAGGGTCTCTCTGCACTTCAAAAAGTAATCCGTGTCCCCATAATCGACTCCACCGTAGGCAATTCCACTTGCGTTCATCTTCCCGACGTACAGGAACCCGTTGCGGGATGCGATTTCCTCTGTGAACGCGATCAACTCCGGGTCTGTGGGCTGGGAATCCAGGAAGATCCCCAGAGAAGCGGCCTCCGTCAAAGGCGCCCAGTAATTATCCAGCCGCCACTTCACGGCTTGGGCCGTGATCCTGGAAACAGGCGCTACCGTAGTCTCCATGATCCTATCGATTCCTTTGACGTTCAGCAAAGATGTGATTACGCCGATTAGAACAGAATTGACCACAAGCAGCGCAAGCACAATCATTCTGATTTTGGATTTAATCGACTTCATGTCATTTCCCACTCCCACTCATTGATTCGATCCACGCTATTTCCCGCTGTAAAGCATACGCTCCACCTGGAACACAAAGCTCCTCAGCGCGGACTCATGCGCGCTCGACAGCTGTATAAACCGGCACCCATAAGCAAACAGCGTTTCGCCCCGTCGGCCTTTCTCCGGCTCTGCCCGCAGGATCTCCGCAGTGAGTGGGAGGTCCAGGCCGTCGCACCGGAACGTGAAATCCAGACGTTCGCCAGGCAGCGCGCGCAGACTGGTGACAAGGAGGACGCCCCCCGCGCTGATGTTGCGCAGCGTGGCCTGCGTTTCCTCTTCCGCATCATTCAGCCGGACGGAAACTACATCGAAAACCGGTACCTTCACGTCCTCCCGCCGCTGCATCTGCCGAATGCGGCGCAGAACATTGCAGCGATAGGAGCGCGTGATCCTGCCCTTTTTGACCAACGGGGAATGCAGCACCGCCAGACAGGTGACCATCCCCATGATCGGGTCTAAAAAGTCAACCTCCATCTGGGTGTTGACCGGATAATCGAACTCATACGGCACCTCCAGAAGCAGCCCGCCGTTCGGTCCGATTGACACCTGTGCCTCAACGGGGTCCCCTCCGCTCAGGCTGGGAAGTGCAGCTTTTTTACAATATTCAAATAACTGCGCCATAAAAGGCTCTCACCTCCCATTCCATGTGAAATCGGCTCCCATCGATCAGCCCGCAGACGCCCGTCCCCTCCATCTGTGGATCACAGACGGAGGATACAATATAATGCATATTTATTATCGACAGGACTCCCCCAAAAAATAAGAGTGCTGGAAAAGGATTCCGTTCATTCAGAGCAGTTTTCTCAGCCGCTCCGATGTCCCTGGCCATCCCGAAGCATTCCCGGATCAGCCCACTTCCTCAGCGACTCCCCGCTTTACGTCCAGCTTGTAGATGTGCGCCTTGTCGGCGGAGAGGAAATAGATGCCCGCGACCTCATTCGTCTCCGCCTTTCCATCGTCACGGTACACATTCAAACGGATGCAGGGGATGCCGTCTACCAGAACGGTCCCGTCTATTACATATATATTATATTCCTGCATAGACGTTCCCTCCAGGCCGAGCCTGGACGGTGACATGGAGCGCACATAGTCTGCCGCCTCCGAGATCGTCATCGCCTCCGGGACCGGCGGCTCCGTGATCTCGCCCGTCAGCGTCCCTGCGGTCACGATGCAGCAGCCCTGCGACCACGCCATCTGGATGGACATGACCTTGCCCTCCTCCGCGCCATTTCGGGCAAGATGAACAGAGCCCTCCTCGGCCTCATAGTCTGGCGCGTCCGTTTCTGCAAGCGTGTCGTCCACGATGCAAAAGCCGGTATCCGCCGTATCCATCAGCGCCGCGTATGCCTCGACCAGCGAGCCGGGGGCTTCAAGCCCTTCGTAGCGATATACAACGGCATCACTTGCGCTGGGCGCCTCCTCAGACTCCTCACCGTCCTGTGTCTCCTGCTTTACCGTTTCCCGATAAACGGCGATCTCCTCGTTCAAGACGGGAAGCGCGGCAACATCGACGCCGCCAATCCGATAACTTGTCGGAGGGTCAATTTCCTTTCTTTCCTCTGCGCCGTCGCCCCGGTCTTTCAGCAGAAATATGGCCGCGCAGGCTGCCCCGGCCAAAATGACCGCGGCAAGAATCACCATCAACTTTTTACGTTTCAAGAAGTCCTCCTTCGATTATCGTGGATCTCTGCTCCGCAGTCATGGCGGAGCAGCCCTTGTTCCTTTCATGTATAGCAGATCGTAACGGAATCCCCATCACGGATCATCTGTCGGAAGCCGCTCTCCACGCCGTTGACTTCCAGGCGCACAGGCCGCTCTATCTTCTCAAAATCCAGATCTGAGTACTGCAAAAGATCCATCAGATAATACGGCAGCCCACTCTCCTTCCCCGGCAGATGCAGCTCCTCGCCGTTGAACAGGATGTCGATCGGCTTTCCATGTTCCGTTGCCGGCGCAGGCGCCTGCCGCTCCTGGGGTTTCTCCTGTGGTTTCTCCACCGGTTCCCGTTTCAGCGTCAGAATAACGTCGCCCGTCCGCAGCGGCGTATCCAGCCCGGCTTTTTTGTTGTTCACCAGCACCTCACCGGCAAAATCAGCCCCCAGGACATCCGCCAGCCTTTTCGCCGCGTCGGCGCCTGGCCGCGCCGGGATGAAGCTGATCTGATCGCCGGCATGGACCACCGTGGTGAGCGCCGCTTCCGCTCCGTTGACCGACAATACCGCTGGTGCAAAGGGCTCGCCGCGCCAAACCATGTGCTTGCCGTCCAGAAGGACGTTCAGACTCTTCCCGGATTTCCCCAGCATATCCCCATAGGTATATCCGTTCATCAAAAGGATGTCCCGCAGGGTCAGCGTGCCGCTTCGGAACAGCTTGGCTGTCTTGCCGTTGAGCATCACCACATAGCTGTCATTCAGCAGCCCCAGTCCAGCGGAGATCGCAATGCCAAGCGGTGTGGCGTATTCGGGGTTTTCGATCTTCAGATCATCGGAAAAGGCGCTCTTCGCGTAGTTGTTTCCGGCGATTGCCACGCGTTTTTCATCCATATTCAGGCATCCGGCGATTTTCTCACGCAGCCCCAGCAGCTTACTTCCGCCGCCAGCCAGGAAAAGCGCAGACGGCGCGCCGCCGTTTACCGCAGCCACCTGTTCGCAGATCGCTTCCGCAAGGTGCTGCATCGGCTCCTCGATGGCGGCACAGATCTCCTCATGAGATTTCGTCGTCTCAATGCCCAAAATGTCCGTATATCGCAGGTCTTCGCCACTCGGAAGTTCCCGTTTGAGTGTCTCCGCCGTCTTGAAGTCCACCAAAAACGTCCGCATGAGCGTTTCCGTGATCTCATCGCCTGCCAGCGTCACCATCGTATAGCCAACCACGCTGCCGTCCCGACAGATGGCAATATCGGTGGTTCCGGCGCCGATGTCGACCAGCGCCAGATTCAAAAGGCGGAGCTCCGCCGGGATCGCCGCATTCATGGCGGCAATCGGCTCTAACGTCATGTTTGCCACCTGGAGACCCGCCGCACGCATGGCCGAATACAGGCTTTCCACCACTTCACCGGGCAAAAAGGTCGCCACCACGTCCGCCTCGACCAGCCTGCCCTTATGGCCCATCAGCGTAGAGAGCGGATAGCGGTCCAGGCGGTATTGTGCAACCGTATAGCCCACAAGGAAAAACTGTCTGCGGCTCTCCTCGTCCATCTGCATCGCGTCCTCAGCGGCAGACACTGCGCCGGCCTCCAGCTGACTGACCTGTTCCGCGCTGATCGTCTGCTCCCCGGTCAGCTCCAGGGCAAAGCTGCCGGTCTGCGTCCGCAGCGCCCGGCCTGCAGCGGCCACGCAGACCCGCTCCAGCCTGACGTCCAGGTTCCGCTCCAGACGTTCCGTCACAGCTTTGACCAGGTCCGCCACCTGCTGTATATTGTCGATCTGGCCGTCCAGCATGGCGCGTTTTTTGTGCTCCTCGGCTTCGACCGCAAGGACTTTGAACCGGTCCTCAACCGCTTTTCCAACCACGCCGACAACGCTTCGCGTACCGATGTCCAATGCAAAGATCAAATCGTTTCCCTGCGGCTTTCTCTCCGCCATACCGTTACAACTCCTTTTCCCGTCAAGCCGGCACGAAAACCTGCATTACTCCGTACCCTCTATCGCTTTGAACGCCCCTCGCAGTCCCTCTAAAAGCGCCTCTTTGGTAAAAGGCTTGAACAAAAATCCTTTCGCCCCCAGGGCGGCTGCCTGGTCGATAATATCATCGTAGGCCATCGAGGACACCATAAAGATCTCTGCATCAGGATGGCTCTTTTTCAGCCTTTCGCATGTTTCCAGGCCGTCCATGCCGGGCATCACGATATCAAGTGTGACCAGCTCCGGCTTGACCGTGTCATACTGCTCCAACGCTTCCTCCCCGCTCCGGCAGAAGGCCGCGATCTCTATTTCGCTGCCCTCCAGCATCTTCCGCATTTCTGCATATACGACACGGGAATCGTCCACAACCATGATTCTACGCTTCAACATTTATGCTCCTCCTCAGCAGGTCATTGATTGGTTTGGCCGACCAGGAAAATGCGGCCAGCTCCTGTTCATCACTGATAAAATACAGGGTGCTCAGCATTACCTGATCCTTCAGGCACATCAAGTCCGGATGCAGTTCATATCTCGTTGGATAGAACCTGGCGGTAGTATTCGTCGCCTTATACAGCTCAGAAAGAAACCTGCCGCACAGCACATTAAAAAATTCCATTGCATATTCCTGGATTTCATCACTGCTCAACTGGGAACCAGCCATATTCTGCGCCAGCCGGGAGAACATGCGTGGTTCCGCCAGAAACCTCAGCTCGATCTGATAATCCCCTTCTACAAAGCCGTAGATTGCCTCCAGCTTCCGGCTTTCCATCTCTTGTTCCTGCAGCTGGGCAAGTCGCAGATGAATGTCAGACATGACCTCCAAAATCTCGCAGACCAGTGTCTCAGCCATTTTTTTCTCCCATTCGTCTCTGCATAACGTTGCCAATGCGTCTTGTCCCCCCTCGTGCTGGGTCCTGCTCAGCTGATCTCTTTCAATTCTCCGGTTCTGATATCATACACGACCTTGCAGTACCGTCTGGTCTGCCTGGTGGACCAGCCCAGCTCCCCCACGGTCAGCGTGGTCCCCGGATAGACCATATCGCATTCCATGCGGCATTTCGCAATGTCGGCCTCCATGGGGGTGAGCTGCTCCTTATGCTTGTTCAGCTGCTGCTCCTTGATTCCCAGCACCGACCTGCGGATACGCGCCTTTGCGATCTTTCCGCTGCTGCCTTCCAGTCCCTGCTTGCTTTCCAGATAGGAAAGCTCCTTATCCAGCTGCTCCCGCTCCCGCTCCAGGACCCTCAGATCCTCCTGGATGTTTTGCAGCTCGCTTTGCACATATGGCAGGACTCCAAGCCTCAGTTCCGTTCGGCGTCCGGACTGCGCCCCGATCATGCGCGCCTGAATCAGGCGTGCGGCTGTCAGGGCCCCGCCGATCACGCTCCCCCTTCCGCTCATGACGCTGATGACGTCATCGCTGAAAATCTGAGCGTTCATGATGCAGTCGGCATAGATCCCTTTCGCCGCATACACCACACAATTCTCCAGATATTTGACGCGGACGGTCCCATGGCTTCTCAGGAGCGCCCGGTTGTCACCTACCACGCCCCTGGTAATGACGATGTCTCCGCCCGCTTCCACGGTTGCGGCCTCCACGATCCCGTCCACGGCAATCGAGCCGCTGGCACGCACCGTAAAATTCTCTCGGATGTCGCCGCAAACATGGACGTCCCCCGGAAAATCAATGTTTCCTGTGGAATAATCCACATCTCCCTTGACCTCCAGCACAGCGTGGACCTGGAAAGCGTCGTTTATAAATTCCAGGTGCCCCTCACGGGCGGCGATCAGCTTTTTTCCATCCTCCGCCAGTACGGTATTCGCGCCGGCTGGAACGTGGGCCGGCTTCACCGGTTTGGGTTCGATGATTTTTCCGTCTACCCGCACTCCGGGCGCGCCGGGCTGCGGCAGCTCAATGTCACAGATGACCGCGTCCTTCTCGATGAGCTGCACATAACTCCCGGCGCGATAATCCGCCACGCCGTTCTCATCCACCTTTACCTCTTTGGCAATCGTGCGGGGAAAACGCTCCGTGACGCTTCCGTTCTTCCCCTCCACCGGCGGCGTGCCGATTGCAATGGGGATCAGCTTGAAATACATCGGCTCCTGGAAAATGCTCACGACTGCCCCGGAATCGATTCCCGTGGTCACCCCACTCTGTGCAAGGGCTTTTCCCACAGATTCCCCAAGCATTTTCCCCTCCGGGCCGGCCGGCGGGAAGATAAAGCTCCAGGCCAGCATCTTGCTCCGTGCGAGATAGACCTGGCAGAACGCGTTGAGAGACTGTCCGCTGGCCTCTGCGCACTCCACCATCGCCAGCCTTTTTTTCGCGTCCTGTTCTAATTGCAGGGACAGCCGGACCCGCTCCCGCTCCAGCATCTGCTCATCCGTATGGAGGTCTTCCATCGTCTTTCCTGTAATCATGGAGACCTCCGGCGGCGAGTAGTCGCCGCTCCAGTGGTTCCACACCTCAAGCAGAGCGCCCTGCACCTTGATAACGTCATAGCCGCCATGTGGCGCGTCCGGTGCAGTCATCTGCTGTTCTGCGGCATGTTCTTCAGGCCGCGCTTCAACCTCTGCCTGCTCCGGTTCCGCAGGGGGTGGATTTCCGGAAATACTTCCGAAAATTTTGCTGAACAGCCCTTTCTTTCCCACAATTTTTCCCCCTTTCCAGATTTTTGTATTCATTGGTGGTCCCTTGAAACGCGCAAAGCCGGAGAGCGGTCATCCTTTCCACTCTCCGGCAGTCGCGGTCATGAACACATGAAGAAGCCTGTGCTATGTGTTCCCATTTCCTCAATACTTACTGAACGCAGACGCAAAACCGGAAGTGTCTCCAGCCTCCCCCGGAATCTCTCGATTGGCCGCTGTGGCAGAACTCCCGGCAGCGTAGCGGTCATCCATGGTCCGCAGCTTGAACTTGGCCATCAGGTCCTTCATCAGCGCGGCCTGACTGGACAGCTCCTCACTGGCGGCGGCAGATTCCTCGCTGGTCGCGGAGTTGGTCTGGACAACAGCGGAGATCTGATCGATGCCCTCGGTGACCTGGGCGATTGCCTCGGCCTCCTCCTCTGCGGCGCTGGAGATCTCCTGGATCAGGCCCAGGGTATGCTCCGCGGCCTCCACGGTCCGGCCAAGGGATTCGGACACCTGCTTGACGATGTTGTTGCCGTTCTGCACCGACGAGATGGAGCGATCGATCAGTTCCTTGGTCGCCTTTGCGGCCTCATCAGACTTTGTGGCGAGGTTGCGGACCTCATCTGCGACCACGGCAAAGCCCTTGCCCGCGCTTCCGGCCCGCGCCGCTTCCACAGCCGCGTTCAGCGCAAGGATGTTGGTCTGGAAGGCGATATTCTCGATCGTGGAGATAATTTTCCCGATTTCCTCGGATGCATCGGAAATATCCTGCATGGCGCAGACCATTTCCTCCATGTACTTGGCGCTCTCATCCACCCGGTCACCCGCAACCCTGGAGTACTCCATGGCGCTCTGGCTGTTTTCAGCATTCTTCTGTGCCTTGCTGGAGATCTCAGAGATGGTCGCAGACAGCTCTTCCACCGCACTGGCCTGCTCCGTCGCGCCCTGAGCAAGGGCCTGGGCGCCGGTAGACACCTGCTCGGAGCCGGCGGACACCTGCTCTGCGCTCAGGTCGATCTGAGCCAGCGTATCGCTGAGGTTGCTGTTGATCGTCCGGATGGACTCGAGGACGGGCTTCAGTCCGCCCACATAAATGCTCCTGTCCTTGCTCTTGATGTCGAAGTTGCCCTGGGCCATCTCCTCGAGCAGGTAGCACTCATCGTCCACCAGCGCCCGCAGGACCCGCTGGCTGGTTCTCAATGCCTCGCACATATCGCCCAGCTCGTTTTTGCTTTCAAATTCCACTTCGATGTCAAAGTTGCCCTCGCTGAAGCCCACCAGCGCATTCCGCACCTCTTCTGTCGGCGCTACAATGCTGTGGATCAATTTCAATGCCATTGTAATAACGCCGATGGTGGCGATCACCATGACCGCAATGATCACAACGACCATGATGATGTTATTTCGGCTCTGCTGTGTGACCGCGCTGTGTTGTGCGTTCGTCAGCGCGTCGTCGATCTGGATGGCCATGGAGGCCATGGCCTCCAGGCGGGGCGTACACTCGGCCTTGATGAGCCGGACAGCGTCATCGCCCCGTCCGGCATTGATGGCGTTGAAAATGCTCGGAAGCACCGCTTCCCATTCCTTCACCGCATTTATATAGTCGTTCAGGATCTGTTTGTCCGTGAGAGGATAAACTTTTTTCAGCTCCTCGAAATCCTTATTCATTGTATCCAGGACCTCTTCGGCGCGTTTTTGAAGGGCGGCATTCCCTGAGTCAGTCGGACGCAGGGCCATATCCCGCACATTCCGTGCCGCAATGTTGGCATTCACCCGGCAGGACGCAACCAGCTCGTTGGCCCGGACATTATAGTCAAGAATCTCATGGTAGGCGCCGCGCTGGAGGTTCATCATTGTGAGCGTAGCAAAAATAATGGCCAGCGAGACCGCAATGGTAATCGCGAATCCCAGAATCAGACTCTTTTTGATTTTCATGTTTTGAAGCATGGCTTCCCAGTTCCTCCTTTGTTGATTCCTCTATATAAATCGGGTATGTAATGCTATCTGCCTTTACATTACATCCCCGTATCTTCCCCTTTGTACGTCGCCAAAAACGCGGCCATCCACAAGTGTCACGACCCTTTTGCGCATGATGTTGACATATGCGCCGGCGTGGGTCGCCATGATGACCGTGCTACCCCTTCGGTTGACCTCCGTGAGCAGGTGAAAGATGTCCCAGATATTATCGTCGTCCAGGCTGGCGGTGATCTCATCCAGCACCAGGATGGGCGGGCTGTTGATGAGGGCTCTGGCCAGCTCCACCCGCCGGCACTCGCCGATGGACAGCTCCACGGGATAGCGTTTCTCTGCGCCCTTCATCCCGACAAGGCCCAGCACCTTTACCACCCGTGCGCCCACCTGACTCATGCTCTCAAAGCGCCCGCGCCCGATTCTGGCGGCCAGCATCAGGTTCTCCTCCACCGTCATTTTCCGGCCCAGGGAGCCCGTCTGCGTCACGATCCCAAACATTCCTCTGGCGCGATTGCCGCTCCAGCGCAGGAGCCGAGTCAGGTCCTTTCCATCCAGGTAGACGTTGCCGTGATCCGGTTTCAGCTCTCCGGTGATGAGCTTGAGCAGCGTACTTTTTCCCGCTCCGCTGCTCCCGGTCACAAAGACAAAGTCTCCCTGCTCAATGGTCAGGGTAACCTCAGCCACCCCGATTTCTGTTCGCTTTCCTCTCCCGCTGTGCTTATCCTGCTTGTAGTACTTGGTTACATTCTCCAACGCGATTGTGGGCATAATTGGCGCTCCTGTCTGTCGATATGCCTGAGCAAAATTGGCTCCTCTTGAAATCCCATCTGGTCTTGGTATAATAATACATGACCAATGGTTCCGAGGACAGGGGTGTGAACGAGTGAAACGAAAGAAACCTTTCCTGTGGCTGCTGCTGCTCGCCGTGCTCTGCATCGGCGGCGTAGAGCTTTGGGCCTGCTACCACTTTGCCCCTTCCCTCTTCCTGCAAATCACCCGCCCTGTCCGCCAGTGTATCCAGGCAGCCGCCTCCCTCGGCGGGCAGGCGGCGGACGGCATCTCCGCCTGGTGGGAGGAGCTCGTCGCGGAAAAAGAGACGCTGACAGAGGCCGACATGCAGATCGCCGGCGACCCGGCCATCCACACGGACATGCCCCTGTCCGACCCGGCCCTCACGGAGCTGAAATCGGCAGCCGGGCGCGACATCCTCACCGGCGGCACCGTGGAGGTCGTTTATTACAACCAGTCGGACGAGGTCTGGGCGGACCAGCCCTACGGCACGGACGACATTGGCCGGTACGGCTGTGGGCCCACCGCCATGGCGATGGTGGTCGCAAGCCTGACCGCCCACGACATCGATCCGGCCCAGATGGCGGAGCGCGCTTATGAAGATGGCTACTGGGCGAAAAGGAGCGGGTCGTACCTCTCCATCGTGAAGGGGCTCTCCGCAGCCTATGGCCTGACCGCCGCCCCCATCAAAGAGCGGACGCCGGAAGCCCTCCAGGAGGCTCTTCTCTCCGGAAATCTGGTGGTGGCCTTGATGGGTCCGGGGCACTTCACATCGGCAGGCCACTTCATTTTGCTGCGCGGGGTCACGCTCTCCGGCGCGCTTCTGGTGGCAGATCCCAACAGCACGGAACGCAGTCTCATGGAGTGGGCGCCGCAGCTGATTTTGGACGAGCTGTCCGCAAGCACCAGCAACGGCGCCCCTCTGTGGGCCATCTCTCATTCCGAGCCCTGACGCCGGACCTTCCGGATATCAGCCCGATCGGGCTGGTATCCGGTTTATTTTTTGTAGTGGGACTGGTCCTTCCCCAATTTGAGGCTGACCGCCTTGTCCAGCTCAAAGAGCTGTGTCAGCAGCCGGCGGTTGACCGCCACCTGTTCTGCAAGGGGGCGCTCCTCCGCCCGCTGAGCGGCTTCGCCGTTGAGCAGGCCGGCCAGCCGGGCGGAGTCCTCCGGCGGGAGGGCGTTTTTGCGCTCCTCCAGCGCCCGCCGCACATCGTGCAGCTTTTCAAAGGGCTCCGCGCGCATGCTCAGGATCAGCCGCATGGTCACCGGGTCGCCCCGGTCCACCGCCTCGGCCAGCTGTCTGGTCAGGTCCAGTCCTTCCACCAAAAGGGTATACATGCGCTTCTCCAGGGCCACCGAAGTCAGAATTACCGTTTCATCCATCGCTCACTACCTACCCGAGTCCCCAGTTTTCTGCGCCTCGCGGAACGCGTCCCGCAGCTCGCTCACCATTTTCTTGACCCGGCCCAGCGGCTCCGGATTCCGCCCGATCTTGGCCCGGCCCAGCTCATAGGTAAAATGCTCGTAGAGCTTTGTCAGGCCATGGCTGACCTCGTATTTCATATCAAGGGTATCATCCAAATATGTGATGATCTCAATTCCACGCTGCACGGACGCTTCAAAGGACTCAAACTCTTTCTTGTCCAAAGCGAGCTCGGCCTGTATCAGACGCTTGACCAGTTCATCATACAGCAGCAGAAGGAGCTCTCCCTTTGTCATGGTATTGATGCTCTGCGTTTTGTAGTTTTGGTACCCTCTCATATCCATGACTGGCAGTCACCACTTCCCTCAAAATCCACCCATCAGTCCACTAAGTGAGGAACTCTGGGCGTTCATCTGTGCGATCAGCTGCTCCAACTGAGAAAACTTGCTGGTGTAGCGATCCACCTGATCGGTCATCTTATCCGTCCACTTCTGGATCTGCGTTTCGAAGTTGTCGATCACCTTCTGCATGGTATTGGTGAGCAACGTGCTCGCAGCCTTGGGGGAACC
>NZ_JAPFEA010000152.1 GCF_026169115.1 Intestinimonas sp. | reverse complement strand
TCCCCCTCCCAGGGGGAAGGTGGCATTTGCGAAGCAAATGACGGATGGGGGTGAGCCGGGGGATGCATCCGGGCCGACACACAGGTCGGTCCCTACGGGATATCACGGCGTCATGCTGAGTAAAGCGAAGCATCCGTTTTCCCCGTCCCTTTTCCGCTGTCAGGGACCGGGGAAAACGGATTCTTCGGCCTGCGGCCTCAGAATGACAGGAAAGGGGAGGTCGTGGCGCACTATCCAGGGACCGATGTCCCCATCGGCCTAGTGGCGTGGTCTGTACCCTGCCCATCCCCTCAGTCCGGCTTCGCCGGACAGCTCCCCCGTCAAGGGGGAGCTATGATATGGCCCGCCCCATAACACAGTGGACCGCGCCCGGCGGACGCCGGGCGCGGTCCGTACCTTATTCCTTCACAAAATACGCGATGCCCGCGCAGCCGGGGCCGGCATGGGTACCGACCACGGAGCCGATGTCGCTCTCCAGGACCTCCATGCCGGAGATACGCTCCCGGAAATAGTCCTCGCACTCGGCCATGAGCTCCGGGCTGTCGGAGTGGCCGAAGGACACAGGCAGGGCGGGGTCCGCCGGCTCGGCCTCCAGCCGCTTCTCCATCCACTGATAGGCCGCTTTCCGGCCCCGGGATTTGGCCGCTGCCTCCACCACGCCGTCCCGGATGTTCAGGATGGGGGTGATGCCCAGCATGCCCCCCACCACCGCGGCGGTGCCCGAGATGCGTCCGCCCATCTTGAGGTACTTCAGCGTGCCCACCACGGCGTAGAACCGCAGCCGCCCCGCCAGATGCTCCACCTGCGCCGCGATCTCCGGGGCGCTCAGCCCCGCATCCCGCAGCCGGGCGGCCATCTCCACCAGCAGTCCCAGACCGAAGGTCACCGTGGTGGAGTCCACCACAAAGATATTGGCCTCGTCCACGATGCCCCGGGCGATGAGGGCCGACTGGCAGGTCCCCGAGAGCTGGGAGGCCAGGAAGATCCCCACCACCTGGTCCCCCGCCCCCACATGGGCCTGGAACCGGCTGATGAACTCCTCCGGGTTGACCTGGGCCGTGGTGGGCAGGGTCTCGGTCCCCCGCAGCCGCTCATAAAATTCCGCGTTGCTCAGGTCCACGCCGTCCCGGAAGCTCTCCGCCCCGAAGTGGACGGACAGGGGGACCACCTCCACCCCCAGGGCCTTCTGCCGCTCCGGGGAGAGATCGCAGGTGCTGTCGGTCATGATGCGTACCATATTCATACCTCGTTTCCTTCTGTCTCCGTTTTGCCGCCCTCCGGCGCAAAAAACCGGGCCAGCTTGCCCAGGGTCTCCACCAGCACGTCGGCCTCTGCCGCCGTCAGCTCGGACAGGACCCGTTCCACCATGGCCCGGTGGAACTCCCGGTGGGCGGCCTCCGCCTCCCGGGCCAGGGGGGTGGGCAGAATACGTACCACCCGCCGGTCGTGCTCATCCCGCTGCCGCACCACATAGCCCTTGCGCTCCAGGAGGTTCACCGCCGTGGTCAGGGTCCCCGCCGTCACCCCCTGGGACGCCGCGATGGCCGTGGCCCGGTTGTCCTCCCCCCGGTCCGCCGCCCGGCAGACCCCGTCGATCAGGTGGATCTCCCGCAGGGACAGCCTGGGGTACTGCGCCGTCAGGACTGCCTCCTCCCGGCGCAGGATCTGGTCGAACACCTCCACCAGGAACTGATTGATCTTGGCGCTCCGCCCTTCCATGCCGCCGCCCCTTTCCTTTGAATTTCAAAACATTCGCATTGTACCCGCTCCCGCCGCCCTTGTCAAGGGTTTTGTTTGAAGTTCAAAACTTTCTCCCTTTTTACCAAAATTTGGGCAGTATGGGCAGCAAAAAACCGCCTGCGGATGCAGGCGGTCTTCATGCGCGCTGTTGGGCGTCAGGCCAGCTTGTTCAGCTTGATGGTCATGGCGCTCTTCTTGTTGGCCGCGTTGTTCTTGTGCAGCAGGCCCTTGACGGTGGCCTGATCGATGGCCTTCACCGTGGCCTTGTAGACGACATCGGCCTCGCTGCGGTTGCCTTCGGCCACCACGGCGTCAAACTTCTTGATCTGGGTCCTCAGCGCAGACTTGGCCGCCTTGTTCCGGGCCGCCTTGGCCTCGTTGACCAGCACACGCTTCTTGGCAGACTTGATATTCGGCAAACCAAACACCTCCTCCGATGATATACTCATTTTCACGGGTCCTGCCCGTGCAGGTATCCATTTTAACAGAAGTCCCGAAAAAATGCAACCTTTTTTTTGAATTTTTTTGTCTTTCCGTATAGGAAGGGGCTCCTTCGCAAAAAATAGGGGCTGAATGGCAGATGCGCCACTATATCTTGCGGAGGGGAAGTGAGGCGCCGTGCTGAAACGGCGGACAGATCTGGCGGTGGAGGCCGAGGCCCTGACCAAAACGGCCCAGACGGGAAGGGGGCCGGAGGGGGTCCGGATCCAGGAGGAGGTCCGGGAGGGCTGCCCCGTGACCCGGGTGGAGATCCTGGACGACAGGGGGGAGGCCGCCCTGGGCCGGCCGGTGGGGACCTATGTGACCGTGGACCTCTCGGGCCTTGCCCGTAGGGAGGAGGGGGCCTTCCCCCGGTCCTGTACGGCCCTGGCGGGGGAGCTGGGCCATCTGCTCCGGCGCTGCCGGGTGCCGGAAAAGGCCCCGATATTGGTGGTGGGCCTGGGGAACCGGGCCATCACTCCCGACGCCGTCGGCCCCGGCGCCGCCGACCACACCCTGGTGACCCGCCACCTCATCGACGCCGCCCCGGAGCAGTTCGGGTCCTTCCGCCCAGTGGCCGCCCTGGCCGCAGGGGTGCTGGGCACCACCGGGGTGGAGAGCGGGGAGCTGGCCCAGGCGGTGGCGGGGAAGGTAAAGCCGGGGTGCGTCCTCGCCGTGGACGCCCTGGCCGCCCGGAGCCTGGAGCGCATCTGCACCACCGTGCAGCTCTCCGACACCGGCATCGTCCCCGGCTCCGGGGTGGGCAACCACCGCTTCGCCCTCAACGCCGAAAGCCTGGGCGTCCCCGTCATCGCCCTGGGGGTGCCCACGGTGGTGGACGGGGCCACCCTGGCCCTGGACATTCTGGAGGAGGCCGGACGGGACGACCTGGACCCCGCCGCCCTCCGGGGGGCGGGGGGAGACCTCATGGTCACCCCTCGGGACATCGACCAGCGGGTAAAGGACATGGCCAAGGTCATCGGCTTCGCCATCGACCTGGCCCTCCACCCCCACCTCACCGTGGAGGATGTGGAGCTGTTTTTGTCCTGAGTTTTTCCGTCATTTTGAGGTATTTTTCCTGTCATGCTGAGCGTCAAGGCACAGACCACGCCGCCGGGCCGATGGGGACATCGGCCCCTGCGCCAGGGTTGTGATGGCGTTGCAGGGGCGGCTACCAGCCGCCCGTCCGATGTGGTGCCGCGCCGGTCTGCGGGCGTGAAGGGACCACCTTCGCTTTTTGTCCTCCCCATGACGCGCACCGCCTCGGCCAAGACGTCATTCTGAGGCCGCAGGCCGAAGAATCCGTCTCCCGGCCCCTGACGGCGAAAAAAGGACGGGGAAAACGGATGCTTCGCTCCCGCTCAGCATGACGCGGGGGAGGGACGGGCGCACACACAGGTACGCCCCTACTGGGGCATGGTTTGGCGCGCCGGGGTCGTGATGCCCCACAGAACGACGTGGTTCATGGGCGCGTCTGGGAAGCCGCGCCCCACAGTAGAGGTGGTGCGTATAGGGCTTTTGGTTTAGCTCCCCCTTGACGGGGGAGCTGTCGCCGCAGGCGACTGAGGGGGCCGCAGCGTGAAGAAAATGTGCCAGTGGCACAATGGGGGCCCAAATGGGAGGTATCCCATTTGGGAGAGGAGGAGCAAGGGAGCGTAGCGAGAAATACCCGCAAGGATGTTTCGAGCGAAGCCGACTTTGCGACGACGACGGCGTAGGCCCGGCCAGCTATGCTGGACGGGTTTCGTTGGATCGGAGGATAGATTGACCCTACCCGGCCCACCCTCATCCGGCGGCTGCGCCGCCACCTTCCCCCTGGAAGGGGGAAGGTTTACGGGGGGCGGGCGGCCAAAGGCCACCCCGATGGAGCAGCAAAAGAGGGTCAAAGCCTTCCTTTCTCTCTCCATCTCCCCTTGACGGCGGGGGGAAAGGGTGATAAAATGGGCGCAAATCCAAAAAAGCAGTGACCGGGAGGAGTACGCGAGGACCCGGACCGCAGAGAGGAGCCGCTTTGGTGCAAGGCCCCCGACGGTCCCGCGGAAGGCGCCCGTGAGCTCCGGGGCGGAAATGCCCCGGCGGCCCCCGCCGTTACCGGGAAAGAGCGCGGTCCTTCTTCGGGAGGGCCGAATTCAGGTGGTACCACGGACATTCGTTCGCCCTGAGCCTATGGCTCGGGGCGTTTTTGTTTGCGTACCTTTATTTTATCATATTGAAGGAGTGTCTCCCATGAAAAACACCGAAAAGACCATGGAACAGATCGTGGCCCTGTGCAAGGGCCGGGGCTTCATCTTCGCCGGCAGCGAGATCTACGGCGGCCTGGCCAACACCTGGGACTACGGCCCCCTGGGCGTAGAGCTCAAGAACAACGTGAAAAAGGCCTGGTGGAAGAAATTCGTCCAGGAGAACCCCTACAACGTGGGCCTGGACGCCGCCATCCTCATGAACCCCCAGGTGTGGGTGGCCTCCGGCCATGTGGGCGGCTTCTCCGACCCCCTGATGGACTGCAAGGAGTGCAAGGAGCGTTTCCGGGCCGACAAGGTCATCGAGGACTGGTGCCAGGAGACCGGCTTCACCCTGCCCAAGCCGGTGGACGCCCTGAGCCAGGCTGAGATGAAGGAGTTTGTGGAGGAGCACAACATCCCCTGCCCCTCCTGCGGCAAGCACAACTGGACCGACATCCGGCAGTTCAACCTGATGTTCAAGACCTTCCAGGGGGTCACCGAGGACGCCAAGAACACCGTCTACCTCCGCCCCGAGACCGCCCAGGGCATCTTTGTCAACTTCCAGAACGTCCAGCGCACCACCAGAAGAAAGCTGCCCTTCGGCGTGTGCCAGGTGGGCAAGAGCTTCCGCAACGAGATCACCCCCGGCAACTTCACCTTCCGCACCCGGGAGTTTGAGCAGATGGAGCTGGAGTTCTTCTGCCTGCCGGGCACCGTGCTGGAGTGGTTCAAGTACTGGAATGACTTCTGCCACCAGTGGCTGCTGGATCTGGGCATCCGGGATGAGAACCTGCGCCTCCGGGACCACGACCCCGAGGAGCTCAGCCACTACTCCAACGCCACCACCGACTTTGAGATCGTCTTCCCCTTCGGCTGGGGCGAGCTGTTTGGCGTGGCCAGCCGGACCAACTTCGACCTGAACGCCCACCAGACCACCTC
>NZ_JAPFEA010000082.1 GCF_026169115.1 Intestinimonas sp. | reverse complement strand
CGCCTTTTACGGCCTTTCGGCGGGTCTGAGTATTGCTGACCCATGGGCAACCGCCCGTGCCCGTTGGGCCCCCACTCCCGCAAAGCCGCCAGGTGGGAAAAACAGAGGGCCACTCCGCCGCCCTGCGGCGGCGGACGCACCCGAAGCCTTCGGGCTGTCCACTCAGCACAATATTATTTTTATATTATTCTTTATGGTTTCACCCGGTCTCGCGAACCGGTTGAAATAAATAGAAACGCGCAGGAAAGGCCCGGATGACAAAGGCCACGGAGTCCGGACCGGAACGCGCCAGGCCAATGCGCGAAGATATGGAGATCGACGCGCAGCACAGCCGCCCCCGGCAAAATCATTTTACATTGAAAGGAAGCAATTAGAATGAGGATCCAACACAATATTATGGCTATGAATGCCTACCGTAACCTGTCCGGCAACAACAGCGCCCTGTCCAAGAACCTGGAGAAGCTCTCCTCCGGCTACAAGATCAACCGCGCCGGCGACGACGCCGCCGGTCTGGCCATCTCCGAGAAGATGCGGGCCCAGATCACCGGCCTGAACGCCGCCCAGAAGAACGTCAAAGACGGCATCTCCATGGTGAAGACCTCTGAAGGCGCCCTCCAGGAAGTCCAGGACATGATGAACCGCATGGTCTACCTGGCCGAGCAGTCCGCCAACGGCACCTACGACAACGACGTGGACCGCAAGGCCCTCCAGGACGAGGTCACCGCCCTGAAGGACGAGATCTCCCGCATCGCCGACACCGCCAACTTCAACGGCAAGAAGCTGTTTGCTGCTGGCTCGAACAACCTCTCTGCCTTCAAGCTGCAGATCGGCGACACCACCGCCGCCGCCGACCAGCTGGATCTCTCCAAGGTCGTCGGCTCGAAGGGCAAGCTTGATTTGAAGGGCCTTCTGAAGACTGCCACTACCGGATCTGCTAACTTCTATGATGTCAGCACCGCCAGCAAGGCGCAGAAGCTGCTGGCCAATCTGCGCGGTGGAAGTGATGGTAAAGCCACTGTTGCTGCGGCAAGTGCCGGGATCAACAAGATTTCCGCTCTGCGTGGCAAGCTGGGCGCTGTCCAGAACCGCCTGGAGCACACCCAGAATAACCTGTCCGTCATGACCGAGAACATCCAGGACGCCGAGTCCACCATCCGCGACACCGACGTGGCCGAGGAGATGATGGCCTACACCAAGAACAACATCCTGGTCCAGTCCGCCCAGGCCATGCTGGCCCAGGCCAATCAGGTGCCCCAGGGTATCCTGCAGCTGATGCAGTAAGCACTCCTCAAGCGATTTCACACAGAGAACCCAGAACGGCGGGGGCCGGGCAAGCGCCCGGCCCCCGCCGTCCGCTTTTTGAGAGGAGATGCGCCATGGAACTGATGGAAACGGCCCGCCGCCTGGCGGAGGTGGGCCAGAAAACCGAGGCCCAGAAGGGCTATATCCTGGCCCTGCACGAGGGAGGGCTGGAGCCGGCGGAGGAGCTGGAGGCGGCCATGTTCCTCTTTGTGTCCCAGGCGGAGGACCACACCCTGCCCTACCAGACCTTTGTGTCCCTGTTCAACCGGGGGCTGTACCAGGGGGAGCTGCTGGACCTGCTCGCCCAGGCCTTTTATTTCCCCAACGTGAAGGACCTGCAAAAGCGGTACGAGGCCAACTGCAAGCGCCTTGCCCAGTACCCCTATCTGTTCCGGCGGGACTTCCCCGCCTTTGAGGACCTGCCCCTTCTGTTCTTCCCCTTTGACGACGCGGGCTATCTGCCCTACTACCCGGAGGAGAACCGCTTCGGGGACTATGTGAACTTCAACGATCCGGTGATTGACCGATGCTTTTTTCAGAATTTGGAAAATCCCATCCTGGCAAAGGATGTTTACTCCCAGTATCAGCTGGAATATTTGAACGACAACGTGCGCAAAAGCGAGTGGGTGGGCCGGGAGAACCATATCTATCTCCATTACACCAGCTGGCCGATATTCTGCGCCCACCTCCAATGTCTCAAGCTGAAAGAGCTGCTCAAGGACGAAAAGCTCGTTTTTCTCATGGAGGACGAGGTGGCACAGTACCCTATCGACTTCAAGGCCCGCTTCGGCCTGGATTACAGCCAGTACCCGGTGAAGCCGGTGGGCATCCGGGAGGTGACCCGGCTCATCTGGCACACCCAGCTGGCCACCCACAACGGCGGCGACTTCTTCAACGAGATCTTCTTCCAGCACCCCAATCTGCTGGCCTTTGAC
This sequence comes from Intestinimonas sp., assembly GCF_026169115.1. Lineage (GTDB taxonomy): Bacteria > Bacillota > Clostridia > Oscillospirales > Oscillospiraceae > Intestinimonas. Next base: position 14,954 of record NZ_JAPFEA010000082.1, on the reverse strand, counting down.
ACCATGATGTTTGAGGACATCAAGGAAGAACTGGTGGGGGAGAGCCGGAGACAGTGGGAGGGGGAAAAGCGGTACGACACGGACATTGAGCGGCAGCTCAACGCCCTGGGGCGGCCCACGGACAAGGACTTTCTGGTGGCGGTCTTCCTCAAATACATGCTGGAAAACGGCGGCCTGGACCCGGCGGCCCGGATCGCCCCCGCCCTCTTCTTCCAGCCCCACTTCTACAACATGATTTTTGGTCTGGAGGGCTCTGACAAAACGGGCGTCTTTACCCTCTCCTCCGAGGAATATGACGAGCTCCGAAACGCCTCCTTTTTGAAGGGCTTCAAGTACATCAAGACCTTTACCCCCATGCGGCGGCCCACCACCAGCCACGCGGCCACCGTGCGCTTTGCAGTGAACTACCGAAGGGAGGAAAATCAGGAGCAGGGCCTGGCCGACTTTCTCCTCATCCGCCTGCTGAACCGGAGCTTCTGGGTGGACCCGGAAGACCGGCTGTACCACGACAGCGTGCTGGTCCGCTTTGAGGACGGCAAGCTGAATCCCAGGGCCACCTTTACCGCCCTGGCGGAGTTCCTGGACCTGCCCTACACCGAGACCATGAAGGACGCCACCGGCTGCTATGGAAAGACGCTGGGGTTTGACCCGGTAAAGGTGTACGAAACCTACGACCAGTATGCGGGCGACGGGGAGCGGGCGCTGATCGAGTACTTCTTCCAGGATGCCTACCGGGCCTATGGGTACGACTTCCAGTATTATCGCGGGGAGACGGCGGACGACGCCTGGCTGGAGGAGCAGCTGGAGCACACCAAGGAGATCGACGGATGGCTCGAAAAAAGCTATGAAGAGGCGAGCCAGTACCGCCGGGCCCAAGGGGATGAGCTTGCCCGGGATCTGACCGACGAGACCATTGCACAGATCAGCCGTGAAGAGGTGGAGCACATCCGAACGCTCCGCAGCGACGCGGTCCACAGGATGCGGAAGATCAAGACGCTGGTCAACAAATCGGGCGAGCCCCTGCGGCTGATGACCCCGCTGAAACTGGACCCGGCGCTGCTGGAACAGCCGCTCTACCATTGATGGAGAAAACAGGATGAAACAAGGAACTGTATATTTTTTCACCGGTCTGGCCGGTGCGGGCAAGACCACCATCGGCGGGCTGTTCTACCGGCGGCTGAAGGCGGTCAAAAACGATGTGGTGCTGCTGGATGGGGATCAGATTCGTCCTGTGTTCTGTGAGGACATCGGATACAGCAACGAAGACCGCACGCGGGGGGCCTTCCGTCTGTTCCGGGTGTGCCAGATGCTGGCCGAACAGGGCATTGATGTGGTATGCTGCTCCATCTCTATGAACAGTGAGGCACGGGAATGGAACCGGGACAATATCCCCAATTACAGGGAAATCTACATCAGGGTCAGTCGTGAAACCCTGCTCCAGCGCAACCAGAAAGGGCTGTATACCACAGGAAAAAATGTGGTTGGTGTAGACCTGCCCTTTGACGAGCCCCAGCACCCGGACATCACGATCCAAAACGATGGGACGCAGACGCCTGAGCACATTGTGGAACAACTGGAGCACACGCTGCAGGAGGAGAAAAACAGATGAAAACAGCACTGATTACTGGCTCGACCCGGGGAATCGGACGTGCGCTCGGTCTGGCTCTGCTGCGGCAGGGCTGTGCGGTCGCCTTTCACTACCGGCAGGATACTCAATCTGCCAGCAACCTAGAGGAAGAACTGCGGCGCGAGGGCTTTGGGGGGCGGTTCCAGATCATCCAGGCGGATCTCTCCCTGCCAGGAGGGCACGACGTCCTTGTTGATGGGCTTCTGCCCCCCTTCGATAACTTGGATTATCTGATCCTCAATGCAGCACAGACCGCCCGGGGGCGGCTGGAAGAGCTCAGCGTAGAGCGCTGGGAGGCAGTGATGCGAACCAATCTGACCGCCCCACTTTTCCTCACCCAACGGTGCGCCCCGCGGATGCGGGCGCAGGGGTGCGTGCTTTTTGTGGGCGCTGTAATGGGACAATATCCACATGCCATGTCTATCCCCTACGGGGTGAGCAAGGCGGGAGTCCACTACCTAACCCGAAGTCTGGTCAAAGAGTTTGAGATGCAGGCGGTTCGAATCAACTGCGTCTGTCCAGGCTTTGTAGAAACCGACTGGCAGAAGAAAAAACCAACGGAAATTCGTGAATCCATTGAGAGCAAAATTGCTCTGCACCGCTTTGCCAGGGCAGAGGAAGTGGCAGAGCTGTGCTGTTCCATACTAAACAATACCTATATGAACGGGTCTGTCGTCAACATTGATGGAGGATACTGTTACCGATGAGCGAAGAATTGAATCTGACTGTTTTACAGCAGGCGATTGCGGAGCAGTATCCGGAAATTGTTCTGACTGCCATGTCACCAGCAGAGCTTGTATTTGAAACCAGAGTGACTATGAGCTGCTTTTACTGTAAGAATTATGACCGTAACTGGCACTGCCCTCCCAGGACGCCTAAGATCGACTATCAACGTATGATGCTGGAATACGGCAGGGGGGCGTTTGCTCTGATTAGCCTGCCTTTTGACGAAAATAACTTTTCAGAAATTCGGGCACGCTCCACCAATGATTTGCATCAGGCGCTGCTGAAACTGGAAAAGGTACTGTGGGACCACGACTTTCCTATGGCGCTCTCCTTCATTGGCGGGTCATGCAAGCTGTGCAAAAACGGGTGCGGCACGGAGCGTTGCAATCATCCGTACCAAGCCAGGATGCCATTGGAAGCAACTGGAGTAAATGTAATCGAAAGCGCAAAAAAATACGGGATCGAGCTGCATTTTCCACCGAAAACCGTATTGAAGCGGCTGGGTCTGCTTCTGTGGTAGAAGAAAAGAAAGGGCTGGAGATTTTTTATGACGTACATCATTCTCGCAGCCGGAGCGGGAACCCGGCTGAACCCTATTACACTCAGGCACCCCAAAACGCTCTTCTCACTGGACCAGTCGGAGACAATATTGAGCAGAATGGTTGGTCTTCTTCATCATCTGGACAAGGCGGCCAGAATCGTAGTGGTGACTGGCTTTCAGCGGCAGCGGGTGGAGGCTGCGATCAGCGGAAATGTGTCCTGGATACATAACCCCTTCTTCGAGGTGACAAACTCTATCGCTTCCCTGTGGTTTGCAAGGACCTATCTGGAGGGCGAAGTGACCATACTTAACGGGGATATTGTCATGTCTCGTGAATTGCTTGCGGAAGTGGTTACCCGTCCAACAGACAGGCCCTATGTGCTAATGGACAGCTCTGTGCTGAAAAATGGAGACTACAATGTGCAGGCGGACAACGGTAGGGTAGTGGTGATGAGTAAGGAACTGAGCACATACAGCGGCGAATATGCCGGTGTGACGAAGCTGGATGGCTGTTCAGCCAAACGTCTTTGTGAGAAGCTGTGTGAAATGGTGGACAGCGGATTGTACAATCACTGGTACGAAGACGCTCTGGTACAGATGATTTTTGAGAATAACTTTGAACTTCTGGCTATGGACATCCAGCAATATCAGTGGACAGAGGTAGATAACGTAGACGATCTGACGTATGCAAAGCGGATTCATATGAAAGAAGAGTATGTTGGAAGTGAAAAGAGTATAAGCTGATCGAAGCCGTATGCGGAATCGGTGCAAGGGCGGATCTGGGGAGACCCACGACCACCGCAAAGGAGAACAAGGAACATTTTATGGAATCCTTGTCCCGGTGACGCTCCGCCTATGGCACTTTTTACATCACCCCTCTTGACAGACTGCCGCCGATATGATACACATTTGGAGTGTACAGTACATCATACGCGAAAAAAGTGACCAAAGAAGCTGTATAAAAATGGATTTTCAAACATTTTCAGTAATAAAGGGGGTATTTTGAGATACATACATGAAACATCTCGTTGATTTGCACACCCACACCACGGCCTCCGACGGTCAGTATTCTCCGGCGGAGCTGGTGGAGCTGGCGAGGGACGCGGGGCTGAAATATGTGGCTGTCACAGACCACGATACCCTGCGCGGCCTGCCGGAGGCCATGGCGGCAGGGGAAAAACTGGGGGTCCGGGTCATCCCCGGCGTGGAACTGAGCGCTGCGGAGGACCGGCATCTCCACATCCTGGGCCTGAACGTCCAGACAGGGCACACGCCGCTAAGCGAGCTTTGTCAGAAAATGCGGCAGGAGCGGGAGGAGCGAAAGCACAGGACAATGGACTTTTTGCGGAAAAAGGGGGTCCATATTCCTCTGGAAGAGGTGGAGCGACAGGCCGGGAACGCCGCCGTGGGCCGTCCTCACTTTGCCCAAGTGATCGTCCGCCACGGCTACGCCTCCACCACGCAGGAGGTATTTTCCCGCTTTTTGGATACCCAGGAGTATCAGGAGAACGTGAAAGAGTGCAAGCCTTCGGCAGCCGCGTGTATACAGGCCATCCACGCCGCCGGCGGAAAAGCGGTGCTGGCCCACCCGTACCAGCTGGGCTATGACGACATGCGGCTGACAGAGCTGGTGTCCCAGCTGCGGGGATGGGGTCTGGACGGTCTTGAGTGCTACTACCCAAAGCACAGCGCCGAACAGACCGCCTTTTACCTCAAGCTGGCGGAAAACTGCGGCCTGTCCGTCACCGCCGGCAGCGACTTCCACGGGGAAAAGGTGAAGCCAGACGTGCAGCTTCAAGCGGTGGAACTGGATGTGGCGTGGCTGGTAACCGGCGGCTGTGGACAGTCAGCCGAGTTTGCAGGATGATATTTCATCCTATTTGTTCAGGGTTGCACCCACATAGAAAACAAAGGAGAATGCTGATGAAGCAAAGAGTATTCGCGTGGATCATGAGCGTTATCATGCTCCTGGGTCTGCTGCCTGGGACCGCCTTCGCGGCGGGCGGCGGGAAGATACACACCGTTTCAGATGGTGCAGACCTGCGTGAGTTTTTTCAGAAAGAGAATATTCAGGATGGCGATACACTGCAACTGAGTGGAAAAGCCTTTGTCAATGATGTAACTGATCCAAATGACTCTAAGCCTTGGGTGATCGATAAGGCCGTGACCATCCGGGGCGGCTGGATCCAGATGCGCGCCAAAGGTATTCTTCTGGGCGCAGATGTTACCTTTGATGGTGTCCAGTTTGGATTTGAAAACAGAATCAGAAATGCAATCATGGCGAACGGATATACGCTCACATTAAAGGATGTCACTCGCACACAGAATATCACTGGCCAAAGCAGCGCACGACAGGTGCATCTGTTTTGTGGTGGTTTGACTGGCCCCTCTGCGGTGAGTGGTGCTCCGTCTGGTACACATGGAAAAATCATGATTCAGGGCAGCACCTCGCTTGGCAATGTTTATGCTGGCAGTCTGGCTAGTCTTGACAGCCAGAATCAAGCCCAGCCCAATATATTTGATAACCCAGCTACAATTATTATCGATTCTTCTGCCACCGGAAAAATGGGCAAGGTTTACGCCTGTGGCGCAATACAGACGTGGGTTCCAGATCTGACGATAAACCCAGGTGAGTTTGAGCCCAATCCACCCACAGCAGATGCCGGAAAATACAGAGCCAGTGACGAAGTGAATATTAGCCTGTATGACAACGTTGTATCCACAGTCGACGGCGAAACTGGTGGCAGCACAAACGCAAATGTGATATATACTGGCGGTGAATATCTCAATTCCAATCTAAATGTAAGTAATATCGCCCATCTTACGGTACAGGCGGGAAAACTGCAGCCGAACGGAGACATCGCCAACGCCAATGTGACCGTTGCTTCTGGCGCGGAGCTGAGCCTTGTCAGTTTCGGTGATGCCGTCGCCACGGGCAACTTCACCGGCGGCGGCACAGTGGTGCTGGGCCAGAGTCAGACATGGTCAATCGACGGCGCGGTGAGCGGGACAGCGCAGATCGGTATCGGCGGAATTCTTAACAATGCTTCTCAAAAGCCACCGCAAACCGGTCACACCTATATCAGCGCGGTCCAGTCCAATGAAAATAGCTTCACCCTGATCCCTCACAGCGCCCAGCCGAATTACAAGCTCGTCCGGGACACGTCGGGAAATTGGGCGGTGCAGGACGGCCCGAAACAGGAGACCAAGGTGGAGAGCGCCAGCTTCCAAACTCCACAGCCTCTCGATCCAAATAACCACGGCGCGGAGATCCAGGTGGATGTGAACTATAAACCGGCTGCTGATGGCGGGATTTTATCCGGAATCCCGATGGATCTGAAGGTGGACGGTGATTCCGCTTCGCGTCAGGAAGATGCGGAGACGGGCTATTCCTATACGACCACTGGTAACCTTGCCCAGCTGGAGTTTGCAGATTATGGTGATTATGAAGCCCTGTCCATACTGGGTACGGGACAGGGCGAAGAATTTGACCGTATCGCGCCGGGTCAGTATATCATTGAATGCACCATTCCGGCGAAGTTTACCGTCAGTGGACAGCCGATCACCTTCTCCACCACCCTGGAGGTGACGGGCGGCGATACCGGCGACACCGATCTGAGCAAGGCGGATGTCAAAGTAAACGGAACGTATGTCTATACCGGCCAGCCGATCCTCCCGGAAGTGACGGTTACGCTGAACGGCAGCACACTCAAAAAGGATACGGATTATACGGTTACTGCATCCGACAATACGGATGCGGGCAGTGCGACGGTGACCGTCACCGCGGCAAACGGCTCCTCCTACACGGGCGCAAAGAGCGTTCCATTTACGATCATGCCGGCGCCCTTAACGGTCAAGAACGCCGCCATCGCAGACAAAACCTACGACGGCGGCACGAGCGCCGTGGTACAGAGCGTTACCTTTGACAACACCCAGACCACGCTGAACATCAATCGGGATTACACTGTGTCCGGCGAGTTTGACGACCCCAATGCGGGAGACAACAAGTCGGTCACGGTGACGGTATCCCTGATGGGCAAAGCCGCGCAGAATTACGCGCTGCAGAATAACGTCTTCCACCTGACCGGGCAGACCATCCGCAAGGGAACAGGAACCCCCAAGTCCGGCTCCATGCTGGTGACCAACGGCCTGCAGGCGGTTTATTCCTACGACCTGCCCCAGCTGCTGCCCGCCCTGCCCGACGGGCAGGACTTTGGCCGCGTGACCTATACCCTGGGCAAAGTTGCGCTGGGCAGCTATTATACAAACGGCGCGGCTGTGCAGGATGGGGTCCTGACGCTGCCGATTCAGGCTGTGTCGGGTCAGGAGGGGCCTGTCGGCACGGTCACCATTCAAATTGCGACGGATAACTTCACCCTCTCGGACGCCGTCATCCAGGTCTCTGCGGGGAACAGGCAGTCGCCCCAGGGTGAACCGACCCTGACCCCCAGCCGCCTGACCTATGGCCAGCCCCTGTCCGCCATCGCCCTTTCGGGCAATATGAAGGACCTGGGCGGAAAGACTGTGACTGGCCGGTTTACCTGGGATGCACCGGACACCTTGTTCGGCGCGGGCTCCCATAACGCCCTGTGGACCTTCACGCCGGATGACAGCGCCGCCTATGTCGCCGTCACCGGGTCTGCGGAGATCGTGGTGGACCGGGCCGTACCCACTGGTCGGCCCACCTATCAAACCATGACAGCAGCAGGTAAAACGCTGGCAGACGCCAAGCTGACGGCGGCGTTCAGCGTGCCCGGTACCGTAAGGTGGAAGCTGCCGGACACCACCCCGGTGGCCGCCAACACCGCCTATGAATGGGTCTTCACCCCGGATGACGCCCAGAACTACGAGTCCCTCTCGGGTGACATTGTGCTGTGGACCGCCTCCGCTCCTCTCCCGCCCAGCGGCGGGGGCAGCAGCTCCGGCGGCTCTGACGATTCTGACGATTCCGACGACTCCTCCAGCACCACTACCGGGACCACTGGGAACTCCGACGGCTCCACAACCACAACCGTCACCAATCAGACCACCGGCACCGTCACGGAAACCACCAAGTTCCCGGATGGCTCCAAGGAGGTGGTGGAGACCAAGAAGGACGGCACCGTGACCACTACCACCACCGACACGGCGGGCAACAAGACCGAAGTGGTGGAGCATACCGACGGCTCCAGCAAGATCACCGTGGACAACAAGGACGGCTCCGGCTCCGTTACCGAAGTGGACGACAGAGGCCAGGTGGTCAGCGAGACCACCCTGTCCCAGTCTGCCGTAGAGACCGCGCAGAAGAAGGGCGAGGCCGTGGCCCTGCCCATGCCGGAGGTACCCGTCACCACCGACCGGGAGTCCGCCCCCATCGTCACCGTGAATCTGCCCGGCGGCGCCGCCGCCAAGGTGGAGATTCCTGTGGCGAACGTCACCCCTGGCACCGTGGCCGTCATCGTCAAGGCCGACGGCACCGAGGAGGTCATCAAGACCAGCCTCACCACCGAAAACGGCGTGGCCGTGACCCTGTCTGACGGCTACACCATGAAAATTGTGGATAACAGCAAGGACTTTGACGATGTGGCTGACCATTACTGGGGCGCGGAAGCCGTGGCCTTCGCCAGCAGCCGGGAATTGTTCGCAGGCACCAGTGCCACCACCTTCGCCCCCGACATGGCCATGAACCGGGCCATGTTTGTCACCGTCCTGGCTCGCTTTGCGGGTGTGGACACCACCACCGGAAGCACCTGGTATGAGGCCGGACAGCAGTGGGCCATGGAGAACGGCATCTCCGATGGCGCCAACATGGAACAGGACCTGTCCCGTGAGCAGCTGGCCACCATGCTGTGGCGCTATGCGGGCAGCCCCAGCGCCTCCGCCGGTATGAGCGGCTATACCGACGCCGGCACCGTCAGCTCTTACGCACAGCAGGCCATGGCCTGGTGCGTGGAGCAGGGTATCATCGGCGGCATCACAACCGCCACCCTCTCCCCCCAGGGCCCGGCCACCCGCGCGCAGTCCGCGGCCATGCTGATGCGCTTTTGTGCGCGATATGCAGAACCAACGGTATCATAAATGCGGCAGGACCCCCCGGCTATGCCGGGGGGTCCTCTTTGTTCCGTATCGGTGCCGCCCTGGCGGGCCGGTCCGCATCCCTATGCTGGCGCATGTTCGCAGGAGGAATTTCTTTGATGCGGGCTCAGGAGATCATCTCCGCCCCCACGGTATAGGTCCAGGTCCCGTCCTCGCCCCGCTGGGCGGTGCAGTCGTCAAAGAAGTAGGCCCCCAGGCCGGAGCGCCACTTCCGGGCGTCAAAGGCCACCAGCTCCGGCGGCTCCTCCCCCTCGGCGCCCATGGGCAGGCTCTGGGCCCCGTCCTCGTCCACGTCGATGGAGAAGTGACAGCCCTTCTCCCACTGGTAATAGGCCAGGGAATCCTCATAGTCCTCCGCCGGCTCGGCCATGGGGGTGAGATAGCCCTGCTCCCGCAGCTCCTCCAGGGTGCCCTCCACGGGGAAAAGGCCGTGGTCCTGCCCGAAGGCCCAGGCGATGGCGGACCGCTCCGACGGGGTGAGACCGGGCACGCCGGAGAGGTCCACCCCCAGCTCCTCCACCCCCTCGTTGAGGCCGCCGCTGGCGTCCCACAGGTCGGAGAGCACCTGGAGATAGAGCCCGCAGTGGTCGTCGGTGTCCGCGCTTTCCGCCCGCAGGGAGTAGGTCTCCCCCAGCTGGGCGGGGTAGCTCTCGGCCACCATGCCGTTCCAGCACACCGTCACCAGCATGCCGTCTGTCAGGTCGGCGGCGGTCTTCCGTTCTCCGTCGATCCACACCGGGGTCTCCCCCACCGCAAAGGAGTAGACCCCGCCGCCGTCGTAGGGGCCGTTTTCAACCTCCGCCAGCATCAGGACGCCGTCCTCCGCCCCGTCCACGATGCGGCAGGTCATCTCCACGCTGTCCGCCGGCGGGGCGCTCTCCTCCGGCGGCGCTGGGGAGGGAGTGACGGCCTCTCCGGCGGGGACGCCGCACCCGGCCAGCAGGCCAAGGGTCAGCAACACGGGCACAAGCAGATTTCTTTTCATAGGGCTCGCCTCCTTCATGATTCTGTACCCTTTTGGACGCGGTCCGGCCCATTTTGTTCCACGGAGCGGAAATTTCCCCTTGACAGCGCCGGAAAAGGGTATATACTAAACATATGCTTAGATTATAAACATTAGTTTAGAAGGTGAGGCCATGACACAGCGGGAGCGCGAGATCCTCAACTGGATCGCGGAAAATCCCCTCATCTCCCAGCAGGAGCTGGCCGACAAGGCGGGGATCACCCGCTCCTCGGCGGCGGCGCACATCTCCAACCTGATGAAAAAGGGCTATATCGTGGGCAAGGGCTACATCGTCCGCACCGCCCCCTACGCGGTGGTCATCGGCGGCGTGAACATGGACATCGGCGGCCAGCCGGACCGGAAGCTGGTGGCCCAGGACTCCAATCCCGGACGGGTCCGGATGAGCCTGGGCGGCGTGGGCCGGAACATCGCCCACAACATGGCCCTTCTGGGGGTGGACGTGCGGATGCTCACCGCCTTCGGCGACGACCTGTACGCCCAGAAGCTGGCCGCCTCCTGCGGCGAGCTGGGCATCGACATCTCCCACGCCCTCCAGGTCCCCGGGGGGACCACCTCCACCTATCTCTTCCTCAACGATGAGCGGGGGGACATGGCCCTGGCCGTGTCCGACATGGAGATCTACGCCCATGTGACCCCGGCCTACCTCAGCGCCCAGCGGGGCCTGCTGGACAACGCCCAGCTCATCGTGTTCGACACCAATATCCCCGCCGAGACCATCGCCTGGCTGGCCGAGCACGCCCGGGTCCCCCTCTTTTCCGACCCGGTCTCCACCGCCAAGGCGGAAAAGCTCCGCCCGGTGCTGGGGAAGCTCCACACCCTCAAGCCCAACCGCATCGAGGCGGAACTTCTCTCCGGCGTCCCCATCACCGACGCGGCCAGCCTTGACCGGGCCGCCGACGCCCTGCTGGAGACCGGGCTCCGGCGGGTCCTCATCTCCCTGGGCGGGGACGGCATTTTCGCCGCCGACCACAGGGAGCGCTTCCACGTCCCCTGTTATCCCGGAAGCATGGTCAACACCACCGGCTGCGGGGACGCCGCCATGGCCGCCGTGGCCTGGGCCTATCTGGAGGGGACCGACCTTCTGGGCACCGCCCGGGCCGCCCTGGCCGCCGGGGCCGTGGCCATGGAGAGCGGCGAGACCATCAACCCCGCCATGAGCGCCGACGCCCTCAAGGCCCGCATGGCCCTGTGACGGGCCGCCCTTTCCCATCCATCCGATCCACTTTTGATTTTATAATGGAGGTCTTATCATGAGCCTGAACAAGTATCTGGACGTCTCCCCCGAGGTGGCCGCCGCCGTCGCCGCCGGCAAGCCCGTGGTGGCCCTGGAGTCCACCATCATCTCCCACGGCATGCCCTATCCCCAGAACGTGGAGACCGCGCTGAAGGTGGAGGCCATCATCCGGGAAAACGGGGCCGTGCCCGCCACCATCGCCATCCTGGGCGGCCGCCTGAAGGCCGGCCTCACCCCGAAGGAGATCGAGTACCTGGGCAAGCAGGGGACCGCCGTCCACAAGGCCAGCCGCCGGGACCTGGCGGTGCTGTGCGCCCGCGGGGAGGACGGGGCCACCACCGTCACCACCACCATGATCATCGCCCACATGGCGGGGGTGCAGATCTTCGCCACCGGCGGCATCGGCGGCGTGCACCGTGGGGCCGAGACCACCATGGACATCTCCGCCGACCTGGAGGAGCTCTCCCAGACCCAGGTAATGGTGGTGTGCGCCGGGGCCAAGTCCATCCTGGACCTGGGCCTCACCCTGGAGTATCTGGAGACCCACGGCGTGCCCGTCATCGGCTACGGCACCGAGGAGCTGCCCGCCTTCTACACCCGCAAGAGCGGCTTTGCCGTGGACTACCGGATCGACACCCCCGAGGAGCTGGCCGCGGCCTTCAAGGCCGGGCTGGACATGGGGCTCAAGGGCGGCATGCTGGTGACCAACCCCATCCCCGAGGAGTACTCCATGGACCCCGCCGTCATCAACAAGGCCATTGACGAGGCGGTGGCCGAGGCCAAGGCCCAGGGCATCCACGGCAAGGAGACCACCCCCTTCCTGCTGGCCAAGATCAAGGACATCACCGGCGGCGACAGCCTGGATTCCAACATCCAGCTGGTCTTCAACAACGCCCGTCTGGCCGCCAGGACCGCTGTGGAGCTGTGCCGGCTGTAAGCGGCGGCAATAGTACAACGACTTCCCCCCGTCCGGCCTGGCCGGGCGGGGGGATTGGACTTTCCGGGCGGACTGTGGTATGATGGTGTCACGATCATGAAAAAAGGAGGGGGCGGAGACCGTGGGAAAGAAGAAAAAGCTGGGTGCGCCCCGTGAGGCGTACAACCCCTACTATGGAAAGGTCAAGGACGAGTCCCAGATGGCCAAGAAGCCCTTTTTCACCTGGATCTTTGTCATCCCTGGGGCGGTCATCGGGCTGCTCATCGGCTTCAAGGTCCAGGACCTTTTCCTGGGCCTCGTCTTCGGCGCCATCATGGGCATCGCCGTGGGCACCCTGCTGGACAAGTGGCTGGAGAAGCGGAAGGAGCGCCGGGAGGAGGACCGTTAGGTCCTCCCACAGCAGCCGCCCCCTGATGCAGGCAGACGGATGCATCAGGGGGCCTTCCATTTTCCTGCCGGGCCGTCCCGACGGCGGTCCCGGCACCAAACGCGCCGCTCCCTGCGGCAATTTTTAAGAGGGATCCTGTTATGACGACGGAAAAACGAGAAAAGCAAGTCCTGCTCCTGTCCTTTTTTGCCGGCCTGGCCTTCGCCGTGGCCGAGTTCATCTTCTCCATTTACAGCCACTCCCAGTCGGCCCTGACCGACGCGGTATACGACCTCTCCGAGCTGGTCTTCATCGCCCTGCTCCTCTTTCTGACCCCCCTGTTCCACCGGCCCGTGTCGGAGAAGCACCCCTACGGGTACTTCCAGGTGGAGTCCATCTTCGTCATCATCAAGGGCGTGATGATGCTCTCCGTCACGGTCAGCGTCTCCGCCAGCGTCATCGACTCGGCCCTGTCCGGGGGCAATGCCGTGAACAACGCCCAGGTCTCCCTCTTCCAGTTCGTGCTGGGGTGCGCCAGCGCCGTCATTTTTCTGGTGATGCGGCGGCTCAACCGCAACCTCTCCTCCCCCACCGTGGCGGCGGAGCTGCTGGGCTGGAAGCTGGACGTCGCATACAGCCTGGGGATGTCCCTGGCCTTTTTTGTCTCTTTGAAGCTGGAGGGCACCGCCCTGGCCTTCCTCATGCCCTACTTTGACCAGATCGTCGCCGTGCTGGTGATGGTCTTCATGCTGCCCGAGAGCGTCAAGGTCCTCTGGGGGGCGGTGAGGGAGGTCTTCCTCTTCTCCCCGGAGCCCGCCCTCATGGAGGAGATCAAGGAGGTCTGCCGCCCCATTCTGGAGGCCCATCACTTTTCCCCCCTCTTTTACGACGTGACCAAGACGGGCCGCCATCTGTGGGTGGCCGTCTATTTCCAGATCGAGTCGGGCAGCCTGGGGGTGGACGCCCTCTCGGAGGCGTGGGAGGCCGCCAACGCGGCCCTCGGGGCGCGCTACCCGGAATGCAGCTGCGAGCTGATCCTGACGCCGTAGCAGGGCGTTTTTACACAAAAGCAGTGGGCAGAGAATCTCTCTGCCCACTGCTTTTGCTGTCTGTCAACGATATTTTTCGGCGGTCTCAATGAGGGCCTGAGTTACATCAATTTCTCCACCAACATTCATAGAATGGGGGTAACCATAGAGTTTCTCGTGCTGGCTCATGGTCAGGATGAGGGGATGCCCCACGTCGGCGGCCCCGCCGTCGAGGGCGTACCACGTCCCGTCGATAAGCACATGGTTCCATGCGTGAGCGCCATCACGGACGTCTCCCTTCACCTGATAACAGGGGATACCGGCGGCCCCGACGATTTCATTGAGAGCCCGGGAAAAGTTGTCACAGTCTCCGGTTGTGATGCCATTCGTCCAGTCAAAACCTTGCCCTGTTACCGTCGCGTAGTCAAATCGGTCACACACCGCTTTGACGCAGAGCTCCACCTTTTCCCGGTCGGACATGCCGTCGGTGAACTGGGCGAAAATGGGAGCGAAGATGGGCTCCAAGTCAGACGGGAGAAACCGGGCTGTAAAATAGGTAAACTCCGTCGTTCCCTTCGTTCCAAATTGCGCTCCGTATGCATACAGGCTCCCAGTAGCTTTATTTACAGTGACTTGTTCATCTGTAAGCTCTCTGGAATAAACAGCATAATTGTAGTTTTTATTCACAGCACCGTTAAGATTGCCTTCATGGAGGATAATATCAGAATGAACCAGCGTATCCACCGCCGCATTAAATGCGTCCTTGTCTGCCAGGCTCTTGATCTCGTCGCTCTGCTCGCTCCAATAGTCCACGATGGGCTTGTGGGTGTCCAGACTGAGGGTGACGGGGGTGGAGCTGATGGTGCCCACCACGTTGCTGGGAGCGGCGGGCGTCTCGGGTGCAACGGGCTGTTCTGACTCCACCGGCTGCTCCGGCCCGGCGGGGGTCTGACTGCCGCCGCTGAGCACCCCTTTCAGCCGGCCATAGAGGACGGCGGCCTGGGCCCGGTCCACGGAGCGGTCCCCGGCGAAGGTGCCTTTCTCATCGGTACCGGTGATGATGTCCAGGGAGAAGACGGCGGTCACGGCGTCCTGATAATGGGCGGGAATGGTGGCAAAGTCGCCGATCTCCCCCTGAGTCTCGGCCATTTCCCCCTGGGTGGGCAGGGCGAAGCCCTTGTCCCGGAGGATGTTGGTCATGACTGCGGCCATGTCATAGCGGGAGACCGGTTCCTCCATGCCGGCCCTCGTGCCGGCAAACAGGCCGTGGGCCGTTCCGACGGCCTGGGCGGGGGCGTACCAGGGGGAAGCGTTCCCTTTATCCAGCTCGGCCTGTACCTCCGGGCCGTAGAAGCCCCGGCCCAGGATGGTGATGAACTGGGCCATGGTGAGGGT
>NZ_JAPFEA010000080.1 GCF_026169115.1 Intestinimonas sp. | reverse complement strand
ACGGTCCCCTTTTCCCGGGCAGCCGCCTTCAGAAGCCTCTCTTTTTCCCGTGCTGCCTCCTCGCTGATCCCCAGGCAGAGCGCAAGCAGCTCGTCGCCCCCAAAGCGGAAGCATTGGTATTCGCCATAGACCTCCTGCAGGCTCTCCGCCGCCTTGGCGATCATCTCATCGCCCGCCTTGTGGCCCTGCTCGTCATTGACCCGTTTCAAGCCTGTGATGTCGCAAAACATCACGCCCAGGCTCTCCTCCGCGTAGTATTCCTCCACAAAGCGTTGCAACGCATAACGGTTCCCCAGCCTTGTCTGCTGATCCCGATAGCTCAGGTCCTGGAGCTTCCGCATGAGCCCCCGCCGTTTCAGAGACGCCGTGATGAAATACCCCATGATGTGCAGAATCCCGATGGTGTCCTCTAGGGTGTCGGCGGGCGGGTTGTCCACGCCGTAAAATGCTCTGACCGCTCCGTCCATCTCCAGTGGGACCACGACAAGGCTGCGGATGCCCTGCGGCTTGAGCACCTGGTACAGTGTGGGTTCCTGTTCCCGGATCGTCTCCAGATCGCGAATGATGACATGGCTCTGCTTCTGGAATTGCTGATACCAGGATGCGCAGGCCTCCGGCGGCACATGCTGGAGATTCTGTTTTTGCGGGGTGATTCCAGCCGCCACCCATTCATAGGTGTTATCGTCGCTGCCATCTTCATTTTGCTCAAAGATGTAGGCTCTTTCCCCCCGCAGAATGTGGCCGAGGTGCTCCAGGAGGGTCTGGATCGTTTCGTCCGGCGTGGGCTTTTGCAGCGCAATGCCGAGGGCATTGTTGACCAGCATTTCCAGGTTCTGATATCGGTCCAATGCTTTTTCCCGTTCTTCCTCGTCGTTGACGTTCACGGCCACCTCAATGCGGTAACGCCGTCCGTCCTCCGCGATCATGGTGTCGAACAGAATCAGGTGCTTGTCGAGAACGGCGTTGTAGTACCGCCACCGCTTGAAGCCGCCGGGCGTCAGCTCCGCATTGGTGCAGACGGTGCAGGGGGTTGCGCATTGCTGCAACACTTCATAGCATTTTTTGCCCATTACGGTTTCTATGGAAGGAACATGGAACGCCTCCCGCGCTTTTCGGTTCATATAGACCAGCTCATAGCTGTCCATATCAGAGACGTAGACATATTCGTCCAGATTTTCGTAGTGCTCCCAGAACTTCTCCATAATTGCGGTCACCCCTGCACTCTCTTGGTTCTCACGTCAGCCGCTCCGTACCGAAGCTGACCAAGCGCCGCAGGCATGGCTCCACCCGTCAAAAAAGAGAAAGTGCGCCCTCGGTCGGTCGGTCGGTCGAGTATGTCCGTTTGCACATAAAATGTCAACCCCTCCGCCAGAAGAATTCTGCACAAAATGGATCTCTGTTTGGTCGTTCCCGCGCCGTCGGTTTGCTGCCGGAAGCATAGTACAATAAATCCTATCTGTTAAATCGGCGAAATTCTCCATAAAATAAGTAAATGACAAGAAAAAAGCGGATGGGATGTGGGCGCTGGTCGGGCCGTAGCAGACAGGAAACGCACCGGGGCCCGCTGAGCATCCCGGTGCGTTTTGGTTGTCGGCAGGGAACCGCCCCAAAGCCCCGCCTTCGGGCGCGGGGACATGGGGCGCGCTTGCCCGTCTTTCTGAGCGGATGCCCCCTGTTCTGGTGGGACGAGGGTCATTTCACAGGCTGGCTCCTGCCGGGCTCAGCCCTTCAGGAACGCGCCCAGCCGCTTGTCTTCGGTCTTGATGTGGCTCACCAGCACGGCAATGTGGCCGTTCAGCGCGCCCACGTCCGCCACGCTGGGCCCGGCGGCGGGGATCTTGTCGGCGATCTCCCGCAGCTTGCTCTTATACTTCTCATGGAACTGCTTATGGGCAGCCATGCCGGGGTAATTGCTCTTGGCCTGGAGCTGTTCCTCGTGGGCAAAATGCTTGTTCACGTAGTCCAGCAGGAATTTGATGGCGGGCTCCAGAGCCGCGCGGCCCTGTCCCTTTCCGCAGGCGTCCATCAGGGTGTTGACGGCGCGGAACAGCTCCCGATGCTCTCCGTCGATGATTGCGTTTCCACTTTCCAGATCCTTCGTCAGTTCATATTTCATATCAGACGCTTCCTTTCTCGGTTGTCGACTGGCCTGATCGCCCGCTCCTGGGCCCTGTTCTTGCCCGCAGACCGGCATGGAGCGGGTGCGACGCCACGACAGTCTTTATTATTTATATCGGATACCTCACCCGAAAAATTAAGCCCCGCCGTCAAATCGTCCTACTTTCCCCCTCCCCCCGCCGTTCTCTTCCCCTCACCCTGTCATTCTGAGGCGAAGCCGAAGAATCCGTCCCTCCGCCCCCGTCCCCTCGTCTTCCGCCGTCCTGTCAGGGCCAGAAAAACGGATCCTTCGCTGGCGCTCAGGATGACATAAGTGGGCGCTCAAGATGACGCAGGTGGGTGTTATTCTGCCTCCTTCCCTGTCACTCCCCCTCCCTCGTCATTCCTTCCCCTCACCCCGTCATTCTGAGGCGCAGCCGAAGAATCCGTCCCTCCGCCCCCGTCCCCTCGTCTTCCGCTGTCTCGTCCCATCAAAGCGCAAAAAACAAGGAGCCGGGCAAAAGCCCGGCTCCTTGTTTTCTGTTATTTTGCGTAAGTCTCAGGCAGTTTCTTACTGCATCAGCTGCAGCACACCCTGGGGCACCTGATTGGCCTGGGCCTCGTCGTCGCAAGCTCCGTATCCCTCGCTTCGCCGCAGGCGGCAAAGCTCGTTCACTTCGCTGCTCCTCCTCTCCCCACGCGACCCGCTTCGCTGGGCTCGCGTGGGCTCCCGGTCAGGCGGCCATGCTGTCCCAGGCGGGACAACAATTACGCCGTCTCAGGCAGTTTCTTACTGCATCAGCTGGAGGACGCCCTGGGGCACCTGATTGGCCTGGGCCAGCATGGCCTGGGCGGACTGGATGAGGATGTTGTTCTTGGTGTAAGCCATCATTTCCTCGGCCACGTCGGTGTCGCGGATGGTGGACTCGGCGTCCTGGATGTTCTCGGTCATGACGGACAGGTTATTCTGGGTGTGCTCCAGACGGTTCTGGATGGCGCCCAGGTCGCCGCGGGTGGCGGAGACGGTGTTGATGGCGGCCTTGATCTTGTCGATGGCGGCGTGGGCCCCCTCGGGGGTGCCGATGTCTAGGTCGCCGATGCCCAGAGAGGCGGAATCCATGTTGCCGATAGATACGGTCAGCTGCTCATAGTCGGCGCTGGTGTCGCCAATCTGGAGATTCATACCACCAGAAGTCTTGGAGCCATCAGTTGCCTTGGCAATGTCGATGCTTGTATTCGTCTTCGCATTGACAGAGGCGTTCACGCCGTAATCCTTGAGCTGATCCACGATCTGGGCAACAGAATCCGCGTTCAGATTTCCGGCGCTCTGGTCGACGTACAGAGCCTTAGCGCCGTTTTCTGCCGTCTTGCCGCGGGTAAGAATCTGATACTTCTGGCCGTCGATCTCCAAGAAGTTCTCCTTGGTGACATCGACAGTAGCAAGCGCGGCAGTAAAGGCATCATCCTTACCCGCTGTCAAAGCGCCAATGGTAGGTGCGGTACCTGTCACACTACCGTCATTCTTCTGGACAACGGAAAGGATCTGGGTCTGGTCTGCCCTATTGCCATTGGCATTGGTAATGGTAATTTTTCCCGAGGTGTCCGCTGTCACCTTATAGTCATTGCCGAACACTTTCTGCAGCTCGGGAGCCAGAGCCTCACCAACCTCTTTCACAGTGGCAGTTCCGCCAAGGGTGGCGCTGACAGTGGTCTCCTGTACATTGCCATCCTTGTCCAGATATTTCAGAGTCAGGGAAACATCCTTGTTTGCTGTGCCGGCCTGCACCGTGATGTCCTGCTTAAAGGTAGCGCCATTTTGGGCAGTAATAGGAGTGGTCGTACCTGCAAAGTTCGTTTTAACAGTTTCTGCGCCGCCCTTAGCCGCCAGGGAGCCGTCCAGGAGCTTCTGGCCGTTGAAGTTGGCGGACTTGGAGATGCGGTCGATCTCGGACTTGAGGGACTCGACCTCCTTCTGGAGGTTGGCGCGGTCCACCTCATTGTCGTAGGTGCCGTTGGCGGACTGGGTGGCCAGGTAGTCCATGCGGTTGAGCATATCGTGGATCTCCTGCATGGCGCCCTCAGCGGTCTTGACCAGGGAGATGCCGTCCTTCACGTTCTTCTGGGCGGCTTTCAGGCCAGTGATCTGGGCCCGCATCTTCTCGGAAATGGCCAGACCGGCGGCGTCGTCACCGGCGCGGTTGATCTTGTAGCCGGAGGAGAGCTTCTCCAGGTTCTTGGAGAGGGCGGAAGTGTTGTTGCCAAAATTGCGGTAGGCATTCATGGCCATAATATTGTGCTGAATACGCATTGGGTCATTCCTCCTTAAAAATATCTGTGTCTGCCTCCTTGCTGACACAGGTCTGGGTGGGGGCGTCTCCTCCGCGGAAGCAGCCGGCCGGACTGCGCCCGGGCCTTGACGCCGAACATCTATTTCTATCAGTCTGCGCGCGCAGATTGACGGAAACCAAGGGGTGAGACAACCTGAAGGGGCGGGGCTCCCCGCCGCCCTCCAAGCTGCCCTCACTGGTGTAATCGGCCCGATTTCAGGAAAGTTAAGCCTTTTGCAAAAAAAGATCCCTTTCTTTTATGGCGGGCGGCCCTCTCATGCCCTCCGGTCCCCGCTGGGCGGGGCCCCTTCCTGCGCCGCCCGCCCTGCAAATCGGGCGGCAAAAAAGAGCCCCGCGGCCTGTCATGGGCCGCGGGGCTCTCTCTGTGATTGCCTGTATGTACTCTGTGCCTTTGCCTGCGCGCCTGTCAGTCGTAGGGGTCGGTCCTGTGATGGAGCGACGCCGGTCCCATTCCCGGCACTCCGCCCGCATCTATGATGTCCTGATCCAATTTGTACTGTGCCACCAGTCGTTTGAGCACCTCTGCCTGACCGGCCAGCTCCTGCCCAGACGCCGCGTTTTCTCCGGCAGTGGCCGTGTTGCTCTGCACCACCTGGGAGATATGGTCGATCTCCTGGGTCACCTGGGTCAGATGCTCCGCCTGAGCCGCCGCGGCCACAGAGATATGGCCGATGCTCTCGATGACCTCCTTCGCCCCCGACACCGCCGTGACCAGACTCTTTGCGGTTTGGTCGGCGATCCTTGTTCCGTTTTTCACGGCCTGCATGGAGCGTTGGATCAATGCAGTGGACTCATGGGACGCCTCGGCGGATTTTCCCGCCAGACTGCGCACCTCGTCGGCCACAACGGCGAAGCCCTTCCCCGCCGTGCCGGCGCGCGCGGCCTCCACGGCGGCGTTCAGCGCCAGAATGTTGGTCTGGAATGCAATATCCTCGATGGTCTTGATGATTTTCTCGATCCCCTGGGAGCTTCTGGAAATATCCTCCATAGCCTGGATCATTTCCTTCATATCGTTGTTGCTGGCGGTCATCTCGTCGCCCACTGCATTGGCCTTCTGGGCGGCCTGTTCCGCATCCTGGGCCACATCCTGCATGTTCTCATGGATACTGTTGACCACTGCGGACAATTTGTCCACGGAGATCTCCTGCTCCACGCAGCCCTGGCTCAATATCTGGGCGCCGCTCGCCACGTTTTTCGAGCTCATCGTCACGGACTCGGCGGCCTCATTGATTTTGCCCAGGGTATGGTTCAGGTTGAAGATCACCTGCTGGATATTGTCTCTCAGCGCGATAAAATCGCCCTTGTACTCCACCTCTGACCGGACCGTCAGATCGTTGTCCGCAACGGCGGACAGCCCCCGGCTCAGGTCAGAGATGTAAGAACTCAGGTCGGCAAACGCGGTCCGCACGTTATCAGCGAGCAGGCCAAGCTCATCCCTGGAGTGGTATGTGACCTCTGAACTGAACCAGTAAAAACGGACAGTGACAAAATACCCCCTGATGTAGGAAAATAGACTACATCAGGGGGTATCGTTATGCGGAAACGAAATTACACACAGGTTCAGGGGCTGCTGCCGGAAATCAAAGTCATGCTGT
>NZ_JAPFEA010000137.1 GCF_026169115.1 Intestinimonas sp. | reverse complement strand
GGCTCGGAGTGGGCGTGGGCTCGGGGTCGGGCCGAGGATCCGGGTCGGGATCGGGGTCCGGATCGGGATCGGGGTCAGGCCGGGGATCGGGGCCGGGGGTGGGAGCAGAGGGCTCCAGATGGTTGACAAAGCGGACCTCCTGGGTCTCGTTCCCCACGATGGCGCCGGTGGCGTCGCCGGTGACCTCCGTTCCGTTGACGGAGACGGTAGTCGTGTAGTCGTTCTGGTCGGCCTCCCGCTCGCTTACCTGGAACCAGGTCTGCCCAGCGGGGATGCCCTGGATGGTGACGGACTGACCGTCGGTGAGGACCACGCTCTCCTCCCCGTCGAAGCGCAGGCCGCCCTTCTCAATGGTGACGGCGCCGGTCTTGGCCTGGGTGCCGTCGGCGTTGACCACGGCGTAGGGGAAGGCGTAAGCGGGCTTGCCGGGGATCTGGCCGGGCATGGGCTTCGTCAGGGCCGCATCCTGGAAGAGGGAGACGTCGAAGTGCCACTGAGCGGTGGTGGAGCCGTCGCCGGTGACCTTCTTGGAGATGGTGAGCCCGCCGGTGGGCTCCTTGGTGGTGTTGGTGACGGTGACGGTGTTCCGGCCCAGCGCCAGAGTCACGTCCTTCACACGGGTGACGGAAGTGGTCTCGTAGTCGCCGCTGCTCACCCACTTGCTGATGGCATAGGTGGTGGTGTAGCCCTCCTCGGCGTCCTCAGTGACGCTGTACTTGGCGCCGGCCTTGAGGCCGATGAGGTCCACATACTCGCCGCCGGCCAGCTTGACCTCGGCGGTGTTGTTGGCATCGAAGGTCAGGGACACGCCATCGCCGTTCTGGTCCACGGCGCTGACGCCGTCCGTGTCGCTCAGGGTGATGCGGAAGGTGAATTCCTTCTCCTGGGCCACGTCGTAGCTGTCCACCACGACCTTTTCCACCCGCAGGGAGTGGGCGGGCTTGTTGGTGAAGGTCCAGGTGTAGTTGTTTCTGTCCTGTTTTGCAGACACCAGGGTGTAGCGGTCGTCCTCCCGCTCCTTCACGTCGTACTCGTACTCGTTGCCCATCTCGTCCTTCAGCATCAGGTTCTGGAAGACGACGTCGCTCCAGCTGCCATCGGTCTGCCGCTTGGACTGCTTGGTGTCCAGCAGCTTCCACTCGGTTTCACCTCTGGTCCTGTAATAGAGGTCGAAGGAGACGTTGTAGAGCTTCGACATATCAGCGCCCTCGGTCTCCTGCCACTCCTTGTGGACGGTGACGGAGCCGTACTCCACGCTGGGGTCGGCCTCGCCGATGATGACGTCGCCGTTGGTGCCGATGCCGCCGCCCCGCAGGGCAGCAGTGTTGCCGGTGATGATGACAGCGCAGTCATCCTCGGTGGCGCTGGGCTGCTCAGCCGCGGAATAGAGGTGGGACTCCTTGCCGAAGAGCTGGGCGCTGGTGGCCACGCTGCCGTCGGCCTTGTTGGTCCACTGGTAGAGGCCGTTGCCCTTCATATAGCGGGAGAGGTAGACCTCGCCGCCCAGGGGGAAGTAGCCCAGATTGCTCACAAGGCGGAGGTCGTCGGCCTGGCCTGCCTTGTCGTGGTTGCCCCAGATCACGCCGCCGTCTTTCAGGTGGAGCTTCACGGTGGAGCTGGGGCAGCCGGCCACGCCGCCGCCCTCGCTGGCGGTGTTATCGCTGATCCAGGCGTCTTTCAGATACAGGCTGCCGTTCTGGTAACCGCTGCGACCACCGTTGACGTAGACGCCGCCGCCGCTGAAGGCGTTGCCGCCCTTACTCTCGTTGTTCTGGAGCTTGCCGCCGGTGATGGTGGCGGTGGAGCTGCACTGGACGAAGAGTCCGCCGCCCTCCTCCTCAGAGGTGTTGCCGCTGAGTTCGCCGCCGGTCATGGTCAGCTTGGGGCCGTTCGCGCTGGGCACGTAGGCGTTGCTGCCGCCGCCGCCCAGGGCGATGCCGCCGCCCACATCGGCAGAGGTGTTGTTGTCGATGGAGCCGCCGGCCAGGGTCATCTCGCCGCGGCGGGCCACCAGGACGCCGCCACCGCCGCCAGGGATCTCGGCGCTGGACTTGCCCACGGCCTGGTTGCCGGTGATGGAGCCGCCGGTCATCTCAAAGAGGCCGCCGGAGACCATCACACCGCCGCCCACATAGGCGGAGTTGCCGGTGATGGTACCGCCGGTCAGGACCAGCTTGCCGCCCCGGACGCGGACCGCGCCGCCCTCGCCCCGGCTGGCAGACTCATTGGCCTTGACGCTCTTGGTGTTCACACCGCCGGTGAGGGTGGTGTCAGAGTGGATGGTCAGGGAGCCGCCCACCACGTTGATGAGGGGGGCCACGGCCTCCACCTGCCTGCCGTCCACGGTGACGCCGGTCATGGTCACATTCGCCTTGATCTCAAACAGGGCGTCCTTCAGCGTGGAATAGCGCAGGAAGGTCACGTCTTTCAGATCGATGTCCTCAGATACCGCCACGGTGCCGGTGACGACGATGGCGGCGTCGGGCTTCTCAGCCAGCAACTCCAGGGCCTTACCCAGGGTCTGCACGGGGGAGCCGGCGGACTTGCCGGAGTTGTCATCGCTGCCGGTCCCGCTCAGGTAGATGTCGCCGGTGTAGGGCGCGTACCGGAGGGCCAGGCTGCCGTCCGCATGGACCACGGTGGTCAGGTCCTTGTCATCGCCCAGAGTGCTGAGCGTAGAGACCGTCCAGGTGGCCTTGGAGAGGTCCAGGCTGTCCGCCTGCACGTTGGTGAGGAAGGGGACATCGGCCAGACCGGTGCTGCCGGCGGTGGAGTAGGCTTTCACCACATTCTGCCCCAGCACATTGGGCTTGTAGGTCAGGGAGCCGGTGAGCTGGAAGCTCTCCCCGGCCTTGGTCTCGCTGTAAAGGGTGGCGTTGTCGTTGCCAATACTGCCGCTGTGGACCAGGGTCAGGTCGCCCACGGTGCTGTTGAGCTGGGCGGTGGAGATGGCTGTGGTATCGTAATGATTCACATACTGGTCCAGCTTGAGGGTGTCCACCGGACCGTTGAGGACGGCGGTGACGCCATAGGGATAGCGCCCAGACATGCCCAGCGTCAAATCCAGGCTGCCCACATGGGCGGTCTCGGCCACGGTGAAGGTCGCATACTTGTCAATCTTGGCCGTCAGGCTGTCCAGAGCGGCGTTGACGGCGACAGAGCTGGGGGTCGTCTTCTGGCCATAGACCAGGAGGGGCTTTGCCAGCTTCACATTTCCGTCCAGAACCAGATGGCCGTATCCCTCACTGCCGCCCACCGCCAGCTCGGGCTGGAACTCGCCCGCGCCGGTCAGGGTCAGGGTGGCCCCCTTGGACAGGGTGAGCCGCTTGGAGCCCAGGACCTTCTGTCCGTTGAAGTCGATGGTCAGGTCCTTGTCCAGGAAGCTGTTGCCGTTGGTTTCGTTGAAGTTGACCGTCCCGGCGGGAGAGACCAGCTTGAGCACGTCGCCGGCCTGGGCCGCCTTGAGGGCGCTGTAAAGGTCCGCATACAGGGGCTCCAGCGCGGCGCCCTCCCGGATGATCTGTATGTTTTGGGTGCTGTAAATCTTAGCGGTGAGCCTGCAAAGTCCATTCTTTTTGATGGCCCCCACTACTGGATTGCCATTGTCCAACCAGCTGTAACCGGAGAAATCGAGGTCTCCGTCCACCATGGCATTGGCCGCAGGCAGGTCTACAAGGCCATTGGAAAAGAGGTCGTCGGCCTTCCCACTGCCTACCTCGTCCACGTTCCCATACAGGGCTCCGCCGGCCATGGTGAAGGAGCCGCCGGAAACGACATACACGCCGCCGGCATAGCTGTCCGGATTTTTGGTGGACGTCCGCACGTTCTCCTTGATGACGGTGTTTTCCGCACTCACCTGAGCCCCACTTGCCACATAGAGACCGCCGGTCCCGTTCATATGCGCGCCGCAGTTCTTCTGGATCAGGCTGTCCTTCACGGTGACGATACCCTTGGCATCAATGCCGCCCGCATATCCGCCAGCGGTGTTATCGGCAATGGTGCAGCTCTGGAAGGTGGCCTCCGCCGTCTTGGCCACGGAGATCGTGCTGCCGCCGGCCTGGTTGTCGGAGATCACGCAGTTGGTCAGGGTGTTGGTCCCGGTGTTTTTCAGATACAGGATGCTGCCGTTGCCCGCGGTGGTGTTCCCCTGGAGGGTAAGGACCTCGGCTTCCACCGTGCAGCCGCCCTCCACATGGACCACATGCTTGTTGTTGGACGGTGCATAGCCGGTGACGGTGACGTCCTTGAGGGCCAGCCCGCCGGCATTCTTCACATAGACGGCGGGGCTGCTGCCGGCGCTCTCAGTAAAGGTGACGCCGGTCAGGTCCACTGTGCCAGTGGTCTCCGCGTACAGAGTACCTCCCGCACCGTTGGACTCATTTCCGGAGAATGTGCCGCCCGTCATGGCAAGGGAGGCGTCGCCTTCCAGCTTCACCACGGCCTTGCTCGCTGTATTCCCCTGGAAGCGCGTGTCGGTCAGGGTCAGGGCGGCGTCACCCTTGCCCATCACCATGTAGTAGTTGCTGTCGGTGTTGCTTTCCACCACACAGCCGTCCATGGTCAGGCTGCCGCCGTCGGCCACCACCACCGCGCCAGTGGTTTTATTGACATAATGACCGCTGAGCACGCAGTTGGACAGGGTCAGGTCGGCCCCGCTGCTGGTGACAACGCCGGCGATCCTGCCCTCCTTATCGGCCAGGGTGCCGTCCTGGATGAGCACGGTCACGTCGCCCTCCACGGCGACCATAGCCGCCTCAGCGGCACCCCCGCGGAGGGTGTGGCCGTCCAGGTCCAGAGTGATGGACTTGCTGATGGTGATATCCTCGGTCACGTCCTGGCCCAGGATGACAGTGTCGCCAGCGTTGGCGGCGTTAATGGCCGCCTGGAGGGTCTCAAAGGGCTGGTCGCCGACCATAGCCACGAAATCCTCGTTGGCGAGAACGGTCACGGTCCAGGTCTCCTCCCTGGGCTCATAGGTGACCACAACCGTCTCCGGGTCCGCACCGGCCACCACGCCCACAGGGGCCAGCACCGGGGCGGGGGCGGCAGGGGGCTCAGGCTTCTCGTCGGGGGTCTCATCGGGGGCGATGGTCTCTTCGGAGCCCTCCGTCTCAGGGGCAGTGGTCCCCTCGGGACCCTCCGTCTCGGGGGCAGGGGTACCCTCGGGACCCTCCGTCTCGGGGGCAGGGGT
>NZ_JAPFEA010000033.1 GCF_026169115.1 Intestinimonas sp. | reverse complement strand
GTGTTATACTCTTGCTCATGAAGGATATGGCCCCCTCTCGTTAGGTTAAGTATCGCAACTCAACTTTAACCGATGAGGCCGTTTCCTTCATCCTTTTTTATTCAGATGTCCAATATGTATTGTAGTCCTACAAATAATTGATCCGATTCTTCAAAAAGCACTTGACAAATACACCGCGTGCTGATAGAATGTTTACCGCAAAACAAAGCAGGATCGGTACCCCCGTCCTCACCTCCAGCCAGCGGCGAAGAGGTCAACATGGTAAGAGCTCCGCCGCCTCTGCGGCGTGGTTTTGACTTGTCGATTGCGGGTACCCTTCCGGGGTGTCCGCGTTTTATTTTGATTAGGAGGTGCTTTCGTATCAGCAACATGAGTCATCAGATCAACGACGAGATCCGGGACCGTGAGGTCCGCCTGATCTCCGACAGCGGAGAGCAGCTGGGCATCATGTCTGCCCGGGAGGCCCTGGCCAAGGCCGAGGAGGCCAGCCTGGACCTGGTGAAGATCTCTCCTACCGCCAATCCGCCGGTGTGCAAGCTCATGGACTACGGTAAGTTCAAGTTCGAGCAGGCCAAGCGGGAGAAGGAAGCCAGGAAGAACCAGCGCGTCGTGGAGATCAAAGAGGTGCGCATGTCCCCGGGCATCGACGTCAACGACTTCAACGTCAAGCTCCGCAATGCTCAGAAGTTCCTGGCCGAGGGCAACCGGGTCAAGGCCACCGTCCGTTTCCGCGGCCGTGAGATGGCCCACACCGACATCGGTCGGAAGCTCCTTCTGAAGTTCGCGGAGGACTGCGGCGAGGTCGCCGTCATGGACAAGGAGCCCAAGCTGGAAGGCCGCCACATGAACATGTTCCTGTCTCCGAAGGTCTCCAAGGATACCAAGGAAGCCACAAAGTAAAAAAAAGGAGTCAACTGATATGGCTAAGATCAAGCTGAAAACCCACAGCGGCGCAAAGAAGAGATTCAGTCTCACCAAGACCGGCAAGGTCAAGCGCGCCCACGCCTTCAAGTCCCATCTCCTCAACGGCCACGGCAAGGATACCAAGCGCAAGAGAGGCCTCCGCGCCGGCGCTTACGCGGACAAGACCAACGAGCCCGCCATCAAGCGCATGATCCCCTATAAATAAGAACTTTTTACCATAACATAGGAGGCTTATCACAATGGCTAGAGTCAAAGGCGCGATGATGACGCGCAAGAGAAGAAATAAGGTCCTCAAGCTGGCCAAGGGCTACTGGGGCGCCAAGAGCAAGCACTTCAAGATGGCCAACGAGCAGGTCATGAAGTCCCTGAAGTACGCTTACATCGGCCGCCGGCTGAAGAAGCGCGACATCCGCTCCCTGTGGATCACCCGCATCTCCGCCGCCTGCAAGATGAACGGCATGAACTACTCCACCTTCATGAACGGCCTGAAGAAGGCCGGCGTGGCCATCAACCGCAAGATGCTGGCTGAGCTGGCCGTCAACGACAAGGCTGCCTTCACCCAGCTCACCGAGCTGGCCAAGAGCAAGCTGGCCTGAGTCACACTCTCAGATAAACTCCCTCAGCCTGTGGGCTGAGGGAGTTTTTTCGTCCTTTTTCTCCTCTGCCTTGCCATCCTTCCACAAAAGGGTTAAAATGAGAAAAAACATCCGTTGGGAGGGCCCCTTCCATGAACAAGAACGATCCCCGTTACGCTGCTTATCTCCGTATCCTCACGGAGGAGCTGGTCCCCGCCATGGGCTGCACCGAACCCATCTCGATCTCCTTCTGTGCCGCCAAGGCCCGGGAGCTGCTGGGCGCCCTTCCGGAGGCCATCACCGTGACGGCCAGCGGCAACATCATCAAAAACGTCAAGAGTGTTGTGGTCCCCAACACCGGCGGGCGGAAGGGCATCGAGACCGCCGCCGCCGTGGGCGTGGTGGCCGGCGACCCCAGCCGGGCGCTGGAGGTCATCGCCTCCGTCACCCCGGAGCAGCGGGAGGACCTGGGCCGCTATCTGGACGCCACACCCATCCAGGTCCTCCCCGCCGACACCGACCTGGTGCTGGACGTCACCGTCTCCGTGCAGGCCGGCGGCCACTCTGCCGCCGTCCGGGTGGCCAACCAGCACACCAATATCGTCTCTATGGAAAAGGACGGCCAGGTCCTCCTTGAGGCCCCCGCCGTAGGCTGCGGCGCCGCCCCCGCCCCCTCCCCTGACCGGGCCCTCATGGACTTTGACGACATCTTCGACTTCGCCGACACGGTGGAGGTCTCCGACGTGCAGCCTCTGCTGGACCGGCAGATCGCCTACAACACCGCCATCTCCCAGGAGGGGCTTCGGGGGGACTGGGGGGCCAACATCGGCTCCACCCTGCGGAAGGTCTACGGAGACGACGTGACCGTCCGGGCCCGGGCCGCCGCTGCCGCGGGTTCCGACGCCCGCATGAGCGGCTGCGAGCTGCCCGTGGTCATCAACTCCGGCAGCGGAAACCAAGGCATGACGGTCTCCCTCCCGGTCATTGAGTACGCCAGGGAGCTCCAGAGCCCGCCGGAACGGCTCTACCGGGCCCTCACCCTCTCCAACCTCACCGCCATCTACCAGAAAGAGGGCATTGGCCGCCTGTCCGCCTACTGCGGCGCGGTGAGCGCCGGGGCCAGCGCCGGAGCCGGTATCGCCTACCTGCTGGGCGGCGGCAAAACCGAGGCCGCCCACACCATCGTCAACGCCCTGGCCATCACCTCCGGCATCATCTGCGACGGCGCAAAGCCCTCCTGCGCCGGCAAGATCGCCGCCGCCGTGGACGCCGGCATCCTCGGGTACTACATGTATCTCAACGGCCAGGAGTTCCACGGCGGGGACGGCATCATCTCCAAGGGCATCGAATCCACCCTCCGCAACGTGACCCGCCTGGGCAAGGAGGGCATGAAGGAGACCGACGAGGAGATCATCCGCATCATGACCGGCTGCTGACGGCCTTTCAACAGGCAGAGCACCCGCCCCAAAGCCCTTTTGTCCCTTTCGACAAGCAGAGCGGCAGACCATGCAAGCATGGTCTGCCGCTGTTTTTTCCCTGTTCGGCTCCGGATGCCCTCACTCCGTCTCCCGCAGGCGCTCCACGATGGTGCGCCTGGCCACAGACCGGTAGACCGCCAGGGGCACCAGCACCCCCAGCAGGGCAAAGATTGGCAGCACCGCCAGGATGGGGACCGCCGTGAAGCGGTAGGTGACAAACCAGAACAGACTGCTCATCGCCGTGCCCAGCAAAGGCGAGAACACCACCGCCAGGATCAGCGCGGCGGCCACGGCCCCCAGGGCATAGAACAGCCCCTCATACACCAGCATGGTCTTGAGCTGTTTTCCCGTCATGCCGATGGACTGGAGCACGGCAAACTCCCGGCGGCGGACCATGATGCCGGTGAAGATGGCGTTGAAGAAGTTCAGCACGCCCACCAGCGCCACGATGAAGCTCAGCGCGCCGCCCAGCAGGGAGAACATGGACCGCATACTGTCAAACTCCGCTGCATAAGAGGCTTTGCTCTCATAGTCAAACCGGGGATCCACATTTTCCGTGTAATCGGCCAGGAAGGACTCCATGGCTGGATTGGCCTCCTCCGTGGTGTCAAAGGCATAGTACATAGCGCAATCGGTGCCGGAATCCCGGAGGAAGGTCTGGTCGTTGAGGATGAACTCGTCAGCGCCAAAATAGCGATAGCTGAACGCAAGGGGCACCGTCACCAGGGCCGCCACCTCATAGTCCACATCCCGGTACTTCACGGCTCGGGACACCCAGTTCACCTGGCTGAGGTCCATATCGTCGGGATAGACCTCCCCGGTGTCCGGGTCGTAGCATTCGTACTCCTCCACATACCGCAGGGTGACGGTATCCCCCAGCCGGGCCCAGTGGCTGTCCATCTCTGCGTTGCCGTAGTCATCTTCGTTGTATACAGCGGCCACATACCGCCCGCCGGGCTCATAGAGCTTGGAGAGGTCTCCCTCCAGCACCTTTAGGTGGTCCAGGGCAAAGGGCTCCATGCCGTAGAGCTGGGCGTCGTCCGCCAGCAGCCCCGCCTCGTTCCGATCCATGAAATAGACCATGCTGTCCAGCTGTTCCGGCGTATTCCACAGACCTCTGCTGGCCCGGAAATACTCCTCGGTGACGAACTCCTCCACAGGGCTGGTCTTGCCGTAGATCTTTCCGCCCTGGGTGATGCCGCCCTGGGCGTCGATCTGGTCTACCACAGTCTGGGGCAGGGCCATCTCATCGTTGAAGGAGTCTCCGCCGGTCTGGAACTGGCCTGCGTCCGCCACGATAAAGTCGCTGGCAGTGAAGTTGGCGATATACTTGTCCATATCAAAGCTGCGGGTGAAGATCACAGTGACCGTCAGCAGCACCACCGCCAGAGCCAGAGAGGTGACGGTGAGGACCGTCTTGCCCCGGCTGCGGCCCAGGTTGGCCCAGGCCATACCTGGTAGGGACACCTTGCCCTGCCCGGTCCGTCTGCGTGCCTTACCGGTCTTGCCCGCCCCCTCGGTATAGAGCACCGCCTCCACCGGGGAGACCTTGCCTGCCAATCGTCCGGGACGGCGGCAGGAGATCAGCACCGTCACCAGAGCAAACAGGGCGGAGATGAGGAAGATGGCCGGGCTGACGGAGGTGACGGCCACCACGCCATTCAGCCGCTTCACGATCACCGGGGTCAGCCAGCCGCCCACGGCCCAGCCCACCGCCAGGCCCAGGGGGATGCCGCCCAGAGACAGGGCCAGGGCCTGATACCGGATGATCCGCCGCAGCTGCCGGGGCGTGGTACCGATGGTTTTGAGCAGGCCGTAGAACCGGATATCTCCGGCCACAGAGATCTGAAACACATTGTAGATGATGAGGTACCCGGTAAAGACGATGAGCAGCACCATAGCGGTAATGGCCAGCACCGTGGTAGGGTCTATGCTTTTTGACAGCTGGGCCCCGGTATAGCCCCAGTTGACGCCGGTGCGGATGAAGCCCTCCTTGTCCATGCTCTCGCTCTGGTAGCCATAATTGGCCAAAATCTGATCCAGATCCCGCTCGATGTGCCGGGAGCCGCTTTTCAGCATCACATCCATGTTCCAGCTGCCGGTCATGCCGTCCCTGGATTGACCGGGCGTCACACCGGCCTGGGCCAAAATGGCCTCCACCCGGCTCAGGGGGATCAGGATGTGGTTGGCCACGATGGCCTCGTCATACTCCCACCAGCCGCAGAGGGTAAAGGTCTCGGTGACGGGGATACCGTCCACCTGGAAGGTGAGGGTAAACTCCACCCCCAGCTCCGGCTCCACACCCAGCAGCTCCAGCACATGGGTGTCGGTGGCGGCCTGGTTGGTACCCTCTTCGGGCAGATGGCCCTCCACCGGGTCGCAGTACATCCAGCGGGCCTCGTTGGCGTCGGAGTAGCCCACCTCCACATGGGATTTATTGAAGGGGACCTCCGTGGGCATCCCCACAAAGCGCCGCAGGCCCCATTGGGCGATGAGGGGGTCCTCCCGCAGCTCGTGGAACTGCTCTTCCGTCAGATACTTGAAGCCGCCGTGGCTGAATCCGCCCACCTGGCGGAAGTTGGACTGCTGAAAACCCTCGTTGATGGACAGGGCGATGGTAAAGAGAGAGGTGAACAGCACCGTGGTCAGGGCGATGGCCAGCACGGCCACGATGTTGCGGGTCTTGGCCGCCCACAGGCTTTTCAGGGACAGGGCACGGACACATTTCCGGTTGGAGACTTTCATGGTACCGCCCCCTTACCGCGTGACGATGTGGCCGTCCTCGATGCGGATGATCCGGTCCGCCATCTGGGCGATTTCCTCGTTGTGGGTAATCATCACCATGGTCTGGGCAAATTTCTGCCCCGTCACCTTCATGAGGGACAAGACATCCTGGCTGGTCCTGCTGTCCAGGTTGCCGGTGGGCTCGTCCGCCAGCAGGATGGCGGGCTTGGTGGCCAGGGCCCGGGCGATGGCCACCCGCTGCTGCTGGCCGCCGGAGAGCTGGGAGGGGAGATTATTCAGTTTATGGCCCAGCCCCAAGGTGGCGATGATCCGGTCCACATAGTCCTTGTCCACCGTGCCGCCGTCCAGCTGGATGGGGAGCACGATATTCTCATACACGCTGAGCACCGGCACCAGATTGTATGCCTGGAACACAAAGCCGATCTTCCGCCGCCGGAAGATGGTCAGGGCCTCGTCCTTCAGGGAGAAGATCTCCTGTCCGTCCACGGTGACGGAGCCGGAGGTGGGCCGGTCCAGGCCCCCCAGCATGTGCAGCAGGGTGGATTTGCCGGAACCGGAGGTGCCCACAATGGCCACAAACTCCCCGCTCTCCACGCTGAGGTCCACGCCGTCCAGGGCCTTCACAAGGGTGTCCCCTGCGCCGTAGTATTTCTTCAAGTCCTTGGTCTGTAAAACAGTCATCATAACCGCTCCTTCACGGAAAAAGTGAGGACTGTGTCCTCCACAGCCCCCACTTTACCAAAACAATCTTTCCACAATCTTTCCGAACTCTATCACTTCTGTAAGAATTGCCCGGGGTACACTACTCCCTGGGCAAGTACAGAGAGAACCGGCAGCCCTGTCCCGGCTTGGAGCGGAGCTTGATATAGCCCCCCTGCCGGGACAGGATCTCCCGGGTCAGGTACAGCCCGATGCCCAGTCCCTCCTGCTCCCGGACGGCTTTTCCACGGTAGAAGCGGTGGAAGACGGCCCCCTGCTCCTCCTCAGGGATGCCGGGACCGTCGTCGGCCACCTCCACCGCGCAGAACAGCTCAAACTCCCGGACGGACAGGCGGATGCTCCCGCCGGGCGGCGTATATTTGATGGCGTTGTCCACCACATTGCCCAGGGCCTCGGCGGTCCACTTCGGGTCAAAACAGGCGGCGGCCTTTGTGGGCTCCACGGTCAGCAAGAGCCCTTTTTCCGCCGCAAGCTGCCCGACCTGTGCCGTCCCCTCCTCCAACAGAGCGCACAGGGGGCGGCGCACCGGCGACATGGTGAACACGCCGGTCTCCAGCCGGGAGGCCCGCACCAGCGTCTGGATCAGAAAGGCCAGCTTTTCGCTCTGGGCCTGGATCATGGCGGCCTGCTCCGTCTGTTGGGGGCGCAGCTCCCCCTCCGCCAGCAGCGAGGTATAGAGGAGGATGTTGGCGATGGGTGTTTTCGTCTGATGGGAGAGGTCGGAGAGCAGAGCCTGGATGGCGGCCCGCTCCTCCGCCAGGTTCCGGGTGGAGATGGCAGAGCCATTCAAAAACCGGGCCATCTTGGTCTCCAGCGCGGAGACGGCGGACTCATCAAAGACCCCCTCCTGAAAGGAACCGTCGATGGCGGCGGTCAGCATATCGTCCAGCCGCCGGAGCGTCCGGCGGCTGAGATACCAGTGAAACAGGCCGAACCCGATCCCGCCCAGGCCCAGGGCTCCAAGGAAATAGGACAGCATCTCACTTGACCTCCCAGGTATAGCCCAGGCCGTATACGGTCTTGATGGGGGCGTCGGTCAGCTTGGAGCGCAGACGGCGCACCGCTACGGACAGGGCGTTTTCATCCACGAAGTCCCCGCCGTCCCACACACGGTCCAGCAGTTGCTCCCGGGTCAGGGTCTGCCCCCGGTGCTCCACCAATAGCCGCAGAAGCCGCTGCTCCGTTTTGGAAAGCTCGATGCCCTCTCCACTCCGGGCAAAGACCATGGCGTCAAAATCGAAGGAGAAGGGCGGCAGCTCCACCACGGCCCGTCCGGCAGGGGCCGCCCCTCGGCGAAGCAGGTTATTGACTCTGGCCCGAAGCACCGCCAGCGAAAACGGCTTGGTCACATAGTCGTCCGCCCCCAGCTCCAGCCCCGCCACCTGGTCGCTCTCCAGGTCGTTGGCGGTCAGAATCAGCACGGGGACCGCGCTGGTCTGGCGAACCTCCTCCAGGAAATCAAGCCCGCTGCCGTCGGGCAGGTTCACATCCAGAATGATGAGGGCCCAGTTCTGCCGCTGCCAGAGCGTCCGGCCCTCCCCAAGGGTTCGGGCGACCTGAAGCTCCCGGTCCGCAGCATCCAGGGCCAGCGCCACGCCGCGGCCAAGGGCGGCATCGTCTTCGATCAATAGAATAGGCTTCATACGGTCTCCTCCATCGGGCTTCTGCGATCTCAGACAGTATAGCATACCCCGACGAGAAAGAGAAGTCCGCAGCCGGACAGGAAAAAATGGGAGCGGGGTCCTTCTGATTCCTGCGCCCTCAGCCCAGCAGGAGCTCCACGGCCTCCCGTAGGGTGGTCTCCTCCCCCACGTTGCCGGGGAAGATGACATAGGGCACGCCGGGGAAGCGGCTCTCCTCATCGGTGCGCCAGACGGGGATGCCGGGGCGGATCTGGCCCAGCACCCAGGCCCGTCTGGTCCGCAGGGCCTTGACCCCCACGTCGCTGCTGGTGATGCCGCCCTTGGCCACCACGAAGGCGGGGGCCGCCGTCAGACCGGCCACGCAGCTCTGAACGGCGTCACTGATGCGGACGCTGCGGAGAAGGGCCTCCTCCGGGGTGTCGCCGTCCAGGGTGAGAACCGCCCGCTTGGTGGAGACGCAGCAGGTCTTCCCCTGGGCGATGAGTTCGCTGCACCGGGCGGTGATGGCGGCGGCCTCGGCCTCCAGCGCGCCGGGAGTGAGGACCAGATCGCTGTTCATCTCAATAAACTCAATCTCCTCCACCGCCTTGAGGGCCTCCAGCTGGGCGGTGGTCTTTTTGGTGTGGGAGCCCACCACGATGATGCCGCCGTGGTCGGAGTCCCGGGTCACCATCTCCGCGCGGGTGAGGAGGGGACGGTCAGAGATATTGCCCAGGGCCTTCACCAGGGCGGCGGCACAGCGGACCGTATAGTTCCGGCCCTTGGCCATGGCCCGGTAAAGGGCGGTGGCCACCACCTTCACGTCGCTGTCGTCCACGGCGTTGACAATGATGCGGCCATAGTCCCGCACCGCCTCCAGCTGGGCCTCGATGCCCTCGTAGTCCAGGGCCCGGATGCGTTCCAGAGAGATGCAGGTCACATCCTCCGCCCGGCACTTCCCATCCGTCTTCTCCTCAATGTAGGCGGGCAGGGCGCTGTTCTGATAGCCGAAGGTCTCGTCTCCGGCGAATTCGGTCTGGCCGCAGGGCACCAGCTCATCGCCGTACCTAACATAGTGGACGTTATCCAGGGTGAAGCGGCCGCCCTCCTTGAAGTAGGGGCACAGGATCTCCCCGTCCACCGTCCTGCCGGTCTCCTTCCGGAAGACCTCTGAGAGCAGCTCGGTCTCCAGAGGATAGTGGCCCCGGAGGGTGGAATCCCCCCGGCTGACGATGAGGTAGGCCCGACCCAGCTCGGCGGCCACATCGGCCACGTTCCGGGCGATCTCCCGGTGGACCCGGGTGGTCTCGGCCACGGTGAGTCCACGGCTGTTGGTGAGGATAAAGAAGAGCTTCCCCGGCTCCTCAAAACCCCGGCGGATGCTCTCCGGCGTCCAGTCGGTGTAAACGCTCACATCATGGACGGTCTGGACCCCGGTGGGGTCGTCGTCCAGCACCACGATCTGCCGCTGGCTGCGCTCGGCCTCGGCGGCCAGAGCCGCCGCCACCTTCTCCTGGTCGGGCAGAGGCCATCGCTCCAGCGCCAATGTACTGATCCGTTCTTCCATCTCCATCTCCCCCTTATTCATAGAGCACCTGGGCGATGAGCACCAGCGGCTCCTCCCCCAGACAGGCGATCTCATGGGTGTCCCCCGGCATGGCGGCAATGAGGTCCCCCGTCTCCAGAAGCTGCACTTCCCCATTGATGACATGTCGGGCCCGGCCCTGCACGATGACCATGGACTCCATCTCTCCCTCATGGGTGTGCCTTCCGATGGACACCCCCGGCGCCAGGGTGTGGCGCACATAAGCCCGACCCTTTCCCAGCATCTCCGCCGGCGCGTCCAGAAGCCGCTCCATCATGACGGTCCCCGCGCCGCCCATGCAGTGTTCCAGAGGGGTCGGGGTCAGCTCCGCTGCTTTCTTCCACAACATCCTATGTTTCACCCCTTAAAAAATCGTCCCAGCAAACGTAGGACATATCTTATTTATACCATACAATATGCCGGCAGGAAACGCAAGTGATTTCAGCAATTTTTCTTATGTCTGTCCCTCTTCTTTCCTCCATGTCCCGGAAAATCGCACAGTCTTTCCCACTATAATTTGTGCATTCTCATAATTTTTCCCGCTGGTCGAATTTTCAACTGTTCTTTTACAATGAGATGTGCTAAAATGTGCGTCAGAGAAATGCATGGCAGCGGCTGTAACGGAGTGCTTGGCGCACGGGCTGGTTACGGCGGTTGCTTTTCTTTTTTCCCAGCTCATCATTCGATCAAGGGAGGAGCACATCATGTACCGTATCGTGGAAAAAACATCCCTGAACCCCACCGTCACCAAAATGGTGGTGGAAGCCCCCCTCATCGCCAGGAAAGCCCTGCCCGGTCAGTTTGTCATTCTGAGAGCGGGGGCCGATTCTGAGCGCATCCCCCTCACTGTGGCCGACTACGACCGGGAGAAGGGCACCGTCACCGTCATCTTCCAGGTGGTGGGCGCGGGGACCATGGAGCTCAACGCCCTGGAGGAGGGCGCCTCCCTCCACGACTTTGTGGGGCCCCTGGGCAAGGCCAGCGAGCTGGACGGGCTCAAAAAGGTCTGCGTGGTGGGGGGCGGCGTCGGCTGCGCCATCGCCCTGCCGGTGGCCAAGGCCCTCCACGAACGGGGCGCCCAGGTCCACAGCGTAGTGGGCTTCCGGAATCGGGACCTGGTCATCCTGGAGGAGGAGTTCCGCGCTTGCAGCGACAAGTTCGTCCTCATGAGCGACGACGGCAGCGCCGGAGAAAAGGGCCTGGTCACCACTGCGCTGGAAGCCCTCATCCAGGCCGGCGAGCAGTACGACGAGGTCATCGCCATCGGCCCCCTGGTCATGATGAAGTTCGTGGTGGCCGTCACCAAAAAGTACAACGTGAAGACGGTGGTCTCCATGAACCCCGTCATGATCGACGGCACCGGCATGTGCGGCGGCTGCCGTCTCACCGTGGGCGGCAAGACCAAGTTCGCCTGTGTGGATGGGCCGGAGTTCGACGGCTTCGAGGTGGATTTTGACGAGGCCATCCATCGCGGCGCCATGTATAAGGACTTCGAGGCCCACGCCCGGGAGGAAGCCTGCAATCTTTTGAACCAGGAGGTACGCTGACCATGGCCAATATGAGTTTGACAAAGTGTCCCATGCCCAGCCAGGACCCTGAGATCCGCAGCCACAATTTTGACGAGGTGGCTCTGGGCTACACGGCGGAGATGGCCGTGGAGGAGGCCAAACGGTGCCTGGGCTGCCCCAAGAAGCCCTGCCACAGCGGCTGCCCTGTGGGCATCGACATCCCTGCCTTCATTGGCAGGGTGGCTGAGGAGGACTTCGCCGGGGCCTACGAGGTCCTGGAACGCTCCACCACCCTGGCCGCCGTCTGTGGCCGGGTCTGTCCCCAGGAGAGCCAATGCGAGGGCAAATGCGTCCGGGGCGTCAAGGGCGAGCCGGTGGCCATTGGCCGTCTGGAGCGTTTCGTGGCCGACTGGCATCGTGAGCATGCTCATGAGGCCCCGAAAAAGGCCGCACCCAACGGCCACAAGGTGGCAGTGGTGGGCTCCGGCCCCAGCGGCCTCACCTGCGCCGGCGACCTGGCCAGGCTGGGCTACGCCGTCACCGTCTTTGAGGCCCTCCACACCCCCGGCGGCGTGCTGGTCTACGGCATCCCCGAGTTCCGCCTTCCCAAGGAGCTGGTCCGCAGGGAGATCGCCACCCTGGAGGAGATGGGCGTGGAATTCCAGACCAACATGGTCATCGGTAAGGTCCTCACCGTGGACGAGCTCATGGAGGACATGGGCTACGAGTGCGTCTATCTGGCCTCCGGCGCCGGTCTCCCCTCCTTCATGGGCATCCCCGGCGAGAGTCTCAGCGGGGTCTACTCCGCCAACGAGTACCTCACCCGGGTGAACCTGATGAAAGCCTACCGCCCCGACAGCCGCACCCCCATTGCCAAGAGCCGGGCCGTGGCCGTGGTGGGCGGCGGAAACGTGGCCATGGACGCCGCCCGCTGCGCCAAGCGCCTGGGGGCCGAGACCGTCTACATCGTCTACCGCCGCAGTATGGACGAACTCCCCGCCCGAAAGGAAGAGGTCGAGCATGCTCAGGAGGAGGGCATCATTTTCCGCCTGCTCACCAATCCAGTGGAGGTCCTGGGGGATGAGACCGGCCATGTCAGAGGCATGAAGTGCATCCAGATGGAGCTGGGCGAGCCAGACGCCTCCGGCCGCCGCCGTCCGGTGCCCGTCCCCGACAGCGAATTTGTTTTGGAAGTGGACACCATGGTCATGTCCATCGGCACCTCTCCCAACCCTCTCATCCGCTCCACCACCCCCGGCTTGGAGACCAACAAGCACGGCTGCATCGTCACCAACGGGGAAGACGGCCTCACCAGCCGGGAGGGGGTCTACGCCGGCGGCGACGCCGTCACCGGCGCGGCCACCGTCATCCTGGCCATGGGAGCCGGCAAGCAGGCCGCCGCCGCCATCCACAAGTACATCCAGGAGAAGTGATCCCCCCTTCCCACACAAAAAGCCGCTGCTTTCCAGGTCAGAGAGACCGGAGCGCAGCGGCTTTTATTTGTGCTTGTTACTGCTGGATGAGGGTGCCCGTCTTGCCCTCGATGCCGTCCTTGGCCTTCTCCAGGAGGGTGATGAGGGCGGTGCGCCCCTCCTTGGACCGGGCAAACTGGACGGCGGCCTGGACCTTGGGCAGCATGGAGCCGGGGGCGAATTCCCCGTCGTCCATGTACGCTTCGGCCTGGGCCGGCGTGAGCTCGGAGAGCCACTGCACGTCGGGCTTGCCGAAGTGGATGGCCACCTTCTCCACAGCGGTGAGGATGATAAGGCAGTCGGCATCCAGCTGCTGGGCCAGAGTGCAGGCGGCAAAGTCCTTGTCGATGACGGCAGCGACCCCCTTCAGATGGTAGCCTTCCGTCTGGAAGACAGGGATGCCGCCGCCGCCGCAGGCCACCACCACCAGGCCGGCCTCTACCATGTCCCGGATGGACTGGATCTCCACGATAGACACCGGCTTGGGAGAGGCCACCACCCGGCGGTAGCCCCGGCCGGCGTCCTCAATGACGTCATAGCCCCGCTCGGCCACCATCTTGTCGGCCTCCTCCTTGGTCATGAAGGCGCCGATGGGCTTGGTGGGATGGGCAAAGGCGGGGTCGGCGGGGTCCACCTCCACCTGGGTGAGGACGGTGGCCACACCCTTCTGGATGCCCCGGTCCAGAAGCTCCTCCCGGAGGGCATTCTGAAGGTCATAGCCGATGTAGCCCTGACTCATGGCCACGCAGACAGACAGCGGGCAGGGGATGTACTTTTCGGGCTCGGAGCGGGTGAGCTCCGTCATGGCTTTCTGGATCATGCCCACCTGGGGGCCGTTGCCGTGGGCGATGACCACCTCGTGGCCTTCCTGGATGAGGTCAGCGATGGCCCTGGCCGTCTGCTTCACAGCGATCATCTGCTCTGGAAGGTTGTCGCCCAGAGCATTGCCGCCCAAGGCGATCACGATACGCTTGCCCATAGTATTGCACCTCGTTCTGTTTTTTCAAATATGGTTCGTCATAGGGCGGCAACGCGCGCCGCGCCTTTTGGCGCGCACAAACGGTCTGCCGCAGGCAGACCTTTGGCGCAGGCGGAATTCACTTCCGCCGAGCATGTGAAATCATTTGGGGTCCCCGGGGCAGCATCGCTGCCCTGGGGCCTTGCCGCCCAGGGCGATCACGATACGTTTACCCATGATATTGCACCTCGTTTTTTCAAACCTGTTCAGACTTAGGGCAGCAACGCATGCCGCGCCTTTTGGCGCGCCCAAGCGTTCTACCGCGGAACTCCCCGGAAAACAGCAGACCCACCCGCAAAGACAGAACATGTTCTAATCAAGGCGGGCGGGTCCGTGGAGGAAAGGGAGGTCAGAAATGGATGGGGAGAATATCAGGCTGGGGGCCGGGAAAGAGCCCGCAGCCAAAAATACAGCTTTACTTCTGGAACCAACGAGCGGCGCCACGCTCCTCCAGGGCCTTCAGGGTGGCCTGAGGGTCCTTCACCTTGGCCAGGAAGATCATAGCAGCGATGATGTAGGGCTTGAAAGATGCCTCTTTATAGAGGGGGTCGCGGTAGCGGTCAAACACGCTGGCCTCCACCTCGCCATCCTTGCAGGAGACGTCGTTGATGTCGGCGGGCAGGCAGTGGAGGTACAGGGCCTTGCCGTCCCTGGTGGTCTTCATGAGCTCCTCGGTGCAGCACCAGTCCTTGTGCTCGGCGTTCTGGGCCAGCAGCTCCTGCTCCAGGGCCTTGATGCCCTCGGCGTCGCCCTGGGCGTACAGGTCGGTGCGCTTCTCCATGGCGGCGAAGGGGGCCCAGCTCTTGGGATAGACGATGTCGGCGTCCTGGAAGGCCTCCGCCATGGAGCTGGTCTTGGTGAAGGTGCCGCCGGACTTGGCGGCGTTGGCCTTGGCCACCTCCTCCACCTCGGGCATGACCTCGTAGCCCTCGGGATGGGCCAGGACCACGTCCATGCCGAAGCGGGTCATCAGACCGATGATGCCCTGGGGCACGGAGAGGGGCTTGCCGTAAGAGGGACTGTAGGCCCAGGTCATGGCCAGCTTCTTGCCCTTCAGGTTCTCCACGCCGCCGAACTCATGGATGATGTGCAGCATGTCGGCCATGGCCTGGGTGGGATGGTCGATGTCGCACTGGAGGTTGACCAGAGTGGGCTTCTGCTCCAGGACGCCGTCCTTGTTGCCCTGGGTCACGGCCTCCACCACTTCCTTCTGATAGGTGTGGCC